>JBHEPF010000119.1:0-26996 GCA_046260445.1 Dermatophilaceae bacterium | reverse complement strand
ATCGTACGGAGATCCTCGGGGCCGAACCGGCGCACCCGCCGGTCGGTCTCGCGATCCTGCGTCGCGACATCGAGGAGGCCGGGCTCGTCGTCGAGCGGGCCGAGGCCTGGCGCGGGAGCCTGAGTTTCGAGAGTGTCGACGCCCTGGTGGGCGCCCTGCCGCGTCTGCCGTGGCAGCTGCCGGAGAGCTTCGACTTCGACCGTCACGCCGACACACTCCTCGAGCTCGACGCCCGGGAGGCTCCGTTTGAGCTCACCGAGCGGCGCTGCCTGCTCATCGCTCGCAAACCCGCGCCGGAGCAGATGCCGGGTGACCCGTTCAGGCACTGGTGAACTTCTACTACGACGTGTAGTAAGGGATGCCTTCCTTTAATACTACCGAATGTAGTAGTAAATTTTTCCATGGATCACGAAACGACAGGGATCCTGGACCGCACTCGCCACATGCGACCCACCGCTTCTCAACCGGGCAGTCCCCGGAGGAGGTTCCACAATGGCACAACGACTTCGCACGGTCGGCATCATGCTCATGGCCTTCGGCCTCGTCTTCTTCATCGGCGCGGGGGTGGCGTTCAAGCTCTACAACGACGGCGCCAACTCCCTCCAGAGCTTCAGTGAGGTCCAGGGCGTCGAGCTGACCTACAACGAGGACGGCCAGCTCATCGACCGCGGCACCACCGAGGAGGCCGACAACATCATGGCCATGCTCGAGGACGAGTGGGGCTACCCCGTCTCCGGCCGCGAGATGGACGCCAGCGACCCGCTCGTCAACACCGGCAGCGAGTACATGTACCAGATGGCCACCGTCGTCTACCACGTCATCAACGGCACGACCGAGATCACGCTCACCGAGGCGCAGCTCGTCGACGGTGAAGGCAACGCGCTCACCGAGCTGCAGGTCGGCGATGAGATGCTTGCCGTCCCGAGCCCGTTCCCGGCCGAAGGCTGGACCATCGAGTACCCGAACGGCGGCCAGTACTGGGCCGACTTCGACCGCAGCAACCCGGCCGACGCCGCCGCCCGCGGTGACATCTGGACCGGAACCGTCCACGGCCTCGTCGGTGAGCTCGGTGTCGGCACCGTCACCGCCTCCGCCCTCAAGATCGCCCTCGGTATCGTCGCCCTGCTCGCCGGTCTCGGCGCGGTCAACCTCCTCCTCGGCGCCGGCCTGGTCTGGGCCTCTGGTGGAGCCCGCGCCGGTCGCGACGACGACGTCGACACGACGGGCGCGTCCGAGCGTGAGCTGGTGGACAGCCACTGATCGACACTGCGAAGCTGCCACTTCGCGAGGGCCGGGAGCACGCGCTCCCGGCCCTCCTCGCTGTCACTCCACAGATGTCCTCAACACACCGGGGGATGCGACGTTGATGGGGGTATGTCGATGGGGGTATGCGGTGGTCGGGTCCCACGACCCTCTCGCCCGAGCTCAGGCGCGGGCGACGATCGGGTCGAGGGCGACACCCGACGGCAGCGCACCGTAGATGAGGCTGCGGTCCGCGCCGAGCCGGACCTGGATGAAGATGTCGGCGACGGCGGCCGGTGCATACCGTACGAGGACGCTCGCCTGCAGGGCGAGGGCCATCGCCTCGACCACCCGGCGCGCCGTGCGCGGCTCGGCGGAACGCATGAGGACAGCGGTCCGGTCCAGATGCGCGTCGAGCACGACGTCCTGGCCGCGGGCCAACCCGACCTCGGCGAGGAACGCCTCCGCCGCGACCGGTGCCGTCGCCATCGCTCGCAGGACGTCGAGGGCGATGACGTTGCCCGACCCCTCCCAGATCGCCAGCACCGGCTGCTCCCGATAGCGGCGTGCGAGCGGGAAGGCCTCGGTGTAGCCGTTGCCGCCGAGGCACTCCATCGCCTCGTAGGCGTGCTCCGGGCCGCGCTTGCAGATCCAGTACTTCGCAACCGGGACGGCCAGCCGGGAGAACGCCGCCGACTCGGGGGTGTCCTCGTCGGCCGCTGCCGCGAGGCGCATCATCGTCCAGGTCGCCGCCTCGGTTTCGAGCTGGAGATCGGCGAGAACCCCGGTCATCGCCGGCTGGTCGTTGAGCAGGGCCCCGAAGGCGCAGCGGTGCCGGGCGTGCCAGGCGGCCTCGGCGACCGACTGGCGCATGCCGGCGGTCGTCCCGATGATGCAGTCGAGCCGGGTGCGGTTGACCATCTCGACGATGGTCCGCACGCCGCGGCCCTCCTCGCCGACGAGTCGGCCGAGCGTCCCGGCGAGCTCGATCTCGCTCGAGGCGTTCGAGTGGTTGCCGAGCTTGTCCTTCAGGCGCTGGATCTCGAACGGGTTGCGATCGCCGCCGGGCAGGACGCGGGGAACGAGGAAGCAGGACAGGCCGGCGTCGGCCTGCGCGAGGACGAGGAAGGCGTCCGACTGCGGTGCCGAGCAGAACCACTTGTGGCCGGTGAGCGCATACGTCCCCTCCCCGTGTGTGCCCGAGGCGGGGACGGCGCGGGTCGTGTTGGCCCGCACGTCCGAGCCGCCCTGCTTCTCGGTCATCGCCATTCCGAAGATGACGCCGTCCTTCGTCGCCGGGTCGCGCAGCTGCGGGTCGTAGGTGCGGGAGTAGACCTTCGGCAGCCACTCCCGGGCGAGCGCCGGGGTGGTCTGCAGCGAGGGGACGACCGCGTGCGTCATCGAGACCGGGCAGGCGTGACCGGCCTCGATCTGGGAGAACAGCTGGAAGTGGGCCACCCGGGCGACGTTGGCACCCGGTCCCGGGTCGGCCCAGGCGCTCGTATGCGCCCCCGCCGCGATCGCGGACCCCATCACCCGGTGGTAGGCGGGGTGGAACTCGACCTCGTCGACACGGTGCCCGTAGCGGTCGTGGGTGTGCAGCCGGGGAGGGATGGTGTTCGCGAGCTCGGCGTCGCGCTGGAAGTCCTCCTGTCCCACGAGCGCGCCGGTCGCCCGGAGGGCGTCCTCGGCCCAGTCGGCGCCGAACGCGTGCACGGCCTCTCGCAGCGCGGTGTTCGAGCGGTACTCGTCGACCCCGACCCTCGGCGGGGCCTGGTTGAGCACCGCATGCGTCACACTGCCGGCTGGACGTTCGTCCTCGCTGCTATACATATGTTCAGGATAGGCGCGGTCGACGCCCGGCCGCAGCCGCATACGGGAAGAAGAACGAGAACGACATGAGTGGACAGGCCATCATCTACGACGCCGTGCGGACCCCGCGCGGACGAGGCAAGGCGAGCGGGTCACTGTACGAGATCAAGCCGATCGACCTGACCGTCGGTCTCCTGCACGCACTCGCCGAGCGCAACCCCGGGCTCGACCGCTCCCGCATCGACGACGTCGTCATGGGGATCGTCTCGCCGGTCGGCGACCAGGGCTCGGTCCTGCCGAGGATCGCGGCGCTCAAGGCCGGCTATCCCGAGCCGGTGGCCGGGGTGCAGCTCAACCGCTTCTGCGGCTCCGGGTTGGAAGCGGTCAACCAGGCGGCCGCCCGCGTGCGCTCGGGCTGGGAGCACCTCCTCATCGCCGGGGGCGTGGAGTCGATGTCGCGGGTCCCCATGGCCAGCGACGGCGGGGCCTGGGCCATGGACCCGGCGACCGCGCTCGTGACCGACTTCGTGCCGCAGGGGATCAGCGCAGACCTCATCGCGACCGTTGAGGGCTACTCGCGCGAGGACGTCGACCGGTTCGCGGCTCAGAGCCAGCACCGGGCCGCCGCTGCGTGGTCGGCCGGGCACTTCTCCCGCTCGGTCGTGCCGGTGCGCGACCAGAACGGCATCGTCGTCCTCGACCACGACGAGACGGTCCGCGGGGACGCCTCGCCGGAGTCGCTCGGCGCGCTCAAGCCCTCGTTCGCCGGGATCGGCGAGCTGGGTGGCTTCGACCACGTCGCCCTCGAGAAGTACGACTCGGTCGACGAGATCCGGCACGTTCATCACGCGGGCAACTCGTCGGGCATCGTCGACGGTGCTGCGCTCGTCCTCATCGGCAGCGAGCAGGTCGGCGCCGAGATGGGCCTGACCCCCCGGGCACGCATCGTCTCGACCGCCGTCATCGGTTCCGAGCCGACGATCATGCTCACCGGCCCGGCGCCGGCCTGCCGCAAGGCGCTCGCCGTCGCGGGCATGTCGCCATCCGACATCGACCTCGTGGAGATCAACGAGGCCTTCGCCGCGGTCGCGCTCAAGCTCATGCAGGAGATGGGCTGGAGCGAGGACCAGACCAACGTCAACGGCGGAGCGATCGCCATGGGGCACCCGCTCGGTGCGACCGGTGCCGTCATCCTCGGCACGCTCGTCGACGAGCTCGAGCGGCGCGACCTCGAACGCGGCATCGCCACACTCTGCATCGGTGGCGGCATGGGCATCGCGACCATCGTCGAGCTCGTCTGACGCGCGTTTTCCACAACGGACCACAGGACGTGCCGGGACGAACCTCGATATCGCACGGTTCGTGTCGGCCCCGAGATAGAGCGAGACCTGATGACTGACAAGATGATCGACACGAAGATGACCGACAACATGATCGGCTACGAGCGCGACGACGAGGGGATCGTCACGCTGACGATGGACGACCCGGGCTCGAGCGCCAACACGATGAACGACACGTTCATCCGCTCGTTCGCCGAGACCGTCGCGCGGCTCGAGGCCGAGCGCGACGACATCGCAGGGGTCGTCCTGACCTCGGCGAAGAAGACCTTCTTCGCCGGCGGCAACCTCGCCGACCTGCAACGGGTGACCCCGGAGGGTGCCGGGGAGTTCTTCGCCGGGGTCGAGGCGATGAAGTCCTCGATGCGCAGGCTCGAGAGACTCGGCCGGCCGGTGGTCGCCTGCATCAACGGTGCCGCTCTCGGCGGGGGGCTCGAGCTCGCCCTCGCGTGCCACCACCGGATCGTCGTCGACGACCCGAGCATCACGCTCGGCCTGCCCGAGGTCACTCTCGGACTCCTCCCCGGCGGGGGCGGGGTGACCCGCCTGGTCCGGATGCTCGGCATCACCGACGCCCTCATGGGCTGGCTCCTCCAGGGTCAGCAGCGCAAGCCGGCCGACGCATACGGCAAGGGTGTCGTCGACGAGCTCGTGGCGACGCGGGAGGATCTGGTGCCCGCCGCCCGAGAGTGGATCCTCGCGCACAAGGACGACGAGGGCTCGTACACCAAGCCGTGGGACGCCAAGGGCTACCGGATCCCGGGAGGCACCCCGAGCACCCCGTCCTTCGCGGCGAACCTGCCGGCGTTCCCGGCCAACCTGCGCAAGCAGCTCAAGGGCTCGCCGATGCCCGCCCCCCGGGCGATCATGTCGGCGGCCGTCGAGGGAGCGCAGGTCGACTTCGACACGGCGAGCCGGATCGAGTCCCGCTACCTCACCTCGCTCGCGACGGGGCGGGTGAGCACGGCGATGATCCAGGCCTTCTTCTTCGACCTGCAGGCGATCGGCTCCGGGCGGCTCCGGCCCGAAGGGAGGGGCGCGCAGGGGTTCGAGCGCCGCCAGGTCGGTAAGGTCGGGATGGTCGGCGCAGGGATGATGGGCGCGGGCATCGCCTACGCCTGTGCGCTGTCCGGCATCGACGTCGTCCTCAAGGACGTGACGATCGAGGGGGCCGAGAAGGGCAGGGCCCACGGCGCGGGGCTGCTCGCAAAAGCGGTCGAGAAGGGACGCATGGACCAGGCCGAGGCCGACGCCGTCCTCGCCCGGATCCACCCGACCGCGGACATGAGCGACCTCGCCGATGTCGACGTCGTCATCGAGGCGGTCTTCGAGGACTACGACCTCAAGCGAGAGGTCTTCGCCGAGATCGAGGCGGTGGCGGGAGGCGACGTACTGCTCTGCTCTAACCCCTCGACCCTGCCGATCACGAGCCTGCAGTCCCTCGTCTCGCGCCCGGCGGACTTCATCGGGTTGCACTTCTTCAGCCCGGTCGACAAGATGCAGCTCGTCGAGATCATCCGCGGTGACGAGACCTCGGACGAGACGACCGCGCGGGCGGTCGACATCGTCCAGCAGATACGCAAGATCCCGATCGTCGTCGGCGACGGCCGGGGCTTCTTCACCAGCCGGGTCTTCGGGCAGCTCATCGCGGAGGGGGCCAACCTGCTCGCCGAGGGCGTCGACCCGCAGACGATCGAACGGGCGGCGACGATGGCCGGCTTCCCGGCGCCGCCGCTCGCGATGACCGACGAGGTCTCGCTCACCCTCACCCAGCACATCCGCGCCGAAGCAGACAAGGCCGCGGCGGCGGCGGGGGCAACGCGGGAGCCGTCGGCCGGCGAGGCGCTCATCGACCGGATGGTCGGGGAGTTCGGGCGCAAGGGGCGGGCCGCCGGTGCCGGGTTCTACGACTACCCGGCCGACGGGCCCAAGGTGCTCTGGCCGGGACTGCGGGAGCACTTCGCGAAGGGCACCGTGGTTGCACTCCAGGACATCCAGGACCGCTACCTCTTCGCCATGGCGCTCGACACGGCGCGCTGCTTCGAGGAGGGCGTCCTTCGCGACACCGAGTCGGCCAACATCGGCGGCATCTTCGGGATCGGGTTCCCCCCGCATACCGGCGGTCCGGCGACGTTCATGACGAACTACGTCGGGGGCCTGGCCGGCTTCGTGGAGCGGGCGGACGAGCTGGCCGACGCATACGGTGAGCGGTTCCGGCCGACCGAGTGGCTGCGCGAGCGCGCTGCCTCCGGGCGGGCCCTCACCGACTGACGGACGAGCCCCCCTTTGACCGGGGAGGGTGCGTGGGAGCAGACGGGATGGATGTCGCTCAGAGGAAGCGGCCGATGAGCTCCTTCATGATCTCGTTCGTGCCGCCGTAGATGCGCTGGACCCGGGCCGCGGCATAGAGCCGGGCGATCGGGTACTCGCGCATGTAGCCGTAGCCACCGAAGAGCTGTAGGCACCGGTCGATGACGGTGCACTGCAGGTCTGTGGTCCAGTACTTCGCCCGGGACGCGGTGACCGGGTCGAGCCGGCCGTCGAGGTGCAGGGCCATGCAGTGGTCGAGGAAGGTCCGCGCGGCGAGGACGTCGGTGGAGACCTCAGCGAGGGTGAAGCGGGTGTTCTGGAAGTCGGCGACGCGCCTCCCGAACGCCTCCCGCTCCTTGACGTATGCGGTGGCCAGCTCCACCGCGTACTCCGCCGCCGCGACGGCGCCGACCGCGATGGCGAGTCGCTCCTGCGGGAGCTGGTTCATCAGCTGGTAGAAACCCTGCCCCTCCTCGGTCCCGAGAAGGTTCGCGGTCGGCACCCGGACATCGGTGAAGTGCAGCTCACGGGTGTCCTGGCCGTGCATCCCGATCTTGTCGAGGACCCGGCCGCGCTCGAACCCTGCTGCCGGCTCGCCGGTCTCGGGATCGGTCGTCTCGACCACGACGAGCGAGATCCCCTGGGCGCCTTCGCCCCCGGTGCGGCACACGACGATGACGAGTCCTGCGTGCGAGGCGTTCGTGATGAAGGTCTTGCTGCCCGTGATGACGTAGTGGTCGCCCTCCCGGCGCGCGGTCGTCCGGATGCGCTGCAGGTCCGAGCCGGCGCCGGGCTCGGTCATCGCGATGGCGCCGACGAGCTCGCCCGACGCCATGCGCGGAAGCCATCGCTGCTTCTGCTCTGGGCTCCCATAGACCTCGAGGTAGGGCGCGACGATCCCCGAGTGCACGGAGTACCCGAAGGAGTCGTCGCCGGAGCGCGCCTGCTCCCACATCACGGCAGCCTCGTGGGCGAACGAGCCTCCGCCACCGCCGTACTGCTCGGACCCGCCGATGCAGAGCAGCCCCGCACGCCCCGCGGCCAGCCAGGTCTCGGCGTCGACCTGGTGCTGGGCGTCGAACCGTTCGAGGTGTGGCACGACCTCGGTGGCGAAGAAGTGGCGGGCCAGCCCGGCGACCTCGGCGACGTCGCCGCTCAACCAGGGCGACACATACGGCTCGGGCGTGAGCATCTCCATAACGCGACCCTAGCCGCTGGCTATACAGATATACAGGGTGCTGTATATCTGTTTAGTTCCTCGGACACCAGTGCTGCGGGAGCGGGTACTCTCGCGGCATGACCAGCACGCCGCTCGCCCCGTCCGACCTCACCGGCCGGGCTCGGATCCGCGAGGCCGCGCTCCGGCTGTATGCGGCCCACGGGGCCGCGGCCGTGAGCCTCCGGGCGGTGGCACGAGAGGCGGGTGGGACCCCTGGCCTGGTCACGCACCACTTCGGGTCGCGGGCCGGTCTGTACCGCGCGGTGCAGGACCACGTCGTCGAGATGTTCCGCGCTGCGCTCGAGCGGGTGCCGAACGAGGGTGCCGCCCGCACCGTGGCCGCGGCCAGGACTGCGAGCCTGGACCAGATGCTGGCCGACAGCCCGGCCGTGGGTGACTTCGTACGGCGCGAGCTGCTCAGCCCGGCGCCTGGCGATGACTACCTCGCCCGGGCGCTCGTCGACCTCACGATCGAGCAGACCCGAGAGCTGCGCAGGGCCGGCACTCTGCCTACCGACGTGCCGGCCCACGTCCAGGCCGTGCAGACGATCGTCGCGCAGCTCGGCCGGATGCTCATCGGCCCGGCGATGGAGCGCGCCTGGCAGCAGGCCGGGGGTCCCGCCCAGACCCCCGAGGTGCGGGTCACCCTCAAGGGCGTCTGAGATCGTGAGCCTTCGGGAGAGAACCTTCACGTCCGGGAGACAACGCTTCTTTCCCTCAGCTGAAGGTTCTCTCCCAGGGAGGGAAACGAGGGGCGCGCGGGAGGTCAGCGCAGGGGCACGAAGCGATACCGGCCCGGCGCGAGCACGACGTCGGCGTCGTCGCCGTCGCGGGTGACCGTCACGAGCCGGTCGCGCACGACGGCGACCATGACGCCGCCATCGGTCAGCTGGTCGAGCAGCTCCTGAGGCACCTCGCTCGCCTCGGCGGAGACGAGTATGCGGTCGAACGGGGCCTCATCCGGCGCGCCGAGGACGTCGGGGTCGGCGACGCGGACCGAGGCCTGCGCCAGCCCCGCAGCCTCGAGCCGCTCGGCGCTCTCCCGGACGAGCCGGCCGAAGAGCTCGACGCCGAGGACCGACCCGCTCCCACCGACGAGGTGGGCGAGGATGGCCGTCGTCCAGCCCGAGCCACTCCCGACGTCGAGTACCCGTTGACCGGGTCGCACGTCGAGCATCTCGAGCATCGTGCGCACCGTCGACGGCTGCGAGTTCGTCACCCCGTCTCCGATGGAGAGCGGCCGGTCCAAACCCGCGGCGCGACGCATACCGGGTGGCAGGTAGTCCGCCCGAGGGGCGAGGCTCATCGCCTCCCGGACCGTCAGCGGCCTCGACTCCGACCCCATGTTCGTCACCTTACGCCCACCCCTGGCTCCACCGAGGGGAACCTCTCGATCGGTCCCTCCTCGACCGACATGTCCCCCTCGGTGGAAGTCGGGACCTCAGAAGACCGGCTTGCCGCCGGTGATCTCCGAGGACGGTGCCTGACACATACGATGCCTCGTCGGAGGTGAGGAAGACGTATGCGGCGGCCACCTCCACCGGGTGCCCGGCCCGCCCGAGCGGAGTGTCCGCACCGAAACCGGAGACCCGCTCCTTCGGCATCGTCGCCGGGATGAGGGGAGTCCAGATCGGGCCCGGCGCAACGGCGTTCACGCGGACACCACGGGGACCGAGCTCACCGGCGAGGTTGACGACGAGGTTGTTGAGGGCGGCCTTGGTCGACGCGTAGTCGAGGAGGTCCTCGGACGGGTTGTAGGCCTGGACCGACGTCGTGATGATGGTCGAGCCGCCCTCCTCGAGGCTGCCGGCCAGCGCCTGCGTGAGCCAGAACGGGGAGAAGACGTTGACCGCATACGTGTGCTGGATCTGCTCGGCCGGGAACTCCTCGAGGCTGCCGTAGGCCATCTGGAACGCGGCGTTGCAGACGAGCACGTCGAGACCGCCGAGCGCTTGGAGCGCCGCTTTGGCGAGGTCCTGGTTGGCCTCGATCGTCGTGAGATCTCCGGGCAGGAGGTGGCACACGCCGCCCTCGCCCTCGATCGTCGCCCTGGTGTCGTCGGCGTCGTCCTGCTCCGCGGGCAGGTAGCCGATCGCCACCTGGGCGCCCTCGCGGGCCATGGCGATGGCGGCCGCCCGGCCGATGCCGGAGTCCCCCCCGGTGATGAGGACCCGCTTGCCGGGTAGCCGGTCCCGGCCCACCCACGACGTCTCGCCGTGGTCGGGGGCAGGCTGCAGGTCGGTGATCGTACCGGGGTGGTCCTGGGTCTGGGCGGGGATGCGGGAGAGCTCGGCTCGAGTCAACCTCCCAGGTCATCACGTGTGCAAGCCCGGGTGCAGGCTGAGCGGCACGGCTATCGGAGGGTCCTGCCTCCCACCCGGGGCATGGGACCCGATGCTTGCCCCGGCCAGGGGCCTGGGTTTAGTAGGTTGTCGCCCATGACGGTCACCCAGAACGGCGGCGGGGTCCGGGCTCTCCGGCTCGCCGTGGTCAACGACTACGAGGTCATCGTGCGCGGCGTCGCGGCCATGCTGGCGGACGAACCGTCGCTGGAGGTGGTCGAGCTCGACTGCCTCCGGCCGGTCTCCCAGGATGTGCATGTCGCCCTCTATGACGCCTTCGCGATGCCGGGAATGCAGAACAGCGACATCGACGAGATGGTCGCGAGTGAGCGGGTCGGTGCCCTGGTGCTCTACACCTGGGACGCCTCGGCCGAGCTGGTCCATGAAGCCCGCCGTCGCGGTCTGCGGGGTGTCATCGCCAAGGCCGACCCGGTGAGCACGCTCGTCGAGGCCCTTCATCGGGCTCACGCGGGGGAGTTCGTCGTGAGCGAGATGTTCGGCGCGCCGCCCGCAGACGGGGATCCGGGCCCGCGCACCTGGCCCGGGCGTGAGCACGGCCTCACCGCACGAGAGGCCGAGGTCATCGGACTCATCACCCAGGGGTTCTCGAACCAGGAGATCGCCGAGCGGATGTATGTCTCGATCAACTCGATCAAGTCCTACATCCGGTCGGCCTATCGGACAATGGGTGTCACGACGCGTACCCAGGCGGTGCTATGGGGCGTCGACAACGGTCTGGCCACCCATCGGGCTTCGGGTCCTCGTCGGGGCTGAGTGATGGCAGGCGGCACGGTCGGTCGACATCGGCGGCAGGCGTGGTTCGGGCTGAAGCGTCCGGTGAAGCGGGTGGTGGCCCTGCCGGGAGTCAACGGGGTGGCGCGCGCCGTCGTCCTTCGTCGCCGTGGCGCGGGCGCCGCGGCCCGACTTCCCGCACCGGTGACAGTGCGACAGGTCGAGGGCAGGGTCGGTGACGTGGCGTTCGTGATGAACGACCCCGCTCAGTGCATCCTCGCCAAGGAGCTGCACTGGGGTCGCGGGCACCGACCGCGGTCGCAGGACCAGTTCGCGCTCGAGGTCTTCGCTCGGTTGGCCGCTCAGGCCGACCACGTTCTCGACATCGGCAGCTACACGGGCATCTTCTCCCTGGTGGCCGCCAAGGCGAACCCGGTCATCGGCGTCGACGCCTTCGAGATCGTGCCGAGCAACTTCCTCGCGTGTTGGGGCAATGTCATCACCAACGACCTCGTCGGCCGGGTCGACGTCCACCTGCAGGGCGTGGGTGCGAGAGGGTCCATTCGAATGCCCCCAGCCACCCACGGCTCCGCACTCCCGGACTTCTGGTCGGTCGAGGACACCGACGGCGACGGCGACGGAGTGGCGGTGCCCGTCGAGACCCTCGACCGGATCATGGCGGACCTCGCGGGCCGGCGCTCGCGCCAGGGCCCGAACTGGCTCGTCAAGGTCGACGTCGAGGGACACGAGACCGCACTCGTGACGGCTGGGCGTGACTCGATCACACGGCACCGCCCCACGTTCCTCATGGAGATCCTGCCCGGAGCCGACACCGCGTCTCTCACAGAGGTCCTCGGGCCGGCCGGCTACCGCTACTACCTCATCACCGAGGACCGGCTTCACGAGGCGGATCGTCTCCGGGGTGAGGACGACTACCGCGACTGGCTCATCACGACGCTGGCGCCCCACGAGCTCGAGAGCCTCGGCGTCCCGGTCGACCAGGACGGCGAGGAGAGCTGAACGTGACCGTTGGCCATATCGACCCCAGCCGCGCCGCCTTCGACGCGTTCAAGGGCCTGCCCCGTGACGAGCCGATCCACATGCTCAACCTGGTGCGCTTCCGTGAAGAGGCTGAGTACCCGGAGGGCCACGAGCACGCCGGGAAGGGCTGGAGCGGACGGCGCGCCTACCGCGAGTACGGCCTCACGAGCGGACCGGTGTTCAGCCGGGTGGGCGGCTCGATCGTCTGGCGAGGGGCGTTCGACTGCACACTGATCGGCCCGGAGGGCGAGAGCTGGGATGTCGCCTTCATCGCGCAGTACCCGAGCGGAGCCGCATTCCTCGAGATGGTCGTCGACGAGGAGTACCGGAGGGCGGTCGCCAACCGCACCGCAGCGCTCGCGGACAGCCGCTTGGTGCGCTTCGCACCCGGCGACGTGGGATCGGCCTTCGGCTGACCGGGCCGGTCCTGGCGAATTCAATGATCCTGGGTGTCATCCACCTCACTGCGGTGTGCCCGCTATCCGGCTAGCCTCGGAGGTGAGTCAGCGCCCCGAAGCTCGACCACGACGAGGAAGGACATCGACATGACGGCGATCGTGCGCGTCGACACCGGCTCTTACGCCGAGGACCTGAGAGGGCTCCCGATCGTCGTCAACGGACACGATGTGGGTCAGGTGACGGATCAGGTGACCGAGGTCGAGACCGAACCCGGATGGAGCATCATCGTGCTCGGCCACGGACTCGCCCAAAGTGCGCCGGCGCGGTTCTACGCCTACCGCGACGACGTGGTGCAGGTCCAGGCCCGCCGGACCGAGGAGTCGATGGTGCCGATCGGTGGAGTCCTCGGCGGTCTGTACTCGCTTTTCGTCACACACTCGCGCCCGGCGACGGACGCGCTGCCGGGCTGACCAGGCCGGCCCTCACCGCGAGAGCCG
The DNA here is from genome assembly GCA_046260445.1 of Dermatophilaceae bacterium. Lineage (GTDB taxonomy): Bacteria > Actinomycetota > Actinomycetes > Actinomycetales > Dermatophilaceae > F2B08. The sequence goes on along the minus strand of JBHEPF010000119.1, from coordinate 14,065 downwards.
AGTGACCCAGTGCTCCAACAGGACTGAGAAGTCCTGCGGCCGTTCCATGCTCGGTAGGTGCGCGGTGTCCGACCACTCGGTGAGCGTGGCCCCCGCGACGCCTCGTCGGACGCGGTCCGCGGCGGCGTGGATGGTGTCCATGTCGTGGGCCCCGGTGAGCACGAGTGTCGGGACCGTGACGGCGGCGAGTCCGTCCCGCGCGGGCGGGTCGATCTCGATCTCCTCGACATCTCCGAGCCTTCGATCTGCCTCGAAGGCGTCACGCTGCATTCGGCGGACCTGCTCGACGACGGCGGGCTCGAGGTCGGCCGCCGTGCGTCCATGGCCGATGAGCCACGTGTCGATGTTGGCCTATACGGCCGCGTCCAGATCACCGCGGTCGAGGGCATCGCCCTCGCGGATGAAGAACGCGCGGAGCGCGTCGCTCGCCGTCGCGATGAGGCAGCCGCCGGGCGGAGCGAGCAGAAGGGAGTCCACCCGCTCAGGGTCGGTGAGAGCCAGTTCGACGGCGACTCCGGCGCCCAACGACGATCCGACGAGGTGGACCCGACCCAGTCCGAGCTCGTCCATGAGGACGAGCGCGTCGACGGTGTGGGAGAACGAACCCCCCGGCGGCGCAGTGGTGCTCTCGCCGAAGCCGCGCAGGTCGAGGCGAGTCAGGTCCAGCTCCGCCGGCAGGTCGGCCCATTGGCGGTCCCACATCCGACGTTCGGCGACCCCGGTGTGCAGGAACAACAGGGCCGGGCCCTGCGACGCACCCGGCCGGCGGTCGTAGGCGATGCCCGCCGACGTGATGGGCAAGGCCACCTCCCTTCGCACTGGTGTGGTGAGGGCGAGCCGACCAGCCCCGGCTGACCCGCGCAACAGAGTTGCGTCACACTACGCGTGCTCGCGCAGGTACTTGCCGAAGTGCGGGACGGTGAAGGCGATCCGGCCACGCTCGCCGGAGTAGATGAGCCCCTTCTTCAGCAGCGCATCCCGGGCGGGGGAGAGAGACTGCGGCTTGCGACCGAGGTGGTTGGCCACGTCGGAGGTCGCGACCGACTCGAGGTCCGAGTCGGGCTCCCCTTCAGTGGCACTCACGTCGGCCATCGCGCGCAGGTACTCGCGCTCTCCCGGTGTCGCGCGCTCGAAGCGGGACCCGAAGAAGCCGACGGCGAGCTCGGCGTCCGCTTCCGATGCGCCGACCTGGACGTCCTCGAGCCCGATGGGAGACGTCGGCGCCAGGTCCCAGGCCGCCTTGCCATAGGACTGGATGAAGTACGGGTAGCCGTCCGTCAGCGCATACATCGCCTCGAGCGCCTCGGGTGTGTATGCGGCGCCCTCGTCCTCCGCGGGCGTCACCAGTGCGCGGTCGGCCGCGGTCCGGTCCAGACGGTCGATCCGCGCGTACCGGAACAGGCGCTCGCTGTAGGACTTCGACGCGGAGAGGACGGCGGGCAGATGCGGCAACCCGGCGCCGACGACGATGAGCGGGAGCCGCGACTGGGAGATCTCGTGGAGCGCGGCGCACAGGGCCGAGACGTCGTCCGGGCCGAGGTCCTGCATCTCGTCGACGAAGACCGCGACCCCGCGCCCGGTGTCCGCCGCCATCCCCCCGATGTCGGAGAGCAGCTCGACGAGGTCGATCTCGATGTCGCCCGAGTCGGCCCGACCGGAGACGGTCGGCACGTCGATGCCGGGGTTCCACCGGTCGCGCAGCTTGGCGCCGGCCCCGGCGTCGCGCTGGACGAAGGACTTGACGACGCCGAGCGCGTGCCCCCCGGCGCCGCCGGCGGGTCCGAGCTCGCGGATCGCCTGGTGCAGGGCGGAGGAGAGCGGCCGGCGCAGTGACTGGTCGGGCCTGGCCTCGAGCTTGCCGGTACCCCAACCGGCGCGGACCGCGGCCGACCTGAGTGCGCCGAGCAGGACCGTCTTTCCGACGCCGCGCAGCCCGGTGAGGACGATGGAGCGCTCCGGGCGCCCTCGCGCCACCCGCTCCAGGACGATGTCGAAGGCGTCGAGCTGTTCGTCCCGCCCGGCCAGCTCGGGCGGACGCTGCCCGGCGCCCGGCGCATACGGGTTGCGAATCGGATCCACGATCGGAGGGTATACAACTCTCTAGCGTCCACCGCATACATCGCAATAAGTGGGTATGCGCGTGTCGCCCATATCGTCGACCGAGCCCTGCCGGTCATCACATCGCTACCGTTGCGCCACGGCGGCACCTGGGCCACAGTGGTGGCATGGCCCTGCCCGCGATGCCGCACCCGCACCTGATCGTCCTGCGCAGCGCCGCGACCGTCTTGCTCAGCCTGGTCGTGGCTCAGGCCGGCTTCGCGGCTGCCCTCCTCGGCGGGGACGCAAAGCGGCTCGCCAACCACTCCATGGGCGCGTGGATCACCCTCATCGCCGCCGTCGCCACTGCCGCCGCCTACCTCGTCCTGCGTCGATCCGCGGGAGCGGTCAACATCTCGCTCGCGGTGCTCCTGGCCGTGGCGGTGAGCGTGCAGTTCGCACTGGGACAGGGGTACGACGTGCTCGCGTGGCACATCTTCCTTGGCATCCTGATCGCCATGCTGGCCACCGCGCTCACCTCGTGGACCTACCGGCACCGGATGCCCGACGACGCGCGTCTGTGAGCGCGACGCGACCGGACGCCGGGCGTATCCTGCTCGCGTGACCGAAAAGACCCGCGCATGAGTGGCGGACTGGCCGCTCTCCTGGACGACATCGCCGCCCTCGCCAAGCTCGCGGCCGCCTCCGTCGACGACGTGAGCGCCGCCGCCGGACGGGCGAGCGCGAAGGCCGCCGGTGTCGTCGTCGACGACACTGCGGTCACCCCGCGATACGTCACCGGCTTCCAGCCGAACCGTGAGCTGCCGATCATCAAGAAGATCGCCCTCGGGTCGCTGCGCAACAAGCTCCTGTTCATCGTCCCCGTCGCGCTGCTTCTCAGCCAGTTCGCCCCGTGGGCGCTCACGCCGTTGCTCATGATCGGCGGCACCTACCTCTGCTTCGAGGGGGCGGAGAAGCTCCTCGAGAAGTTCGGGGTCATCGAGCACCACGTCGAGCAGGATGTCCCCGTCATCGAGCAGGGACCGGAGCAGGAGAAGAAGATGGTGTCCGGAGCGATCCGGACCGACTTCATCCTCTCGGCCGAGATCATGGTCATCGCGCTCAACGAGGTCGCGAACGAGCCGATCGTCCAGCGGACGATCATCATGGTCGTCGTCGCGATCGGCATCACGTTGCTCGTCTATGGAATGGTCGGCCTCATCGTCAAGATGGACGACATCGGGCTGAGCCTGACGCAGCGCGGCTCGGGGGCGAGCCAGAAGGTCGGGCGCGCCCTGGTCAAGGGCATGCCGAAACTGCTCGCCGCGCTCAGTGCCATCGGCATCGTCGCGATGCTCTGGGTGGGCGGTCACATCCTTCTCGTCGGTGTCGACGAGCTCGGGTGGCACGGGTTGTACGGCTTCGTCCACCAGATCGAGGACGGCGTCGCCGACCTTGCCGGGGTCGGCGGCTTCCTCGCGTGGCTGGTCAACACTGTCGCCTCGGCGATCCTCGGGTTTATCGTGGGCTGCATCGTCGTCGGCGTGCTGCACGTCCTTCCGTTCGGGAAGGAGGCCACGCGCGACGACCACGCCGACCACGAGGAGACCCGCGCATGAGCACCGCACCCCCCGGCTGGCACCGCCAGCCCGACGGCCGCGACCGCTTCTGGGACGGGCAGCGGTGGACCGACGAGTTCCGCGACCCGTCCGAGGCGACCACCCAGCAGATCCCCCTCGACGAGACGCGCGGGATGTCGGCTGCCGAGAGCCAGGGAGGGTATGCCTCGCAGGCTCCTGGAGCGGGTTCGGCTGGCCAGGGCGGCCAGGGACCGTATGCGCCGCCCCCGGCCTATGGGGGCGGCCCGGACGCCTACGGTCAGGGCGGGCCGCTCTCGGACAGCGGACGGGGCGGTAGTGGGTGGCTGAAGGGCTGCCTCATCGCGCTCCTCGTCGTCGTCATCCTCGTGGCGCTGCTGGCCGTGGGTGGCATGTGGCTGTTCCGCTCGGCGAGCGACCGGGTGAGCGAGGCGATCGAGAGCGCCCAGCCGACGGCGCCGGCGACCGACGTGCCGAGTGAGGCGCCGGGTGATGTCTCCACCGAGCCCACAGCGCCCGACGTCGAGGGTCCGACCGGTTTGCCGACCGGTCTGCCGTCACTGCCCGGACAGGGTGCTGTGACGCAGGCCGGCCTCGGTGAGGAGTTCACGCTCGGCCCCGCGATGATCCAGTCGGGATGGACGGTCGAGGACATCACCCTCGGCTTCGCGACCATCACGATGAGCGCCATCCCCTCCGAGTCCAGCGCCGTGCCGATGATCTTCGAGATCGTCTTCTATGAGGGCGACGCCGACATCACCCGCACGACGTGCACGGTCCCCCTGGATCCGGTCGGCGAGACGGTGGATGTCGCGTGCGTGCCGGTGGTCGGCTTCGCCGACGGGGTCGACAGGATCGAGGCTACCGCTCTGGGCACCGGCTGACCGCGCCGGAGGGCGAAGGTCAGTTCGCCTGGGTCGCGACCTGCTCCCGGACCTGCTCCATGTCCAGCCCCTCGACCGCGCCGATGACCTCGTTGAGCGCGGCGGCGGGCAGGGCGCCGGGCTGGTTGAAGACGAGGACGCCGTCACGGAAGGCCATGAGGGTCGGGATCGAGGTGATCTGCAGGGCGCCGGCGAGGTCGCGCTCGGCCTCGGTGTCCACCTTGGCGAAGGTGATCTCGGCGTGCTCCTCGCTGGCCTTCTCGAAGACGGGCGCGAAGTTGCGGCACGGGCCGCACCACTCGGCCCAGAAGTCGACGAGGACGATGCCGTCCTGCTTGACCGTCTGCTCGAACTCGGCCAGCGAGAGGTTGATGGTCGCCATGTGAGGGTGCTCCTTGGTGTCTTGGGAGGTGTCTTGGGAATCGTTCGTGTTCGTCGACGGCCAACAGGATCCCCGGCGCGGATATTCCATGACGGCACTTGCCCATACATACCCCAGGGGGTATATAGTGTTCCGGACATCATCTCGATCGTGAAGGAGAACAACCATGTGCCGACCCGTGAACTGCAGGACCTGTGGAAAGACGACCTGGGCCGGCTGCGGCAGCCACGTGAGCCAGGTCAAGGCCGGCGTGCCCGCCTCGCAGTGGTGCGACGGCCAGCACGAGGGCGTCGCCGCCAACAGCGACTCCGGCGGGTTCCTCAGCAAGCTCTTCGGTCGCTGATCTCTCGGTCCTCACGCAATCCCCACCATCCCCCCGCGAGGGACGGTTCTGCGGTGGCTTCGCATGCCGGTAGCCACCGCAGAACCGTCCCTCGCGGCGTTGTGGGAGTGTTGTGGGGAGCGGTGTCGCGGGGACGTGCGCGTCACACGGGGCGGGCAGCTCCGGCGACGAACGGAGCGGGGTGGAGGCTGGCCGGGTCCGTTCGCGAGGACAGCGGCGTGATGGTGAACCCGCCCGCTTCGAGCAGTGACTCGATGTCGCGGTCCAGATGGCAGCCGCCAGAGAACTGGCCCCACACCGGCTGCACGCCGCGCTGGATCCGATCGACCCACGTGTGGGCGGAGGAGACGTGTTCGACATAGAGCAGCGTGCCCGACGGGCGCAGCACCCGGCGCATCTCGTCGATCGCAGCCTCGATGTGGGGGATCGTGCACATCGTCCAGGTCGAGACCACGGTGTCGATCGACCCGCTCTCGACGGGGAGGGCGGCGCCGTCGAGGCCCACCCGGTGCACCGGGCGGTGGAACGACTCCGCGCGGGACCGCGCGCGCTCCCAGGCGAGGTCTATCGGTTCGACCGCCAGGACCTCGGTCACGGAGTCCGGGTAGAACGAGAGGTTGTGGCCGGAGCCGAACCCGACCTCGAGGACCCGCCCGGAGGCGCCGCTGCACACGAGCTCGCGCCATCGGTGTGAGACCGCGTCGCTGAGCACGACGTCGACGAGTCGCGGGAGGACGTGGTGCTCCCACCAGGTGCGCGCCATCATGACCCCAGTCTGCATCGTGGTCACCGGGCGCTGACCGAAGGGTCGGACTGGGCGGCGCAGGCAGCCGGCGTGCCAGACTTCAACCAGTCGCGCCCCCGCACCCCGGCGCACCTGAGAAGCCCTGGAGTCCGCGTGATGTCCGATCTGACACCGGCCGTCGCAGTGCCGCCCCCGAGGTGGTGCAGCAGCACACCAGCCCACGCAACCGCTGGCTGTACGGCGTCGGCACCTTCGGCCGCGACATGACCTACACGCTCATCGCCTTCTTCCTCATCTTCTACCTGACCGATGTCGTCGACGTCGACAACCGCACCCTTGGCTGGATCACGGCGATCCTGCTCATCGTCCGGCTCGTCGACGCCCTGCTCGACCCCATCGTCGGAGCGCTCGTCGACTCCACTCGCAGCCGCTGGGGGCAGTTCAAGCCCTGGATGGCCCTCGGCGGCCTGCTCTCGGGCGTCTTCACCGTCCTGCTCTTCACCGACCTCGGACTCACCGGGACCGAGTTCGTCGTCGTCTTCTGCCTCGTCAACCTCCTCTGGGGCGTCGGCTAGGCAGCGCACGACATCGCCTACTGGGGCATGCTCCCGGCACTCTCGCTCAACGCCTCCGACCGCGAGCGCACCGCCGCGACCGCGAAGATCTTCGCGAGCCTCGGGCAGTTCACGGTGATCGTCGGAGTGCCCCTGCTCACCGCGGCCATCGCAGTCTCCGTCGGTGGCAGCCAGCGGGCCTGGCAGCTCGTCGCGATCGGCTGCGCCCTGGCCATGGTCCTCACAATGGGCATCACCATCGCCGGCGTCCGCCAGCGCACCGATATCGACTTCGAGGGAGAGCACACCGGTGTGCGCGAACTGGCCCGGGCGCTCTTTCGCAACGACCAGCTGCTCTGGGCGGCCACCGCATACCTGCTCTTCATGGTCGGCTGTGGACTGCCCGGGGCCTTCGGCCTCTACTTCTTCAAGTACGCCTACGGCGACGAGACGGTGTTCTCGCTCTTCGCCGCCTGTGTCGGCGGGGGGCAGATCCTCGGGCAGTCGACGTTCCCGATGCTCGTGCGCCGTCTCGGCCGGCCGAGCCTCTATGCCTTCTCGACGGTGGCGATCGTCATCTCGTTCGTGGCGTTCGCTCTGGCCCCGATGAACCTTCTCGTCCTCGGTGTCATCGCATCATGCGCCTCATGCTCGTCTTCCAGGCCGACACCATCGAGTACGGACAGTGGAAGCTCGGACAGCTCAACGGCGCGGTCACCTTCGCCCTGCAGCCGTTCATCAACAAGGTCTCCGGCGCGACGAACACCGCGATCGTCGGGGTCGTGCTGATCGTCTCCGGCATCAACGAGGCCCAGTCCAAGGCGGAGGTGAGCGCGCAGGGCCAGCTCATGCTGCGGCTTGCGATGGTCATCCTGCCGGCCATCCTCGTGGCCGTCGGATATGTGGTGTGGCGGCGCAAGTTCATCATCGACGAGGAGTTCCACACCCGCATCGTCGCCGAGCTCGATGCCCGCGGGGACCTCGATGTGGAGAGGCCCTGACGGCAGACCCCCTCTAGGGTTAGGCCCGTGAGCAACCACAGCCCCCGCCAGGTCGTCTCGGCCGTGCCGTTCGGCCTCCTCGTCGCCGCTCTGCTGGGGCTGTGCTTCATCATCCTGAGCGGCGCCGGCTACGTCCTGCTGCGCATCCTCAACCCGATGAGCCCGGCGATCACCGGGATCGCCTTCGCGATCCTCATCGCCGGCCTGCTCCTGCCGCTCAAGCGGTTGATCGGCAGGGTCGTCACGCAGGACTATGCGGCGGCCGGACTGACGATGGTCACCTTCCTCGCCGGACTGTTCGGCATCATGTACGTCATCGGCGCCCAGCTCGTCTCGGGTTTCGCGGAGCTCCGGGACAGCGTCTTCGAGGCACTCGCGGCGATCGAGTCCTGGTTACGCGGGGGTCCGCTCGACATCGGCGACGGTGGACTCAGCCAGTACCTGCAGCAGGCGCAGGACTGGGTGATGGGCAACTCCGGCTCCATCGTCACCGGTGCGCTCGCGGCCGGGTCGAGGATCGGCACCTTCACCGTCGCGGCGGGCCTGGCACTCGTCACCGCCTTCTTCTTCCTCGCCGACGGTCGGCGGATCTGGATATGGTTCGTCTCGCTGCTGCCTGACGTGATCGAGGAGCGGGTGGACCGGGCGTTCAACAGCGGGTTCCACTCGGTGCGGGCGTACGTCAAGACCCAGGCCATCGTGGCCGCCGCCGACGCGATCGGCATCGGTCTCGGGGCCCTCATCCTGGGACTGCCGCTCGTCCTGCCCCTGACGATCGTCGTCTTCCTCGCCAGCTTCGTCCCCGTCGTCGGCGCCTTCGCCTCCGGCGCGCTCGTCGTCCTCATTGCGGGGTTCAGCAAGGGCTTCACCGCGGCTCTCATCATGTTCGGCATCGTCATCCTCGTCCAGCAGATCGAGGGCAACGTCCTGCAGCCGCTCCTGATGTCGCGTGCCGTCGACCTGCACCCCTGGGGAGTCATCATCGGTGTGACGATCGGCTCCTACATCTACGGCATCGTCGGGGCCCTCTTCGCCGTGCCCGTCATGGCGATGATCAAGGTCGTCGTCCAGAGCCTCCGCCATCCCCTGTCGGAGGTGGGGTCCGACCATCCCAGTGGGACGAACTGGCCCGAGGTCCTCAGCAACGCACGCAACCTCGGTGTCCGGGCCCTTCCGTCACGCGGCCCGCGCCGGGAGCGCACCGGTGGCGCTGGTGCTGCGGCGCCGGATGGTGCCGGCACCGGCTCACCCGCAGAACCCCCCACCTCGGCGAGCGGCACCGAGTCGGACCGGACGCATACCCAAGAGCGCGGACCCGACGACCGCGACGGGTGAGGGGACCGCTCTCGCTAGTTGACCCGACGACGGGAGGGGCCGCCGATCGCGGCCCAGACCGTGACGGACCCGCGGTCGTCGACGACGCCCCATTCGTGCGCGATGCTGCGGACGATACGCAGACCTCGTCCCGACGGAGCCCACGGTGCGGGACGGCGCACGGAGGGCAGGGTCTGACCGCCGCCGTCCGAGACCTCGATCTCGACGACGTCGCTCTTGGCCTTCCAGTGCACCCGGATCGTCCCGTCCGGCAGCGGGCTCGCGTGCCGGAGCGAGTTGGCGACCAGCTCGCTGAGGACGAGCTCGACCTCGTCGACGATCGACTCGGGGATCTCCCGGGCGGTGAGGTCGATGACGACGACCCGCCGGGCCTCCGCCCCGGCGTCCGGACTCCAGTGGATCCGGGCCGTTCGGACCAGCCCCTGTCCGGGAACGCCGCCGTACTCGTCGACGTCGGGGGCCGGGTCGCTCGCCGCAGGTGTCTCAGTCACGTCAGCGAGACTAACCGACGACCGCGGACCAGCCGCGGGGACGTAAGGTTGTGCCCCATGGGCAAGGCATCTCGTCGTCGTCAGGCACGCCAGGAGTCGCGCGACTCCGCACCGAAGCGGCAGCGCACCCCGCAGGTCCCGTTCATGGGGCGCCCCTTCGAGGGCCTGGCCGGGGAGACGGAGTGGGTCGCGATCCGCGAGATCCTCCCCGCAGCGACCGGGACGATCACCCTCACCGGTGGCGGTGCCCCCGAGGGAGTGACCGAGGCGACCGTCGCGACCGTGCTGCCCCTCGCCTGGGCGGGACTGCACCGGGAGAGCGGCGAGATCCTCATCGGCACCCAGTCGGGGGGCGCGAGTGGCGACGCCTCCCGCGACCTCGTCAGCCAGCTGCTCGCCACCGCCGCGGTCCCCCCTGGCGCACCCGTCCCGGCCGTCCCCCAACCGACCATCGACACCCCCCGGCTGCAGGACGTCGTCGACCAGTCCGCCCCCTTCCGCGCCGAGGTGCACGAGGGGTTCGAGTTCTGGGTCGGCGACGCCGAGCTCGAGGGCGAGGCTCAGGACTCGCTGGAGCGCGCCAACGCGACGGTCGTCCCGACCGTGCGCCTCGGTGAGGGCTCGGCCTTCTGGTGCCGGATCGGCGAGCGCACCTATGTCCGGATCGTGCTGCCGGAGGACGAGGACACCGCGACCAACGCCCTGGCTCGCCTGCACGCGGCCGGCGAGGACGCGCTCGGCGACGACACCCGACTTCTCGGTGCCTTCCGCGCCTGCGGGCTGCTCATACCCGTCGTCGAGATCGACCCGGAGGTCCAGCCGGCCGACTACGAGCAGCCGCTACTGGACTGGCAGGAACGGTATGCCGTGGCCGCCGCGCGCGACGAGAGCCTCAGTCCCGACGAGCGCCGGGCCAAGTCGGGACTGCTCAGTCGGCAAGTCACGTTGCGCTAGGCCTCGACGTGGCCAACAACAACGGCGTCGCCGCCGTCATCCCCGCCAAGGACGAGGCTGAGCGCATCGCCGCGACGATCGCCTCGATCCAAGGGGTCGCCGGGGTCGACCTCGTCATCGTCGTCGACGACGGGAGCACCGACGACACGGCGGGGATCGCGACGACGGCCGGCGCGATCGTCGTCAGACACCCGAAGAACCGCGGCAAGTCGGCCGCGATGGTCTCCGGCGCGCGTCGGGTCGCGCAGGAGGACCTCGGCGACCGGCTCGACGTGGGACGACCGCTGCTGTTCGTCGACGCCGATCTCGAGGACAGTGCCGCGAAGCTTGCGCCACTCGTGCCGCCGGTCATCCTCGGCCAGGCCGACCTTGCGATCGCCAACCTGCCGCGGCAGCACGCGCCGGGGGGTGGCCGCGGGCGCGTGGTCCGGCTCGCCCAGCGCGGCATCCGGACGATCACCGGGTACCAGGCCCTCCAGCCGCTCTCCGGCCAGCGCTGCATCACCCGCGCCGCGTTCGACGCCGCAACACCGCTCGCGCGCGGGTGGGGCGTCGAGGTCGGCATGACGGTCGACGTGCTCCGGGCCGGCTTCACCGTCTCCGAGATCCCGTGCGACGTCCACCACCGGGTCACCGGGTCGGACTGGCGGGGGAAGGCGCACCGGGCCGCCCAGCTGCGCGACGTCGCCCTCGCGCTCGCGATTCGCGAGGCACCGCGCGTCCACACGGATGTCGCGCGCGTCGCGGGCCGGGCCTGGAGCCGGGTGCCGACCGACCGCATCAGGGCGGCGCTCTCGAAGGCCCCGCGGACCCCTCGCGACTGACGATGGACCACGGTCCCACCCGCACCGGCACCGGAGTCGGTGCCCGCGGCCTCTGGCGGTCCGCGCTCCTCGTCGTCTCGTTCGCACTGCTCTTCCTCGTCGGGCTGGCTCGCGAGTCAGCAGCCCTCCCCGACCTCGGTCCGCGAGGGTGGGCCCCGGGCACGCTGCTCCCGGTGACCCTGCGCTCGGCGCCGGTCTCGGTCATCCTGGCCACCGCATACCTCCTCGGCGCGGTCGCCATCGTCCTCGGCTGGCTGCGGGCCAGGGTGCTCACGTGGACCTGGCCGATGACCATCGGGCTCGGCGCGCTCGCCCTGCTCACCCGCCCGTTCGGCTCGGCCGACCACACGAGCTACGCCGCCTACGGTCGGCTCGCGGCCCTCGGTGCAGATCCGTATGCGGTGGACCCGGCCGCCTGGACCGCCGCCGGCGGCGTCGACCCGGTCATCGCCGGGGTCGAGCCGCCCTACCAGGACGTCGTGAGCATCTACGGGCCGGTGGCGACCCTCGTCATGCACGCCGTCGCCTGGCTCGGCGGGGACAACCAACGGCAGGTGGTCTGGCTGTGGCAGCTCGTCGTCGTTGTGTGCTGGCTCGCGATCCGGGCCGTCCTGCTCCGGCTGAGTGACGAGCCGGGTCGGGTCGACCTGCTGTGGACCGCGAACCCGCTCGTGTTCGGGATCGCGGTGCTCGGTGCGCACATCGACATCCTCGCGGCGGCGCTGTGCCTCGTCGCGCTCATCGCCGCGTCCGGTGACCGACGATGGGTCCTCACGGCCGGCTTCGCGGCGGGCCTGGCGATCGGGGTGAAGTTCACCGCAGGGATCATCGTGCCGGCAGTGCTCATCGGCTGGTGGATGGCTCAGCGACGCGAGCTGCTCGGGCGCACCGGGCTGTTCGCTCTCGGGCTGCTGCCGGGTCTGGGGCTGTACGCGATCTGGTGGCCGGACATCCTCAACCAGCTCAGGCTCGCCCGCCGGCACATCTCCCTCGCGAGCCCGTGGCGGCTGCTCCTCGACAGCGAGCGTCTCGGACCGGTGGACGACGAGCGGGTGCGCGCCCTCATCGTCGCCGCCGCCGGCGTCGCCTGCGTCGTCCTGGCGCTGCTCCTCTGGCGGATCACGGCGCGGGCGTTCCCGGCGACGAGCGCGGGGGTCACGGCGCGGGTGCTCGTCGTCGGCTCGCTCGCTTACGTGCTCGCAGCTCCCTACTCGCTGCCGTGGTACGACCTGCTCGTCTGGGCGGGTCTCGCGCTTGCCGCTCGCTCGGCGCTCGATCTCGTCACGGTATGGCGCGGGACCGTCATGGCTTTGGCCTACGTGCCCGGTCGGGTCCTGGCGATGAGCGACCAGGTCGAGGAGGTCACCCTGTATGCGCGCCGTGGCCTCGCGCCCTATGCCGTGCTCCTCGCGTGGCTGGCGTTGGCGTATCTGTGGGCTCGGCTGGTGCGTCGTTCGGTATCAGCAGCTCCTGACGGAGCACCCAGACGTTGATGGCGATGAGCAGGGGGACGGCGATGGTCGCCCCGACGGCCGGGATGGCGACCCCGGAGTCGTTGACGAAGAACCCGACGGTGAGGGCGAGAAGCGTGGTCAGCAGCCCGGGCCGAAGCGCGGGGTAGCGGTCGAAGGACCGCTGCAGGGCACGCGATCCCCACGAGGTCTCCCGCGCGAGGACGTAGATGACGAACGCGAGCGCGAACGGCACGAGCAACGTCAGCGTGTAGTTGCCGGTGAGGACGTTCCAGTTCTGCTCCGCCTTGCGGACGATGATGTCGAGAGCGTTGCCGTCCGAGATCGACCCGATGAACCGGCCGAGGTGGCTCTGGCTCTCCAGCGGCCGCAGCGAGTCGAGGAAGGCGACGGAGAGGAAGATGGCCCCCGTGGCCGCGAAGAGCAGGATCCAGCGCTGCCAGGTGATCTTGATGCCGAGGATCGTGAGCACGAGGAAGGCGATAGCGGGCGTGAGCGAGAGCGGCCCACCGGCGTCGGCCCCCCACATCGGGGCTCCGTTGACGATGAGGGCGGCGGTGAGGATGAGACCGGCGGCCCACGCTGCGGCCTTCCGGCGACCGCGGGTGAGGTAGGCGTTGGCGACGACCGTCGCGAGGAAGATCGCGCTCGTGATGAAGAGCGCGAACGGGACGTTGCCCAGCCCGAAGTAGCGTCCGCCGATCGCGGGCTGCAGGCCCATGAGGGAGGAGAGCTGCAGCCGCGAGCCGGTCATGACGTCGATCCCGAGGACGAGCACGGTGACGGCCGAGACGACAGCGACCGGTCCCAGCCCGCTCGAGCCCCAGGGTCCGCAGAGCGCGAGGACGGCGATGATCGCGGTCCAGGTCGCGACGGAGACGACGACGGCGAGCATCGGCCAGCTCGTGCGCCACCACGGGATGAGGTTGGCGAGGAAGGTCGCCGCGGGCACTGCCGCGGCACTGATCGCCACGACCCGGGCGAGGCCGAGCCAGCGGCCGCGCGTCTCGCGGCTGCCGAGCTTGCCCTTCCACACCAACAGGACGAGGGCGTAGATGACGAGCTGGCCGTAGACGAAGGCCTGGAAGAACGGCGGGACGAGGCTGCGGATCTTGTGCGAGGCGAGGTCGTAGTCGACGAGGTCCTGCAGGCGCTCCTGCGCGAGCTCCTCGGAGTTGACCGGGGCGGCCTCGCTCGTGAGCACGCCGCCGTTGACGCTGCGCGGGACCTCGAGCCCGGTCAGGCCGAGCACGCTGCTCGTGAGGTCGTTGTTCACGACGAGCCCGGGCTGGCGGGTCGAGGGGGAGAGGAGCAGCCCGGCTCCGAAGCCGGGCCCCGTGGCGACCGCCATCCGCAGCCGGGACTGGGTGCCGTCGTCGGCCATGCTCGCGACGATGACGTTCGCACCCGCCGGGGCCGCATCGAGGACCGCCCCGATCCGGGTG
>JBHEPF010000094.1:0-7124 GCA_046260445.1 Dermatophilaceae bacterium | reverse complement strand
GCTCCTGGTGGGTGGTGGGTGATCCGACACCTCCACGGTCCGCCGGCCCCTACCCGGTCCACATCGGGTGGACCCCCTCAGATCCGGGGCTCGGACCCCTTAAAGCGGGGTGACAGGGCGGCGGCGCCGGTGGGAGACTGCGCGGGTGGCCGCACAGGCCCCCGGTGTGGGGGAGCCGGTGTTCGTGGGCCGGGTCGGCGAGCTGGACGAGATCCGGTCCACGCTCGAGCGTGCTCGTGCCGGGTCGATGCAGGCGCTGCTGGTCTCAGGTGATGCCGGGATCGGCAAGACCCGTCTGGTCCAGCAGGCCTGCGTGCGAACCTCCGCCGACGACCCGGGGGTGGTGGTCCTGTCCGGGGCGTGTCTGCCGCTGGGCACGATGACCGTGCCGCTGGTCCCGATCCGCGGCGCGCTGCGGGGCGCTCCCGCGGACCTTCGGGCGCCGCCGCTGCGGGCGACCGACGGGGTTGAGCCGGCTGGGTGGGGCGCGTCGCCGCCGGAGGACGTCGTCGTCGCGGTGGATGAGTGGCTGGAGCGGGTGTGTCGGGAGCGGCCGGTGGTGCTGGTCGTCGATGACCTGCAGTGGGCCGATGAGAGCACCCTGGATGTGCTGATGTATGTGGTGGCCGGCTCTTTGGAGCGGCGGCTGGCGGTGGTGTGTACGGTGCGGCGCGGTGAGGTGGGCACCGGGGATGCCCTGCAGCGGTGGCTGGCCGACGTGCGGCGGATGCCGTGCTACGGCGAGCTGCGCCTGGGCCCGCTGGATCGTGCGGAGACCCGGGAGCAGGTGGGATCGCTGCTGCGCGCTTCGCCGCACGAGTCGCTGGTGGAGGAGGTGCACGCCCGTACCGGTGGCAACGCCTACCTCAACCAGCTCCTGGTGGAGGACCTGCCACCGGATGCCCGCCACCTCGGCGCACACCTGCCACCGGACCTGGGGGCAGCGGTGCTGCGGCCGTGGCACCGGCTCTCAGAGCAGGCCCGCGAGCTGGTGCGGATCATCGCGGTGGGCGGTGAGGTCGCAGGCGGGCCGTCCCTGGCCCGGGCTGCCCGGCTCGCCGGGGTGCCCGCGGAGCAGGCCGGGCGGCTGCTTCGCGAGGCCGTGGAGGCCGGTGTCCTCGATGTCGACCCGGGCGGCGGCTACTGGTTCCACCACCCCCTGCAAGCCGAGGCGCTCGAGGCGAGCCTGGCGCCGGAGGAGCTCCGCGAGCTGCACGCCGCCTTCGCCGCCCAGGGCGAGAAGGACCTCGCCGCCGTAGAGAGTGCACCGCACGAGAACGCCGGGAATCGTGGGGACGGTGTCGGCGACGAGTCTGTGCATCTGGCTCAGGTGATCGCGGTCGCCGACCACCACTACCGGGCCGGCCACCCCCGCGAGGCCCACCACTGGGCGCTGCGCGCCGTCGACGCTGGAGAACGCGCCGGCACCGGCGGGGAGCGGCTGCGGCTGCTGCGCCGCGCCGTCACCCTGCGGGAGCAGCTCGGCGAGGCCGAGGAGTCCACGTTGGACCTGCTCCTGCGGCTGCGCACGACGGCGGCCACGCTCGGGGCCCATGAGGACGAGCTGGCCGCCGTCGAGGCCGTGCTGGACTTGGTCGACGAGGGCGAGCAGCCTCTACTCGTCGCCGAGTTGCTCATCCGCCTAGAGCACCTGCGGTTCGCCACCGGCCGGGGCTTCCGGCGGGTCGATCCGGCGCGGCGGGCGGTGGCCCTGAGCGAGCCCGACCCCGGCTCGTGGCAGCACGCCTACGCCCTGGTCGAGTTAGCCCACGCTTCGCTCTGGCGCGAGGTCCCCGACGCCCACGACCTGGCCGCCGCCGCCTTGGAGAGCGCGGTCGCCGTCGGTGAGCCCGCGGTCCTGGCCTATGCGTACGCGACCTCTGCTATGAGCACCGTGTTCCGCGGCGAGCCCAGGGCTCCGGAACTCGCCGCCCGCGGGATAGCAGCGGCGATCGAGGCACGGGACTGGCATGGCTTCATACAGGGCGCGGTGTGGGAGGCCAACGCAACCGCGAGCGACGCCGATCCGTCCTACGCCCGCGTACTCCAGGGGCGCCGGGAGTCTCTCGAGGAACTGGGGGCGCCCCACTCCTACATCGCCTGGCTCTCGGCCGTGGAGGCCGGGTCGTGGTTGAATACCGGCCGATGGCAGGAGTGCACAGACCGGCTGCGGGTCGCCCTCGGCTCGGACCCGGGTGTGACGGGCGACGTCCTGAGCCGTCTGGTTTCCACCCGCCTGGCGGTGCTCCAGGGCCGCCAGAGCGAAGCGCAGGCACACCTGGCCCGTGCCGAGGAGCTCAGCGCGGACAGCACGGCGTTCATTCACTTCGAGTTCGACGCCGTGCGGGCGATGGTGCGGCTCGCCGCAGGTGACGCCTCCGGTGCGGTGCAGGCCGCCTTGACAGCAGCGACTAGCGCGGGAGCACCGCCCCCCATGTGCGAGTGGCTGATGCCGCTCGCGGCCCGAGGCCTGGCCGACCTCGCCGAGGGTGCCCGTGCGCGCGGCGAGCCGCTCGAGGAGCCGCTCGCACGCCTCGACGCGCTCGTGGCGCGCTTCCCCCACGTCATCCGGGACAACGACGAAAGCCCCTTCTACCTGCGGCAGGTCGGCGGCCTCGATGCGCTCTATGCGGCGGAGGTGGCCCGTGCCCGCCGCTCAGCGGACGAGCCCGAGCGGTGGTCCGCGGCCGCTGCCCTCCTTGACGGCATCCTGCCCTGGGAGGAGGCGTACGCGGCGTTCCGGGCCGCCGAGTCACGGCTCGTCCGCGGACAGGGGAATCGTGACGAGGCGGCCTCCATGCTGCGACGCGCTCACGCCCTAGCCTGCCGGCTGCGGGCCGAACCCATCGTGCGCGAGGTCGAGGACCTGGCCCGAGCGGCCAGAATCCCGCTGGACGAGATCACGCCCTCCCCGGCCGCTCCTGACGGGCCGAGCAGCCGGCGGCCGTGGGGCATCACCCCCCGACAGCAGGAGATCCTCGACCACATCGTGGCCGGACGCACCTACGGCGAGATCGCCCGCGCACTGTTCCTCAGCGAGAAGACCGTCAGCTCCCACGTCTCGAGCCTGCTGCGCAAGACCGGCGCCGCCAACCGCGTCGAACTCGCCCGGCTCGCCCAACACCATCACCCCAGAGAGCCCTGAGCCAGGAACTGGGAGGCTGCGCGGTAAAGGGACTCTTGCTCGTGCTGCGTGCGCGGCCGTGTCGGCGGCGTTGGTGAACGTCGCTGCGCTGGCCGATGGCCACGGCGAGGACGCGCAGGACACCGTCAGCGATGTCGTAGTCGACACGGGTCGCCGCATTGCGCTCACCGCGGTGAACGGTGACTGATCGCAACGCTGGGACGCCTCACTCCGCTTCGCGTTAAGGGCTGGGACTCACTGCCGCGTGGCCACATACACGAGAAACGTGTCGTTGGCGGTGGGTGGAAGGTCGTTGTAATCGCCGCGGACCTCGACGCTGGAGAAGCCGGCCCGCTCGAGCATCATCACGAGTTCACTGCAGAAGTAGAGGTTGCAGGTGAGCTGGTGTACCTCCTCGGCGATCAGCGACCCCTCTCTCCAACGGTAGGCGTGGATCTCCCAGGCCTCCTGCTGGCGCAGGGGGTCGAAGGAGAGCAGTCTCGACTTAAGCGCATACTCGTCACCGTCAGGCCCGAGCTGGCGGAGATCGGGCGGCTGCTGCGGCTGTGGCAGGGCATCCCGCCCGCCCGTGGACCACACACCCCAGTGGATGGCGTCGGAGTACGGGACCTCGTTGTCCAGGACCAGGCGTCCCCCGGGCTCCAGGTGTTCGTACAGGCGACGAAGTGCCTGCTGGTCCTGCTCCCGCGTCGAGCCCAACCCCAGCCCGCCACAGACGTAGATCGTCCGGTACCGACGGGGCAGGTCGAGCTCGTGCATCGCCTGGCAGTACAGAGTCGGCGACGCACCCACCGCTCCGGCCGCCTGAGCACACAACGCCACCATGTCCGGTGACACGTCGCACCCGTCAACATCCAGCCCCGCTTCGACATATGGCACGAGGAGCCGCCCCGCGCCGCAGGCGACATCAAGTGCCGGCTGCCCCACCTGGACGAACTGCCGGAAATAGGTGATCTCCGGCCCGGAGACACGAAACAGCGACCACCAGCGAGCGACCAGCCCGTGATGCCAGCTCTGCGGCTGGATAGGCATCACCCTTCACACAGTAACCACCCCCTTCGCCCCTCCGTCACGATCGACACCCCAAGGCGACACACCAAACCGACTCCTTGACTGGGCCTCGCTGATTCGGCTGATTCACTCAGCACCATCGACATCCGACCAATCCCATAGAGAGGATGCGCGACTCGCAGCGGAGGGACACTGACCTCAGGACAGCCCTCATAGTTGCGCCCGGCTCCCGGCAGAAGGACTCATCTTCTCCATGCGAAGCGAGGAAGGGCCCGCTGCACGGACAGGTGACACGTCGGGTCACGCGGTCTGACCACCGGCGTGGTCACGGTGGTCAGGTACTGGACTTGTGTCGCCCGGCCGAGCCGGCGATATCCGTTGCTCGGCGACCGTCAGGTGTCGATCTGTCTCGGGCTTCAGCCCGCCTTCGAGAGTCACGCAGTTTCTACGCGGTGAAGGCCGAGAGGGGAGCCTCTGTACACCTCACGTCTGAGTGTAAGAGACAGTCCCCGTCCCACGACGAGTGAGGCCGTTGCTGCGCTTGTGTGGTCCGGCCTGACCTCAGGCGTCCGTTCCTACCTGGTCCGGTGGATCGTAGTCGTTGGTCGGGTGGCGCCGGCAATCCATTTCGGCCTGCTCGATCTCCGGCCGTAGCCGCGCAGTGATCAGTGTCATCTGCTCCAGTGTCACGGATCCGGCCGCATACGCCTCGGCGACGTCGGCGAGCCGCTGGTTCAGGTCCGCGAGGTGCTGGCCTGCCTTGGAGGCGGCATCCTCGGTGTCGATCCTCGAGTCGCGCGCCTCAGAGCGTTTCGTGATCGGCGCCTTCCGCCGACGTTCTCCTTTGCGGTTGTTTGTGCCCGACACACGCCCGCCCAACTCACGCGCACGTTGCCTTTCGCGTTCGCGATCCTCGCGTGCGCGGATATCGCGTTCGCGTGCCTCAAGTTCGCGCATCGTGCATCTGAGCGCCTCGAGCTGGAGCGCGCGCTGACGGTTGCGCTCGGGCAAGGACTTCTGATCGATGATCAGCGCAATGGCGAACACAAGGAGGAACAGGGTGATGGCGGCGCCGACGAAAACCATGGGATCGACCTCCGCGTACGTGCCATCGTCAGCACTCTCTGAGGAAAATCTTATGACACGCGCGGGGTCGCTCACCCAGGCTCGATGTCTGTGAGCCGGCGGGTGCGTGCGGCCAGGGCCTTGAGCGCGTTAGAGCGTCAGTCGTCCACCCCCTAACCGGCATAGCCGCAGCCCGAAGGGTCCGATGGTGTCGGCAGAGTCGTACATGGAGCCGCCGTCGGAAAACCCTGCCCAGCTTCCGGCGGAGAGACTGTGAGGAGTCATCCTCACTTGCGAAGGGTCGAGCGTCACCAGCGCCATCGCAGAAGGACGACGCCGAGCTGCCCGGGTGCGCGCTCCGCTCGGCCTACGCCGCCGGTCTCGATCTGCTCGTCCATATCCCACCCGATCTCTACGGCCCATTCCTCAGGTGTGGCGCAAGGCGTCCCAGTGTTGGGGCCATAAGGAAGGTCGGCGAGCGAGTAGGTAACAGCGAACAGGGTCTCAGGATCGTGCGCTAGTCGGACGGGAGCTTCTGCGTTGACACGAAAGTTCAGGAGCAACCGATCACCGTCAAGATCCGCGCTCTCGTAGGTCCACATGCGCGGGGAGGTGGTCAAACTCAACAAGGAGCGCAGTGCTGTCAACGCATCCTCCGGGCTCCAGTCCACGCTCATACCCTGCCGCAGAGTGGATCGAAGCGCGCGCTCTAGCCGCGGAGAGCGGTCGTTTCGCGGCGAAAAGACCGTGAGGATCGCTATGGCAGCCTGATGGTGGTGGGCTGGGGGTTGGTGACCGCGGGTGTGAACCGCTAGGACGGGTAGAGGGCACGAGTTCGATATCGAACTTGACCATCAGACCAGCCTCACAGCAGTGTCGGCCAACTGACCTCAGCAGATCAACTGCCGGAGTTGATCCCAGTTGGGAGCCGTGAAACCGGCCTTTACCGTTGACGCTCGATGCGAATGACTCGACGATGAGGGAGTGGTCGACCCCATCTCTCTGTTCGTGACAGCCATCGGCACCGCAGGGACCACGCCTCACCTATACATCACCACGCACCGGGCCAGGGCCACGACGACGGCCGGCGCCGCAACCTCCATGAGCTCGTCCCAGCGCGACATCCGGAGTGGGGCACGTTGTTGAGACGCGTGGCTCCACGGCGGCGGTGACGAGTCGTCGCTTGCGTGCCGCCGCCGGGCACGTCGCATACGCTCTGGACGAGGATCGCGCTGGCAGCGACGGAGGAGCCATCATGCGGCAAGGTGACGATGACGCCCTCGACCCTACGGCGGCCGAGGTCGAGCCGGAGGTCGTCGAATCCTTCCGGGAGTCGGTCGAGGAGGGCAGTGAGCGACTGCACCGAGGATGGCGGGCACTGCTGACCACGGGGATGTTCGGTGGCATGGAGATCGGCGTTGGGGTGCTGGCGTTTCTTGCCGTGCTCGAGGCGACGGGCAGCCACCTCCTCGCCGGCCTCGCGTTCGGGATAGGGCTGGTAGCGCTGCTCCTCGCACACAGCGAGCTGTTCACCGAGGACTTCCTTCTGCCGGTCATGGCCGTCTTCGCCGGGCGAGGCCGACTACGTCACCTGGTCCGGCTGTGGACCGCGACCCTGGTCACCAACCTGGTCGGAGGGTGGGTCTTCATGTGGGTCGCGGTGCAGGCGTTCCCCGAGTTCGGTGAGGTTCTGGCGGAGACCGCGCGGCACTTCGTGGAGTCGCCACTGGATGTGCGCGCGGTCGCTCTGGCTCTTCTTGGTGGGATGGTGATCACCCTTCTCACCCGGATGCACCGCGGCACCGACTCCGACGGAGTGCGAGTGTTCGCGTCGATAGCGGCCGGGTTCCTCCTGGCGGGGCTGGGCCTGTTCCACTCGGTGCTCGACTCGATCCTCATCTTC
>JBHEPF010000080.1:0-6935 GCA_046260445.1 Dermatophilaceae bacterium | reverse complement strand
TCTCGACCGCCGGCGCAGGTCATGGCCCAGGCGGGGATGAGTCACGGCGCACCCGCGGTCCTGGCCCGCGCCCACCACGGCTCGATGAGCAAGGAGCACCGCGCCCAGATCGAGGACGACCTCAAGGCCGGCCGGCTGCCCGCGGTCGTCGCGACGAGCAGCCTCGAGCTCGGCATCGACATGGGGGCGGTCGACCTCGTCGTCCAGGTCGAGTCGCCGCCGTCCGTTGCGAGCGGCCTGCAGCGAGTGGGACGCGCCGGCCACCAGGTCGGGGCAGTCTCCCGGGGCGTGTTGTTCCCGAAGTTCCGCGGCGACCTCGTCCAGACGGCCGTCGTCGTCGAGCGGATGCAGGAGGGCGCGATCGAGTCGCTCCACGTCCCCGCCAACCCGCTCGACGTCCTCGCCCAGCAGATCGTCGCGATGTCGGCGATGGACGACTGGACCGTCGCCGACATCGAGGCCCTGGTCCGTCGCGCCGCGCCCTTCTCGACCATCTCTCGGCCGATCCTCGAGGCCACGCTCGACATGCTCGCGGGGCGCTACCCGAGCGAGGAGTTCGCCGAGCTGCGCGCCCGGGTCGTCTGGGACCGGCTCACCGACACGATCTCCGGCCGTCGCGGCGCCCAACGTCTCGCCGTCACCTCGGGTGGCACCATCCCCGACCGCGGGCTCTACGGCGTCTTCCTCGCGGGCGGGGACGGGCCGGGGCGTCGGGTCGGCGAGCTCGACGAGGAGATGGTCTACGAGTCGCGGGTCGGAGACGTCTTCACCCTCGGCACCTCGACCTGGCGGATCGAGGACATCACCCCCGACCAGGTCCTCGTCTCCCCCGCCTCCGGCATCCCCGCCAAGCTGCCGTTCTGGAAGGGCGACTCGATCGGCCGCCCCTACGAGCTCGGTGCCGCCGTGGGCACGTACGTCCGCGAGGTCACCCAGGCCAAGGACGCCAAGGCCCGCGAGCGCGTCGCCGCCTCCGGGCTCGACCCGTGGGCCATCGACAACCTCCTTCTCTACCTGCGCGAGCAGCAGGAGGCGACCGGCAGCCTCCCCGACGACCGCACCATCGTGCTGGAACGGTTCCGCGACGAGATCGGCGACTGGCGCGTCGTCGTCCACTCCCCCTACGGACGCTCGGTCCACGCTCCCTGGGCCCTGTGCGTCACGGCCCGGATGCGGGAGCGGTTCGGCGTCGACGTGCAGGCGATGGCCGCCGACGACGGCATCGTCTTCCGCCTCCCCGACCTCGAGCTGGACTCGTTGCCGGGAGACGAGACCGACGGTGGCGGTCCGGGCGCAGCCGGTGGTGTCGCCGCCCTCATCGAGGCCGTCCTCGTCGACCCCGACGACGTCACCGACCTCGTCACCGAGGAGCTCGGCGGGTCGGCGCTGTTCGCGGCCCGGTTCCGCGAGTGTGCCGCCCGCGCACTCCTCCTCCCCAAGCGCCGCCCCGACCGGCGCCAGCCGCTGTGGCAGCAGCGCCAGCGGTCGGCCGCTCTGCTCGAGGTGGCCAGCGCATACCCGACCTTCCCGATCATCCTCGAGACGGTGCGGGAGGTGGTCCAGGACGTCTTCGACGTGCCGGGGCTCGTCGACCTGCTGCGGCGGGTGCAGCGGCGCGAGGTCTCCGTCGTCGACGTCGAGAGCCGTCAGCCGTCGCCGTTCGCGCAGTCGCTGCTCTTCGGCTATGTGGCGCAGTTCCTCTACGAGGGCGACTCACCGCTCGCCGAGCGTCGCGCCGCCGCCCTTGCCCTCGACCCGGGTCTCCTCGCCGACCTCCTCGGGCAGAGCGAAGGGTTGTCGCTGCGCGACCTGCTCGACCCGGACGCGATCGCGACGACCGAGCGCGAGCTGCAACGGCTCACCCCCGAGCGGGCCTGCCGCGACGCCGAGGACGTCGTCGACCTCCTGCGCACCCTCGGGCCGCTGCCGGTCGCCGCGGTCGTCGAGCGCACCCGCGAGGACCTCCGCGCGGAGGTGCCCGGATGGCTGGGTCGCCTCACCGACGAACGTCAGGTCATCGCGGTGCGGGTCGCCGGCGAGGACCGGTATGCGGCGATCGAGGACGCCTCCCGCCTGCGGGACGCGCTCGGGGCGAGCCTGCCGGTGGGGGTGTCCGACGCATACCTCACCCCGGTTAGCGACCCGATCGGGGACCTGCTGCGCCGGTATGCACGCACGCACGGGCCGTTCCTCGCCGGCTCGGCGGCCGAGTGGTTCGGGCTCGGGGTCGCGGTCGTGACGGACACGCTGAACCGGCTCGCGGCGGCGGGGCGGATGACGACAGGGGAGTTCCTGCCGCCGGAGACCCTCGCCGCGCTCGCCGGTGACCACCCGAGCGCCGGGCACCGCGAGTCGAACGAGTGGTGCGACCCCGAGGTGCTGCGCTCGATCCGGCGCCGCTCGCTCGCCGCCCTGCGCAAGGAGGTCGAGCCGGTCGACCCGCGGACGTATGCGCGGTTCCTGCCCGGCTGGCACGCCATCCCGGGTGGGCTGCGCGGCCGGTCCGGTGTGCTGCGCGCGGTGGAGCAGCTCTCCGGCGCGATCCTGCCGGCAAGTGCACTGGAGAGTGTCGTGCTGCCGGCTCGGGTGTCCGAGTACTCCCCCGCGCTTCTAGATGACCTGATGACCTCGGGCGAGGTCCTGTGGCAGGGTCACGGATCACTCGCGGGGGACGACGGCTGGGTCTCGCTCCATGTCGCCGAGACCGCTCATCTGACGCTGCACGACGCCACCGGTCCTGGCGCCGACGCCGACCGGGCCCAGGCGGTGCTGCGGGCGCTCTCCGGTGGGGGCGCGATGTTCTTCGGCGCTGTGGCCGACTCGGTGCGGGCGTCGGTCGACGATACGACCGTCTGGGGTGACAGCGAGATCGTCGAGGCGCTGTGGGACCTCGTCTGGTCGGGGGCGGTCACGGGCGACACGCTCACGCCGCTGCGAGCCCGGCTCGGCGGGGGTCGGACGACGCATGCTCGGGGTGCTCGCCGGCGTGCCCCGGCTCGGGCCCGCTATGCCGGGCGCCGCTCGGGGCTCGGCATGCTCGGCAGTGGACGGCTCGCGGGCGCCGGAGGGATCCGCGCCACACCACCGACGGTGGCCGGGCGCTGGTCACGCCTGCCGACGCCGATCGACAACATCACCGCTCGCACCCTGGCTCGCGCGGAGGTGCTGCTCGACCGCTATGGCATCGTCACGCGCGGTGTCGCCGCGGCCGAGGACGTGCCGGGTGGGTTCGCCGGGCTCTACCGCGTCTACAGCAAGGCCGAGGAGACCGGGGTGCTGCGACGCGGCTACTTCATCGAGCATCTCGGCGCCGCGCAGTTCGGGGCGACGGCAACGGTGGACCGGCTGCGCGCGACCGGCGAGGGTGACCGCCAGCCGGTCACGCTCGTGCTCGCCGCGACCGACCCGGCCCAGCCCTATGGCGCCGCGCTGCCGTGGCCCGAGCGGGCTGCCGGTGAGGACGGCTCTTCTCGCGGGCACCAGCCCGGGCGCAAGGCAGGGTCACTCGTCATCCTCCGGGAAGGGGATCTCGTGATGTACGTCGAGCGCGGCGGCCGCACCGTCCTCACCTGGACCGAGGAGCCTGCGGCGCTCGAGGCGGCGTCGGCGGCTCTGGCCGGCGCGGTGCGGGCCGGGGCGCTCGGCCGGCTCACCGTGAGCAAGGCCGACGGCGCCGACCTGCTCGGGTCCGGCTCGCCACTCGTCGCAGCGCTGCTCTCGGCCGGGTTCCACATGACGCCGAAGGGGCTGCGGATCCGTGCCTGAGGTGACGCTGCCTTTGATGTCGCTCTCCACGTGGCGGTGCGTCCATGCCTGAGGGCGACACCGTCTGGCGGACCTGCCGTCGGCTCGACCAGGTCTTTCGCGGCGAGGTTTTGCACCGGGCCGAGCTGCGCTGGGGGCGGCTCATCGACAGCGACCTCGTCGGCATGACGACGCTCGAGGTCGTGCCGCGCGGTAAGCACATCCTCCATCGCCTCGACAGCGGTCTCACCCTCCATTCGCACCTGAAGATGGAGGGCTCCTGGCGGATCCAGGACGCCGCGGACCGGATCCCGACGGCTGACATCGTCCGCGCCGTCCTCGGAACCACCCGGTGGACGGCTCTGGGGCGTCGGTTGGGCGGGCTCGACCTGGTCCGCACCGAGGACGAGGGGCAGCTGCTCGGGCATCTCGGCCCGGACATCCTCGGAGACGACTGGGACCTCTCCGCCGCCGTTGCTCATCTGCGAGAAGGACGTCTCGGCAGCACCCACGACCTCATCGGGGCGAGCCTGCTCGACCAGCGCAACCTCACCGGCATCGGCACGATGTGGGCGAGCGAGGGCTTATGGGTCGAGCGCGTCAACCCGTGGCGACCCATCGCCGAGCTGGGCGAGGGCGAACTCGCCGCGCTCCTGACGCGGATCCAGCGGATGATGAAGGACGCGTGCACGCGAGCGGTGACCACCGCATACGTCCATGCCCGCTCCGGCCAGCCCTGCCGAAGGTGCGGGCAGACGATCAGGGTCGCGATGGCCGGCCCGGCGCACCGGGAGCGGACGCTCTTCTCGTGTCCGACGTGCCAGGGCGGGCTCGCCCCGACCGACGACGGCAAGCCCCAGGCGCCTCTCTCGAGCGGACAGCCACGGTCCCGCAGCGGGTATCGCCCCCGCCGCCGGTGACATCCGGCCCGGTGAGACCTTGCGGTCGATGCCGGGGTGTGGTGACGTGGAGGTTGGCCCGCGACCGTGGGCCGACTCGACGAAGGGAAGACCATGTCTGCATCGATCGCTCGAATCACCACGATCAGCGCCCGCTCGGATGTCAGCTTTGAGGACGCCGTCAAGCAGGGTGTGACCCGCGCGGCGGAGACCCTGCGCAACGTCTCGGGGGCATGGGTCAAGGAGCAGAAGGCCGAGGTCACCGACGGCACCATCACGGCCTACAACGTCATCCTCGAGGTGACATTCGTCCTCGACGACTGACCTAGGACGGTCCGAGGCCGCTCGAGAAGAGGCGGTTCTGCCGACGGGATGCGTCCCCGCGTACGGGTGGCGTTATATCGCCTGGTTCGCCAGAATCGCCTCGGCTCGGCAGGGCCGCGTCAACTCGGCCGACAGCGGTTCAGGCGGCGTTGCGGGCGGAGATCGTCGCGCGCCGCTCGTGCAGCGGCACCGGAGCGGTGGCGGCCTCGGCGGTGGCGACGCGCTCGGTCACCTCGGAGAGCACCTGCGAGAGCGGCTGGCCGAGCGCGGAGCAGATCGATCCGATGAGCTCCGAGGAGGCCTCCTTGGTCCCCCGCTCGACCTCACTGAGGTATGCGGTGGAGACGGAGGCGGCCTTCGCGACATCGCGCAGGGACCGGCCCTGGGTCTGGCGCTCTTCGCGCAGGACCTCGCCGAGCTCGCGGCGCAACACGATCATGGGGAACACCGTACCTTGCAGCACCCACGGCGCGCGCGAGGGAAGCGCGATTCGGCCCGTCGCGTCGTGCTCACGCCCGATGGATCACGACAGACGGTTCAGCGCGTCAAGACACTGCGCGAGGACTGCCGCGACCGTCGCCTCCCGGATCGCCGCGCGGTCCCCGGTGAGCTCGCGCCGCTCGACGAGGTCGATGCCGGGGGCGCTCACCGCAACGAACACCGTCCCGACGGGATGGCCGTCCTGCGGGTCCGGACCCGCGACCCCTGTCGTGGCCAGCCCGATATCGGCCGCCATGACGCCCCGCACCCCCTCGGCCATCGCCCGCGCCACGTCAGCGTCTACGGCACCCCGCTCGGCGAGCAGCATCTCAGGGACCCCGAGCACCGTCGCCTTGCGGTCGGTCGCATACGCCACGACCGCCCCGCGCACGACGAGCGATGCGCCTGGCACCGACGTCAGCGCCCCGCAGACGAGCCCACCCGTGAGCGACTCGGCCGTCGCGATGGTGAGCCCCCGGTCACGACAGCCGTGGATGACCTCGGCCGCCAGCGCGTCCACCGCGGCACGAACCGCCCTATTGCCAGGTTTGTCCCCGCCCCCGCCCCCGCCCCCGGCCTCGGCTTCCGAGCTCACGCCGAGTCCTTGCGCGCCGTCCTCTTGCGCTCGGTCCGCTCGCTCGTCCGGCGCAGCCGCACCGCGTCACGCACGTAGTCCAGCCCCGTGAGGACGGTGACAAGGACGGCGGCGGCGAGCGCGGCGTACGCGAACACGATCCAGAGCGTCGCGAACGGCCAGGTCTCCAGCGGCAGGGTGAGTGCGATGATCGCGACGGTCTGCAGGACGGTCTTGATCTTGCCGCCGCGGCCGGACGGCATGACGCCGTGCCGGATGACGATGAACCGCATGAGCGTGATGCCCCACTCGCGCACGAGCACGAGGATCGTCACCCACCAGGGGATGACGTCGATGATCGACAGCCCGACGAACGCCATCGTCATCAGGGCCTTGTCGGCGATCGGGTCGGCGATCTGCCCGAACTTCGTGATCAGGCCGCGGCTGCGCGCGATGTCCCCGTCGATGCGGTCGGTGATCATCGCGGCGCCGAAGCAGGCGGCCGCGAGATAGCGATACCCCGCCGACTGGCCCCCGTCGAAGAGCAGCAGCCACCCGAAGAGCGGCACGAGCACGAGCCGGAGCATCGTCAGCGCGTTGGCGATGTTCCACGGGCTCGGGGGCGCCTTGGGCTGGGTCGTCATGTCGGCTCCGCCACCAGATCCACGCCGTATGCGTCGGTCACCTGGGCCGCCACCAGCTCACCCACCTCGGGGAAGGGTCCGTCGGCCGGCCACCGCAGCAGCGTCGAGCCGTCGACGTCCGGCCCCTGCTGCGCGCTGCGCCCGATGATCTCCTCGGTGCCCGAGCCGTTGTCGAGGATCTCGTCGACGAGCACCGTGACCGACTCGCCGATCCGCTCGATGGCGCGGTGGGTGGTGAGCTCCTCGACGAGCTGGGTGACCTCGGCATAC
>JBHEPF010000074.1:0-24157 GCA_046260445.1 Dermatophilaceae bacterium | reverse complement strand
GACGGCCCCGCCGACCCCCGCGGCCGCGTCCACGGACCACGCCGCGGGGGACGATCTCCCCGAGCAGATGCGGGTCCGCCGCGAGAAGCGCGAGCGCATCCTCGACGACGGGCGCGAGGCATACCCGGTCGAGAGTGTCCGCACCCACACGCTGGCCCAGGTGCGCGAGCGTTGGGGCCACCTCGAGGCCGGGGAGGAGACCGACGAGGTCGTCACCGTCGCGGGTCGGCTCATGTACATCCGCAACACCGGCAAGCTGGCCTTCGGCACCCTCCAGGAGGGCATCGGCACACGACTGCAGGTCATGCTCAGCCTCGCCGAGGTGGGCGAGGCGGCTCTCGCCGAGTGGAAGTCGCTCGTCGACCTCGGCGACCACGTCTTCGTCACCGGCCGGGTGATCAGCAGCAAGCGTGGTGAGCTCAGCGTCATGGCCACGTCCTGGTCGATGGCGAGCAAGGCGCTTCGCCCGCTCCCGGTCCTGCACAAGGACCTCTCGGAGGAGGCCCGGGTCCGCCAGCGCTACGCGGACCTCGTCGTGCGCCAGGAGGCGCGCGACATGGTGCGCGCCAAGGCGACCGCACTCGCAGCGATCCGTCGCGTCCTCGACGAGCAGGGCTATGTCGAGGTCGAGACACCGATCCTCCAGCTCATCCACGGCGGTGCGACGGCCCGGCCGTTCCGCACCCACATGAACGCCTTCGACCAGGAGATGGTGCTGCGGATCGCGCTCGAGCTCAACCTCAAGAAGGCGGTGGTCGGCGGGGTCGACCGGGTCTACGAGATGGGCCGCATCTTCCGCAACGAGGGAGTCGACGCCACCCACAGCCCCGAGTTCACGATGCTCGAGGCGTATCAGGCCTACGGCGACCAGCACACCATCGCCCGCCTCATCCAGGACGTCATCGTGGGCGTCGCGGACGCCCTCGGCGGCCGCCGGATCGAGACGCAGACCCGCGAGGGACACCCCGTCACGATCGATCTCGACGGGGAGTGGCGCTGGCTGCGCGTCTACGACGCGGTGAGCGAGGCGGTGGGCGAGCCGGTCACGCTCGACACGCCGGCCGAGACCCTGTTGCGGCATGCGCAGGAGCACGGCGTCGAGGTCGAGCCCGGGATGGAGAGGGACCGGATCTTCCTCGAGCTCCTCGGCGACCTCGTCGAGCCGGGTCTGCTCCAGCCGACCTTCCTGTACGACTACCCGGCGATCGCCCAGCCGCTGGCCCGAGCACACCGCAGTGATCCGGGGCTCATCGAGGCGTGGGACCTCATCATCGGCGGGGTCGAGCGTGGGACGGGGTTCTCCGAGCTCATCGACCCCGTCGTTCAGCGCGAGGTCCTCACCGAGCAGTCCCGTCGTGCGGCCGGCGGCGACCACGAGGCGATGCAGCTCGACGAGGACTTCCTGCGGGCTCTCGAGTACGGCGCGCCGCCGATGGGTGGGCTCGGCCTGGGCATCGACCGGGTGATGGGCCTGTTCACGGGTGCCAGCGTGCGTGAGACAATTCTGTATCCCCACCTCAAACCCGAGGCATAGGTGAATGACAGATGAATGAATTCTGGGACCAGGCCTGGCTGATCTTCGCCGGACTCCTGCCGTTCCTCGGCTTTCTCGGCGTCTGCTACATCATCGTCCGGGCGATCTTCAATGCCGATCGCAACGAGCGCAAGGCCCAGGTCCAGTGGGAGGCACAACAGAAGAACGCCGAAAAGGCGAACCAGGAGGACCCGCAGTCGGCGGAATAAAGAGCTGTTTCGACTTCGTCCAGGCGAACCGGTTGAGGAATTCACATTCCCGGAATAGAGTGAGGGCGCGAAATACCGAATGACACGTATTCCTGCCTCGCACTCTTCCAAGGAGCATTCCCTAATGGCCAAGCGCACGATCACCGTTCTGCAAGATGACCTCGACGGTTCCGACGCGACGGAGACGGTGTCGTTCGCCGTCGACGGCGTGAGCTATGAGATCGACCTCAACGCCGACAACGCCGCCCGCATCCGTGACGACTTCGCCGTCTGGACCGCGCACGCCACCCGGGTCGGCGGTCGGCGACGCACCTCCGGCGCCGCCTCCTCCGGCGGCAAGGAGGACCTCGACGCCATCCGCACCTGGGCCCGCTCCAACGGGTACGAGGTTGCCGACCGCGGCCGCATCAGCGCCAAGGTCAAGGAGGCCTACGCCAAGGCACACGCCTGAGCGTGCCTGAGCATCGCCGTCCGGCGGCCTCCCCTCATGCAGGGGAGGCCGCCGCTCTCATGTCCGAGCGGCACGGCTGGCTGCGCTTCTGCTCGGCCGGACGGCCGCTGTCGGTCCGTCTCGACGCCGACGCTCGTCCCTGGCAGGCCATCGTTCTCGGCGGGCACCGACACTGGTACGGCCCCGAGGTGCCCGTCCAGGTGGCCGGCGCCTTCGTCCTCCAGTACCTCCTGCAGGTGCCGGCGCACACCGCCGCCGCCGCCGTGGGAGTCGGGATGCGGGTGACTCGACTCTCCGCCGTCAGCTTCGAGCTGGGGCCCGGAGGGGTCCCACGGCTGGTCGAGGTCGGAGGTCTCGAGCAGGGGGCAGACTCGCTCGAGGAGCGCTTGGAGATGGCGGAGTCGGACTATCTCGAGGTCGCCGAGCCCATGGCGCGGGCCTACCGGTCGACGCGGCCGATGAGCACTCACCAGCGGTCCGGGATGGTGCGGGACATATGGGCCGAAGCGGCGCGGGCGGCGCGCGCCCGTACCGGCTCCTTCCCGCTCGCCGAGCCGAGGCGGACATCATGCTGCCTCATCTACGCCCTGCCCGGCTGCGTGGAGTGCTCGGGGTGCCCGCGGCTCGGGCGCCGCTAGTGCAGCCCGACGGCGAGGTCGCCGAGCCGATCGATCCGATCCGGCATCTCGTCGTACATCACGTGCTCGAAGTGCCCGCCCTCGGCACCGGACTCCACCTCGGTCCAGGTGCGCGGGGCGGCGACGTTCGGCAGGTCCCGGCCGCGCATCGAGTACGGTGAGATCGTCGTCTTGGCGGCGACGTTCTGGCTCCAGTCGATGAAGATCTTGCCCGGGCGCAGCGACTTGGTCATCTTCCACAGCACGAGATCCGGGTGCTTCTTCGTCATCTCCTGGGCCAGCTGCTGAGCCAGGTCCCGCACCTGGTCCGATGACAGGTCTCCCCCGAGCGAGGCATACAGCTGCATTCCCTTGCTCCCGGAGGTGACCGGAACAAGGTCGAGCCCGAGACCGCCGAGCCGCTCGCGCAACAACAGCGCGACCCGAGCGCATTCTCGAAGACCCGCCGGCTTTCCCGGATCCAGGTCGAGGACGAGCCGGTCGGGATGACCCGGATTCCCGCCCTCCCCGACCCGCCATTGCGGGATGTGGAACTCGAGGGAACCGAGGTTGACGAGATAGGTCAGGGTCGCCAGATCCGGCACGAACGGATAGGTCATCTCGTCGAAAGCGGTATGGGTGATCCAGCCGGGGGCGCCGGAGGGCAGATTCTTCTCGAAGAACGACATATCCGCGGTGCCGTGCGGATATCGCACCCGCGTGACCGGGCGTTCGGCGAGCAGGGGAAGGAGAAAGGGGCTGACCTGGGCGTAGTAGCTGAGCACTTCGCCCTTCGTGGTCTCCGTGGCCGGATAGAGGATCTTGTCGAGGCTGGAGAGAGTGAGCCTGCGCCCGTCGACGGTCACCTTCTGGGTCTGCGGCTCAGCCATCACTGGTCTCCAGGATGTCCTCAGGGGTGAGATCGGGGCGCGTACCGACGTAGGAGGGCTGTCGGAGTCGACCGCCCGAGGACTCGCCGAGGGCCCGTAGGTCCACGACGATCTCGGGCCGGACCCAGGTGGCGCCGGCAGCGTCCTCGCGAGGGACCCCGATGAACGGGTTGTCGTCGACGGTGAGTGGCTCGAGCGCCGTCCGCATCGCCAGGCCGGCCCGGCCGGCCAGTCCGGAGCCGACCCGGCCGATGAAGCGCAGCCCGTGCACGCCGGGGATGCCGACCAGGACGGCGCCGAGACGGCTCACGCTCCCGGTCTCCGGACGCCACCCGCCGACGACTGCGCTGACGACGTTGCGATGCGCGATCTTGACCCAGTCGGGGGAGCGGCGGCCCGTCGCGTACGGGCTGTCGCGGCGCTTGCTGACCACACCCTCGAGGCCCTGCTCCAGGGTGGCTGAGAGCAGCTCGTCGCCGTCGTCGTAGGTCGGTGGGACCTGCCAGTACGGTCCGTGCAGGTCGAGCCGCTCGAGCAGCTCGCGCCGGGCGCGCCAGGGCTGGTAGGTGAGGTCGGAGCCGAACAGGCGCAGCAGGTCGAACACCATGAGTGTCACGGGGCGGGTCGTGCTCAGCAGCGCCGCCTTGCGCGCGCTGCGGACATGCATCCGTTCGGCGAGCGCCGAGAAGCTCGGCCGGCCCTCGTCGAAGGCGACGATCTCGGCGTCGAGAAGAGCGTCCGCATACAGCCCGGCGACGGGGGCCAGCTCGGGGTATGCGGTGGTCACGTCGTTCCCCCGCCGAGAGGTCAGCCGGGCCTGGCCCCCTCGGATGTCGACGAGCACCCGCATGCCGTCCCACTTGACCTCATGCACCCACTGCGGCCCCGTCGGCACGCGGGCGCCGGCGGTCGCGAGCATGGGCGAGATGGGCACGGCGGCTATCCTCTCAGGCTCGCGGCGGGCATGCTTGTCCTCATGAGGGCAATCTGGAAGGGCGCTGTGAGCTTCGGCCTGGTCAACGTGCCGGTCCGGCTGTACTCGGCGACCGAGAACCATGACGTGCAGTTCCGCCAGGTCCACAGTGAGGACGGCGGCCGGATCAAGTACAAGCGGGTCTGCTCGATCGACGGCGAGGAGGTTGCCTACGACGACATCGCCAAGGGCTACGAGACCGAGGACGGCGACATGGTCGTGCTCACCGACGAGGACTTCGCCGACCTGCCGAGCAAGACCTCGAAGGAGATCACGGTCGAGAAGTTCGTCCCCGCCGACCAGATCGACCCGATGTTCCTCGACAGGTCGTACTACCTCGAGCCGGACAAGTCGGCGACCAAGCCATACGTGCTGCTCCGGGAGGCGCTGGAGTCCGAGAACCGGATGGCGATCGTCACCGTCTCCATCCGGACCCGCATGACGATGGCGGTGCTGCGCGTCCGCGACGGTGTCATCGTCATGCAGACGATGCTCTGGCCGGACGAGATCCGCTCACCGGACTTCGCCTTCGTCGATACCGGGGCCGAGACCACGAAGCAGGAGATGGCGATGGCCACGCTCCTCATCGACCAGCTCGCCGGCGACTACGAGCCGGACGAGTACGAGGACGACTACGCCAAGGCGGTCGAGGCGCTCGTCAAGGCCAAGGTCGAGGGGGGCGAGGTGTCCATCGCTGCGGCGCCGGCCGAGGAGTCCGGCGAGGTCGTCGACCTGCTCGCGGCTCTGGCCCGGTCGGTGGAGCGCGCCAAGGCCGCCCGCGGGGAGGCGCCCGACGCGGACGACGACGCCGAGGAGGAACCTGCGACGCAGCGGACGAAGAAGGCGCCGGCGAAGAAGGCCACCGCCAAGAAGAGCACCGCCAAGGAGAGCACCGACGAGAAGAGCACTGCGAAGAAACCGGCCAGGAAGGCCGGCTGAGGATCGAGGCGGGACCTTCGGCTGCGCCATGTGAAGCACACGACTGCCCCGCCTCCCTCTCCGCCGGCTCTGACTACGGCAGACTCGGAGCATGCGTAACATTCCGGTCGAACCCCTCCCCCTCGAACGCATGGTCGACATCCTGCCGAAGGAGAGAGGTGAGCGTCTCCTGGCGGAAGCGGCCCGGGCCCGTGCGGCCTTCGGTGACCGCGTCATCTGGCACGTCAACGCCACCGCCCAGGGTGGCGGCGTCGCGGAGATGCTGCAGACCCTGCTCGCCTACGGCTGTGGTGCTGGGATCGAGAACCGCTGGCTCGTGCTGGACGGCGAAGCCGAGTTCTTCGCGATGACCAAGAGGATCCACAACCTCCTGCACGGAGAGCCGGGCGATGGGGGTCCGCTCGGCGAGGCCGAGCACGAGGTCTTCGAGCGGGTGCTCGCCGACAACCTCACCACGCTGCTCACGGTGATCAGTCCCGGCGACATCGTCATGCTCCACGACCCCCAGACCGCGGGCCTGGCACCGGGACTGCGCGGGCGCGGCGTGCACGTCGTGTGGCGCTGCCACATCGGACGCGACGAATCCAACGAGTGCACCGACCTGGCCTGGACCTTCCTGCGCCGATACCTGGAGGACTGCGAGGCGTTCATCTTCTCGCTCCCGGAGTACGCACCCGACTGGGTGCCGCGCGACCGGCTCGTGGTGATCCCTCCATCCATCGACCCCTTCACCGCCAAGAACGCCGATCTCGACCCGGCCACGGTCGAGGCGGTGCTGGCCCAGGTCTCGCTGGTGACGGGCGCCGACTCCGACGGCGAGGTCACCTTCACCCGGCGTGACGGCTCGTCGGGAACGTTGTGGCGGCACACCGGGCTGGTGATGGACGGCGACCCGCCGCCGGTCGACGCGCCTCTGGTCGTGCAGGTCAGCCGCTGGGACCGGCTCAAGGACATGGTCGGGGTGATGGACGGGTTCGTCCGGCTGGTGCAGAGCCGCACATACCCCGACGTGCACCTGGTGCTGGCGGGCCCCTCGGTCGCCGGTGTCACCGACGACCCCGAGGGTGCCGAGGTCCTCGAGGAGTGCCGCGCCCGCTGGCGCGAACTGGACCCGGAGCTGCAGCAGCGGGTCCACCTGGTCTCGGTGCCGATGGAGGACGTCGACGCCAACGCGCTCATCATCAACGCCCTGCAGCGGCACGCGCGCGTGGTGGTCCAGAAGAGCCTCGTCGAGGGTTTCGGACTCACCGTGACGGAGGCGATGTGGAAGGGCCGCCCGGTCATCGCCAGCAAGGTGGGTGGGATCACGAGCCAGATCGTGCACGAGCGGGACGGCCTGCTCCTCGAGGACCCCTACGACCTGGACGAGCTGGCCGCCGCGCTGGACCGGGTGCTGGGCGACGACGACCTGGCCGCGCGTCTGGGCGAGAGTGCGCGGGCGCGGGTGCTGGACGACTTCCTCGGCGGTCGACACCTCGAACAGTACGTCGAGCTGTTCGCCTCGCTGGTGCAGAAGGAGTGAGGACGGGCCGGGACCGCCCCTGACCCAGGCGCCGACCGCATAGTCTGCGGGGCATGCCCGAAGGCCACACGCTGCACCGGCTCGCCCTCACTCTCGAGGAGGCCTTCGCCGGGACCCGGCCGCGAGCGTCGAGCCCCCAGGGCCGGTTCGCCGAGGGAGCCGCTCTGCTCGACGACCGGCTCCTCGAGCGGGTCGACGCCTGGGGCAAGCACCTCTTCCTCACCTACGCCGAGGACGTCATCCTCAACGTGCACCTCGGTCTCATCGGTGTCTTCGCCGTCGGGAGCCACAGTGGTCCCGACGCGGTTCCGCCGCCGGTCGGCGCGGTCAGGCTGCGCCTGGTCAACGACACCCACGTCGCCGACCTGCGTGGCGCCACCCTCGTCGAGATCGTCACGCCGGAGCAGCTCGAGGCGACGGTGGCCCGCCTCGGGCCGGACCCGCTCCGGGTCGGCACCGAGGGCAACGAGCCCGAGCGCGCGCTGGACCGGATGTCGCGCACCGGTCGCACCATCGCCGAGTGCCTCATGGACCAGTCCATCCTCGCCGGCGTGGGCAACGTCTACCGCTCCGAGGTGCTGTTCCGGCACCGGGTGAACCCCCTCCGCCCCGCGAAGGAGATCCGACCGGCGACGTTCCGGGCGATCTGGGACGACCTCGTCGTCCTGCTCCCCCTCGGCGTCGCCTTCGGGCAGATCATCACGATGGAGCACCAGGTCGAGGAGGCGGGTGAGCTCCTTGCGGAGCCGACCGAGGAGGCGGGTCCGGCATACGGCTCCGGTCGCCGGCCGCTGGTCCGGTGGCAGGGTTCGGCAGAGGGTGAGCGCGGGAGGCGGCCGACCTATGAGCAGGCGAGTCCGTTACCGCGGCGCTACTACGTGTACAAGCGGGCCGGTCAGCCATGCCATGTCTGTGGCTCGCGGATCCGGACCCAGGTGCTGGCCGGGCGCAACCTGTTCTGGTGCGGTCGTTGCCAGCGGCGTCGCTGAGATTCGTGTCGCCCTTGCGTTGTTCTGGCCCCTTCGGACCGGGACACTAGGACAGTGAGCACACCTTCCCCACGGCGCACTGCAGGCTCACCTGTCCCCCTGGCACCAGGGATGAGTCGCGTGGGGCGCCGCACCCTCCTCGGACTGGCCGCTGCGGCGCTGGCCGGATGCAGCGGTGAGGACGGTGGGGCCGCGGGTCCGACGACAACCCCTACACCGACCGCTTCTCCCACTCCGACCCCGACGTTCTCGACCGCTGCGGCGGAGGACCGGGCCCTGGTCTGGGCGACCTGGCCGGACTACATCGACGTCGACGACGACGGAGGACGGCCGACGCTCGCCGCCTTCACAGCCCAGTCCGGCATCCCCGTCGAGTACGAGGAGGTGATCGAGGACAACGACACCTACGTCGACTCGGTCCGTGGCGCGCTCGAGGCGGGGGAGCCGATCGGCGCCGACATCGTCACGCTCACGACATGGATGGCGGCCACCCTGGTCCAGGAGGGCCGGATGCAGCCCTTCGTCACCGGCCAGACCGCCGGGCGCGTCATCCCCGCGCTCGCGGCTCCCGCCTGGGATCCCGATCAGGCGTACTCCATCCCCTGGCAGGCCGGGCTCACCGGCATCGCCTACGACGCGAGAGCGGTCGACCGGGCCATCGGCTCGGTCAACGAGCTGCTCACCCGTGAGGACCTGCAGGGCAGGATCGGGCTTCTCACAGACTTCAGCGACACGGTCGGCATGGCACTCCTTGCCCGGGGGGTGGCGCTTCCGACGGCCACCGAGGACGATGTCGCCGATGTCATCGCCGGACTGCGTGAGCAGCAGGAGCAGGGTGCCTTCGTCGGTTTCTACGGCAACGAGTACCTCGAGGCACTGACGGACGGCTCCGTGGTGGCGTCTCTCGCCTGGTCGGGCGACATCCTCCAAGCCCAGGTGGACAACCCCTATCTCAAGTTCGTCGTCCCGGAGGAGGGCCTGGTCATCTGGGCGGACAACCTGCTCGTCCCGGCCGGTTCGGCCCAGGCAGAGGCTGCCGGACTGCTGGCCGACTACTACTACCGGCCCGACGTCGCCGCCCAGGTCGCGGCCTGGGTCAACTACATCTGTCCCGTCGTCGGCGCGCAGGAGGCGATGGAGGCCCTCGATCCGGACCTCGCGGCCAACCCCTTCATCTTCCCGGACCGTTCCACCCTCGACCGGTCCTTCCAGCTGCCACCTCTGGAAGGCGCTGCCGAGACCACCCAGCGCGCGGCCTTCGCCGAGCTCATCGCCGGAGGCGCACCATGAGTGAACAAGAGACCAGACATGGCCGCCACGCCTCCGCCCGGACCCGGCGGGACCCGCGCGTCGTCGCGTGGCTCGTCGTCGGCGCTTTCGTGCTCGTGGTCGGTCTGGGCTTCCTCGTCTCGCGGATCGCCGGCGGTTCCGAAGACGGCGGCACCGACGAGGGCGACGCCAGGGCACTCACCACGGCCGAGTCGAGCTCGGAGTGCGCCGAGCCGACCGCCGTCTCCGTCGTCGTCGACCCATCCGTCTCCGCCGTCGTGACGGACCTGCTGGACGACCTCGACTGCGTCGAGGCCCGGGTCACCGGACAGCAGTCGGACGTCACCGCCGCCGCCGCCGCGCGACCGGAGGGCGTGGGGCTCGGCGGAACGCTACCCGACGTGTGGGTCCCGAGCTCCTCCCTCTGGGTGGCGCAGGCCCGATCCACCGAGGCGGGAGCGGCGCGCATCGTCACCGACCCCGTGTCCCTTGCCAGCAGCCCGGTCGTCGTCGCGGGAGCCCCGGGGACCGCCGAGAACCTCGGCTGGTCGGATACGGCGCCACAATGGGGGGAGATCGTGCGCACCGGCTCGGTGCGGGTGGCCTCGAGCGACCCGCGCACCGATGCAGCGGCACTGGCGGCACTTCTCGCTGCGACGGATGGCAGCCCCACTCCCGAGGCGGTGGCGACGCTGAGCGGCGCGGTGTCCGTGCCGTCGGCGCAGGGTCGTAGCCCGGCGCAGATGGTGCTCGAGGGTGAAGCAGACGTCATGCCCACCTCCGAGCTCGATGTCATTCGGGCTCAGCAGCCCTCCGGGCAGGGCACGCTGACGGCGGGGTACGACGAGCGGCTCGGCTCCCTGGACTTCCCGCTCGTCACCTTCGCCGGGGACGACGACTCGCTCGACGCAGCCGTGGCGACCGTGACTGAGCGGCTGCGCGGTGCCGACGCGGTCGAGGCGCTGCAGGCCCTCGGTCTGCGCAGTGCCGACGGAATGCTCGCCGAGCAGTTCCAGGAGGGCTACGGTCTCGATGCGGGCACCCGGACCGGCGGGGAGCCCGCGACGGCGGAGGCAGTCAACGCCGGCCTGGACGCCTGGGCCATTGCAGGCCGCAGGGCTCGGATCCTGCTCGCCATCGACCGATCCGGGTCGATGCTGGTGCCCCTCCCCGACGGGACCGTGGCCAAGTCGGCGCTGGCCCGCGACTCGGTCGTCCAGCTCGTGAACTCCGCCTCGCCGGACACCGACCTCGGCCTGTGGACCTTCACCACCGACGGCGACGAGGCGACGATCGAGCCGCTGGTCCCGCTCGCGCCCCTCTCTGCGCAGGCGACCGGCGCCTCCCAGCGCCAGCGGCTCGCGACGGCGGTCACCGGGATCGACCCGATCGCCGGCGGTGACACCCCGCTGTTCCAAGCCGTGCTCGAGGCCTATGAGGCGGCTCAGCAGAACTACGCCTACGGCCGGCTCAACGCGGTCGTCATCGTCACCGATGGGATCAACGACCATCCCAGCGGCACGATCACCGAGGCCGAGGCTCTCGACCGGCTCCGTCTTCTCTACGACGGGATGCGTCCGGTCCGGATCCTCGCCCTCGGCTACGGCCCGGAGACCGACCTCCAGGGTCTCGCCCGGCTCGCCGACGTCACCGGTGGACGCGCCTACCAGGGGCTGACGGAGGCCGACGCGGCCACCCTTCTCGCCCGGACCCTTCCAGAGCTGTAGCGACAGCGCTCGCGACGCCTCGCCCTCCCTCCCTCGGCGGCGGCTCGTCCGGTCGATGCCTTTCGGCGCACGGCTCGTCCTGCGGGTGAGCGAGGACGGCACCCTGCACCCCGAGCCGCCCGTAGCGGGGAACAGATGTCGCCCTGGAGGCGTTGGTGCAGACAGTTCCGTCCCTCGTGGCGGCGCCGGTGCCACGCCGCCAGGACACAAGTCCCTCACGCTTGTGAAACCAACCGGCGCTCGGTCTGTTCACCGAAGTAGCATCGAAGGGACTCAACACGTCAGGAGTAAAGCAATGTTCGAGCGGTTCACGGACCGAGCCCGCCGAGTGGTCGTCCTCGCCCAGGACGAGGCACGGCTGCTCAACCACAACTACATCGGCACCGAGCACATTCTCCTCGGCCTCATCCACGAGGGGGAGGGCGTCGCGAGCAAGGCGCTCGAGGGGCTCGACATCAAGCTCGAGGCCGTTCGCGAGCAGGTCCAGGAGATCATCGGCCAGGGCCAGCAGGCGCCGACCGGTCACATCCCCTTCACGCCGCGAGCCAAGAAGGTCCTCGAGCTCTCGCTGCGCGAGGCGCTCCAGCTCGGCCACAACTACATCGGCACCGAGCACATCCTCCTCGGTCTCATCCGTGAGGGCGAGGGTGTCGCGGCGCAGGTCCTCGTCAAGCTCGGCGCCGACCTCAACCGAGTGCGCCAGCAGGTCATCCAGCTCATCTCCGGATACCAGGGCAAGGAGGGGCAGCCGCCCGCGGGCGTGACGGCCGGGGGAGCCCAGGAAGGCACGCCGTCCGGCTCGACGGTGCTCGACCAGTTCGGCCGCAACCTCACCCAGGCCGCCCGGGAAGGCAAGCTCGACCCGGTCATCGGTCGCGAGAAGGAGATCGAGCGGGTCATGCAGGTGCTCTCGCGCCGCACGAAGAACAACCCCGTTCTCATCGGCGAGCCCGGCGTCGGCAAGACGGCCGTCGTCGAGGGCCTCTCCCAGGACATCGTCCGTGGCGAGGTGCCCGAGACCCTCAAGGACAAGCAGCTCTACACCCTCGATCTCGGCGCTCTCGTCGCCGGCAGCCGCTACCGCGGTGACTTCGAGGAGCGACTGAAGAAGGTCCTCAAGGAGATCCGCACCCGGGGCGACATCATCCTCTTCATCGACGAGATCCACACCCTCGTCGGCGCCGGCGCCGCCGAGGGCGCCATCGACGCGGCGAGCATCCTCAAGCCGATGCTCGCCCGCGGTGAGCTGCAGACCATCGGCGCGACGACGCTCGACGAGTACCGCAAGCACATCGAGAAGGACTCGGCACTCGAGCGCCGGTTCCAGCCGATCCAGGTCATGGAGCCGACGCTGGCCCACACCATCGAGATCCTCAAGGGCCTGCGCGACCGCTACGAGGCGCACCACCGCGTCTCGATCACCGACGCGGCGCTCGTGAGCGCGGCTACGTTGGCCGACCGCTACGTCAACGACCGGCATCTGCCGGACAAGGCCATCGACCTCATCGACGAGGCCGGGGCGCGACTGCGCATCCGCAGGATGACCGCACCGCCGGACCTTCGCGAGTTCGACGAGCGCATCCAGAACGTCGTCCGTGAGAAGGAAGCGGCGATCGACGGTCAGGACTTCGAGAAGGCCGCCCGCCTGCGCGACGACGAGAAGCGGTTGCGTCAGGAGAAGGCCAAGCGCGAGGCCGAGTGGAAGTCCGGCGACATGGACGTCATCGCTGAGGTCGACGAGGAGCTCATCGCCGAGGTCCTCGCCGCCTCGACCGGCATCCCGGTGTTCAAGCTCACCGAGGAGGAGTCCAGCCGGCTGCTCCACATGGAGGACGAGCTGCACAAGCGCATCGTCGGTATGGACGACGCCATCAAGGCGCTCTCCCAGGCGATCCGCCGCACGCGCGCCGGCCTGAAGGACCCGCGACGTCCGGGTGGCTCGTTCATCTTCGCCGGCCCGACCGGTGTCGGCAAGACCGAGCTGGCCAAGACCCTTGCCGAGTTCCTCTTCGGCGACGAGGACGCGCTCATCCAGCTCGACATGTCCGAGTACTCCGAGAAGCACACCGTCTCGCGGCTGTTCGGGAGCCCGCCCGGCTACGTCGGGTACGAAGAGGGCGGCCAGCTCACCGAGAAGGTCCGCCGTCGCCCGTTCTCCGTCGTGCTCTTCGACGAGATCGAGAAGGCCCACCCCGAGATCTTCAACAGCCTGCTCCAGGTGCTCGAGGAGGGCCGCCTCACCGACGCTCAGGGTCGGATGATCGACTTCAAGAACACCGTCATCATCATGACGACCAACCTCGGCACGCGTGACATCAGCAAGTCCGCGATGGGCTTCTCGGCCGGGCCGGAGACCCGCAGCGACTATGAGCGGATGAAGGCCAAGGTGCAGGATGAGCTCAAGCAGAACTTCCGGCCGGAGTTCCTCAACCGCGTCGATGATGTCATCGTCTTCCCGCAACTCACGCAGAGCGAGATCGAGACGATCGTCGACCTCGAGATCGCCAAGCTCGACAAGCGGCTCAAGGACAAGGACATGGGCATCGCCCTGCAGCCGGCGGCCAAGTCGTTGCTCGCGAAGAAGGGCTATGACCCGCTGCTCGGGGCGCGTCCGCTCCGGCGGACCATCCAGCGCGAGATCGAGGACATCCTCTCCGAGAAGATCCTCTACGGCGAGCTGCGCGCCGGTGACATCGTGACCGTCGACGCCGAGGGTGAGGGCGCAAAGGCGGCCTTCACCTTCGTCGGCAGCCCCAAGGTCCCCGACATCGACCTGCCTCTCGTCGAGGCGGGCACAGGATCGGGCGACTGACCCGCAGACGTCGAGCGCCGCATACCCGAGCGATCGGGTATGCGGCGCTCCGCTATGCGTAGGCCGGTCGGCGGGTGCGGCGCGCGAGCGCGACGACGACAGCGGCGGTGAGGACGAGCAGGACCACGGCGGCGGCGACGATGCCCACCCCGAGCCGCGTCGCCCACGCGGCTCGCGCGAGCGTCAGGTCCGACGCGGACTGAGAGGCGGCGAACTCGCCGACCGTGATGTTGTCCTGCGCGGCGTCGGCGGTGGCTTCGAGCCGCAGGACCGTGGCGCCGAGCCGACCCAGGCTACCCCGCTCGGCGTCAGCGCCGGCGCGGGCCTCCTCATAGCGGCGCAGGGCGTTCGTCGCGGTCGTGATCGAGGCAGCGGCCGCGTCGAGCTCCTGCCGGGTGTCGGCGTCCTCGTAGGCCCGGCGGATCCGCTCGGGGAGCTCCGTGGCCGTGCTCTCGGAGAGCTCCTGCGCGGTGTTCGCGGCGCTCGCGAGGTCGGCCCGTTCGGTCATCAGCTCGCGCGCCGCGTCGTACTCCCAGCCCGCCATGGCTCGGCGGATGCCGAGAGGGGGGCCCCACGCCGACGTCGCGGCGAAGGCGCTGTAGGTCTCGGTCACGTCGGGACGTTGCTCGAGGCGGGCGACGTCGGCCTCATCGAGGACCCACGCCGCATAGAGCTCGGTGGCGCTGCCGTCGGCGCTGGCCGGGGCCTCGTGGGCGTCCAACAGGTCGAGGAACGTCGTCGTGCCCAGAGCTCCGCCGGAGAGCAGCCGCTGACCCGGCAGGTCCCACGGGCTGGCGGCGGTGACGATGTCGCTGAGGAGGGCGCTCAGGTCCTCGCCCGCGAGGCCGTCGAGGAGCCGGCCGACGACCTGGTAGCTCGCCGGGTAGGCCCAGCCGTCCACCTCCGTGCCGCGGAAGTCGGGCGAGTTCACCCAGGTCTGCAGAGGGACCGCCGCGCGGTCGTCGAGCTGCACCGACGCCGGCGTCGTGAACGTGCCGTCGGTCCGCCCGGCCGTCTCCTCCGCAAGGAACTCCGCCAGGCCTTCGGAGAGCCACCTATCCTGGATCGTCGCGGTGTTGACCCAGGCGTGGGCCAGCTCGTGGAAGAGGATGCCGTCCTCGAGTGCCTCACCGAGGACGATCTCGCGCTCGCTGCGGGAGTACCAGCCCTCGAACCCGCGCACCTGGCTGCCGGAGTCCTCGCGGATCCGGTCGATGTCGCCGGGCCACTCCTGCCCGAGCAGGTCGACGAGGACCGGCAGCCCGATGTCCGCCCGCTCCTCGATGAAGTCGGCCCACTCGGGGTCGTCGGGGTAGGGCACGAGCACGAGGTCGACGCCCCCGACCGTGACGGCCCGCTCCTGCCCGACATCGCTGCCCCGAACAGACATCGTCGCGGCGAACCCGGGCGCGAGGTTGTCCTCCCCCGTGGTGTAGACCGTTGTCCCGTCCTCACCGGGCGTCTCGGTGAACGAGCTCGCCGTGCTGTCGACAGTGAGCCCGTCGGGCACGACGACCTCGACGGTGCTGTCACCCGGGTCCCCGGCCCCGAAGACCGGGAAGGTCGCATACCCCGGGCCGATCCTGGTGGGGTCGTCCGCGCGGGGTGGCTGTCCTTCGAGGGTGAACGACAGCTCGATGGTGCGACTGTCCGGATGGAGCAGGTCGGGGAAGCCGACCTCGAAGAGCCGGAAACCTCGCTGGCCCGCAATGCTGCGACGCTCGACACCAAGCGGCTCGCCGGCACTGGTGGCCCGCACGTCGGTGGCCTCCGCCGGCAGCGGAAGCCCGTAGCTGTCGTAGTAGTAGAAGCGGTAGCCGTCGGCGGTCTCCTCGTCGGGTGCGACGTTGCGCAGCGTCATCGTGATGGTCGCCGAGACGGTCTGCTCGTCCGCGTCGAGCACATAGCGGCTCGTCGACGTGACGGTGAGTCCTGCGTCGGCCTGGGCCGAGGGCACGGCCCAGCCGAGCCCGGCGAGCAGCGCCACGGCGACGACGGCGCGGGCCAGCCGACCCTCTCGCCCGCGCAGCTGCCGTGACGTCGCCTGCACTTCACTAGTGTGCCTGCTCATGTAGGGAGGGCGAAGTGCCCGGACTCGGTCGGCTCGACCAGCCCGTCGTGGATGAGGGCCGAGAGACAGCGCTCCACCTGGGCCGGGTCCGGGCCGGCGTCGGCGAGGGCGGACCACTGCAGTGGTCCGGCGCTCTCGCGCAGCCGCTGCACGATCTCGCCGCGCACCTGACGGTCGGTGCCGACCCAGGCCTGTCCTCGCCGAGGAGGTCCGCTGTATGCGGGGCGTCCGTCGGCCACCCACCGGCAGAGGTCCATGACCGGGCACGCATGGCACTGCGGGCTCCGGGCGGTGCAGACCAGTGCACCCAGCTCCATCACGGCGACGTTCCACGTCGCGGCCGCCTCGTCGTTCAGGGGCAGCAACCGGGTGGCAAGGTCTCGCTCGGACCGGGTCAGGGTGGGAGCAGCCTGCTCTGTCCCGGTCACCAGCCGGGCCTGGACCCGGCGCACGTTGGTGTCGACGACGGTCACCCGCCGCCCGAACGCGAAGGCGCTGACCGCCGCGGCCGTGTACTCGCCCACTCCGGGCAGGCTGAGCAGGTCGTCCTCAGTCCCGGGAACGGCACCGTCGAACCGCTCGACCATCGCCGTGGCGGCCTCGTGCAGCCGGAGGGCACGGCGCGGGTAGCCGAGCCGGCCCCA
Source organism: Dermatophilaceae bacterium (assembly GCA_046260445.1). Classification (GTDB taxonomy): domain Bacteria; phylum Actinomycetota; class Actinomycetes; order Actinomycetales; family Dermatophilaceae; genus F2B08. The sequence continues at coordinate 7,510 of JBHEPF010000074.1, read as the reverse complement.
GGCCCGGACCGCCTCGCCGGGTGAGTCCGCCGCGAGCGCGACCGGAGTGGGCCAGCGCTCCATCCACGTACGCCAGACCGGTTCGACCCGGGAGAGCGGCGTCTGCTGCGCCATGACCTCGCTGAGGAAGACGCCCCAGGGGGGACACCCGGGGTCGCGCCAGGGGAGGTCCCGGGCGTGCTCGGCGTACCAGGTGAGGACGGGGGTGTGCAGGAGCGCGGTCGGTGTCACTACACGTAGCGGTCGAGGATGCTGGACTCGGCGAGCCGGGACAGGCCCTCGCGGACCGCCCGGGCCCGGCCCTCGCCGACGCCATCCACCTCCATGAGCTCGTCGACCGTCGCCGACAGGAGACGCTGCAGGCCGCCGAAGTAGAGGACGAGCCGCTCGACGATGGCGCCGGGAAGCCGCGGGACCTTCGAGAGCAGGCGGTGGCCGACGGGGCTGACCGAGGAGTCGAGTGCGTCACCGGTGACCGTGAAGCCGACGGAGCGCGCCACGCTCGACAGGTCCAGCAACTCGGTGGAGTCCACTGTGGTGAGCGCGGCGATCGCCTCGTCGAAGGTGACGGGCTGCTTGGCCTCGCCGAGGTAGTCCAGCAGCACCAGCGCGAGGTCGTCGCTCAAGCCGGCGGTGAGCTCCTCGAGCTGGAGGCTGAGCAGACGCCCGTCGACGCCGAGCTGGAGGACGTAGTCGGCGATCTCCTCGCGGATGCGACGCACCATCTCGAGCCGCTGCAGCACGCTCGCCACGTCGCGGACGGTGACGAGGTCCTCGATCTCGAGCGCTGAGAGGGTGCCGGTGACCTCGTCGAGGCGGTGCTTGTAGCGCTCGAGCGTGGCCAGGGCCTGGTTGCCGCGCGTGAGGATGTCGCCGCTGTCCTCGAGGACGACCCTCCGGTCACCGACGTAGAGCGCGATGAGGTGCATCGACTGGCTCACCGAGATGACGGGGAACCCGGTCTGCTTGGCCACCCGCTCCGCTGTCCGGTGCCGGGTCCCGGACTCGCTCGTCTCGATGCTCGCGTCCGGGACGAGCTGGGTGGCGGCCCGCAGGATGCAGGTGCGGTCCCTGTCGAGGATGACCGCGCCGTCCATCTTGCACAGCTCGCGCAGCCGGGTCGCGGAGAAATCGATCTCCATCGGGAACCCGCCGGTCGCGATCTTGTCCATGAGTCGGTCCTGACCGAGCACGATGAGCGCACCGGTGCGCCCGCGCAGGATCCGCTCCAGACCGTCGCGAAGCTCGGTCCCCGGCGCCACGGCGGCCAGCGTGGAGCGCAGCAGCTCGTCGTCGGTCACGAGGCCCGATCTTAGCCGGAGGCGCCCTTTGCGGAGAGCGCGGCGCGCAACGCGTCGGCGACGGTCGGCGCTTCGGCGACGTGCAGCCCGTCGGGAATGCTCATCGCGCCGAGCGTGCCCGGCGGGACGATCGCGTGGGTGAGGCCGAGCCGGGCGGCCTCTGCGAGCCGCCGGGCGATGCCGACCGCGGGCCGGATGTCACCGGAGAGACCGACCTCCCCGACGGCCATGAGGCTCGGCAGGAGCGGCCGGTCCTGGATCGCGCTGCCGATCGCGAGGGCGATGGCCAGGTCGGCGGCGGGCTCGGTGAGCCGCACGCCCCCGACGGTGGAGACGAACGCGTCGTTGCCGCCGACCTTGGCGTCGGCCCGCTGGTCGAGGACGGCGATGATCATCTGGACGCGGGCCGCGTCGAGGCCGCTCGTGGCGCGACGCGGCTGGGGCAGGCTCGAGGGGGACACGAGGGACTGCACCTCCGCGAGCAGGGGCCGTCGACCCTCGAGCGTCACCGTCATGCAGGTCCCTGGGACGATGACGGTGCGGTCCGAGGTGAACAGCCCGCTGGGGTCGGGGAGCCCGACGATGCCCACCTCGGAGAGGTCGAAGCACCCGATCTCGTCGGTCGGCCCGTAGCGGTTCTTCACGGCACGCACGAGGCGCAGCCGCGAGTGGCGGTCGCCCTCGAACTGGATTACGACGTCGACGAGGTGCTCGAGGACCCTGGGCCCGGCGATCGAGCCGTCCTTGGTCACGTGGCCGACGAGGAGCACCGCGATACCGCACGACTTGGCGACGGCGATGAGGGCGCTGGCGACCTCGCGGACCTGGCTGACGTTGCCGGCCGCGCCGTCGACCTCGGCGCTCGCGATGGTCTGGACCGAGTCGACGACGAGCAGCTCGGGTCGGACCTGGTCGATCTGGCCGAGGATCGTCGCGAGGTCGGTCTCCGCCGCGAGATAGAGCGTCGTCGCCATCGCCTCGATGCGCTCGGCCCGGGACCGCACCTGGGCCGGGGACTCCTCTCCGCTGACGTAGAGAACGGTGCGGAGCCCGTCGCCGGGCGAGTGCCCCCGGGCCGCTCGCGCGGCCACGTCGAGAAGGAGGGTCGACTTGCCGATGCCGGGCTCGCCGGCGACGAGGACGACGGCGCCCGGCACGAGTCCGCCCCCGAGGACCCGGTCGAACTCCCCGACCCCGGTCGGCCGGGCCCGGGCCGACTCGAGGTCGACCTGGCCGATCGGCTGAGCGGGGGTGGACACCTCGGCGGCGAGGCGGATGCGCGGGCCGGCGGCGGTCGCACCGACCTCCTCGACCGAGCCCCACGCGTGGCACTCACTGCAGCGGCCCACCCACTTCGGCGTCGTCCAGCCGCACTCACCGCAGCGATGGCCCGCAGAGCGCCCAGCCCTTATCTGTCCTGTTCTCGTCTGTCCTGTCTTCCCAACCATGACGATGACGGTATGCGACGCGACCGACAGCGGTCAGTAGCGCCGGGTGCGCAGCACGACCGCGTGGTCGACCGTGAGGGACGGGTGCTCCGCGAGGACGCGCTGCGCGGTGGCCGGTGGGAACTCGATCCGCACGACCGCCTCGAGATCCGGGCGCCGCTCGAACTCCCACGTCACGCGGACCGTCTCCCGCTGCCACCCCTGGCGACGCCAGAAGCGCTCGGTCGCCTCCGGGTCGTAGGCGGGGTAGGCCGCGACGAACCAGTCGCCGAAGGTCGAGGACACCGTGAGGTCGTTGTCGACGATGCACGCGAGACCGCCCGGTGCCATGACACGGTCGAGCTCGGTGAGCCCTGGCTCGCACCCCGAGCCGAAGAAGTACGCCCAGCGGGCGTGCATGACGTCGATGCCGGCGTCCGGGAGGGGCAGGTCCTCGGCGCCGGCCTGGACGACCGTGATGCGCTCCTGCTCCTGGCGGCCGAGTCGAGCGACCCGGTCGCGGGCGAGGGCGACGAGGGGCGGGTGCGGCTCCGCGCCGAAGACGGCCGCGGCGCCGAGCCGGACCCAGCGCTCGAGATGGAAGCCGCTGCCACAGCCGAGGTCGAGGACCCTGGCGCCCTGCAGAGGACGGTGGGCGGTCATCGCGGCCTCGATCCGAGCCTCCCTGTCGACCGCGAGGTTCTCGGTCTCGTAGATCTCCGGGTCGTTCCAGATGTTCGGGCTCGGGATGGGAGTGGTCACGGCTGCTGGGGCGGGGTCTTCCGGGGCTCGCTCGTAGGAGGCGGGGTCCTGCGCGTCGCAGCGCGGGGCCGGCCCGGACCACCGGCGGCCAGGGTCGCGGGATGGACGAGCAGGGGCAGCATCTTGCGACTGCGGACGGTCTGCGCGCCCTTGACGGCGGCCAGGTGCGCCTCGCAGCGGACGACGAGCGACGCATACGCCTCCTCGCCCATGAGCTCGACCAGCTCGGCGGCGTTGCTGCGGAAGACCGGCTCGCGCCCGATGTGGGCCTCGCTGTTGCCGGAGCAGTACCAGTCCAGGTCGTGCCCACCTGGGCCCCAACCGCGCCGGTCGTACTCGGTGATGGTCGTCTCGAGATAGCTGGTGCCGTCGGGCTGCTCGACGGTGCGGTAGGTGCGCCGGATGGGCAGCTGCCAGCAGACGTCCGGCTTGACCGTGTGCGGCGGGACGCCGGTGAGGATCGCGTGCTGGTGCAGGGCGCAGCCCGCACCGGCGGGGAAGCCCGGACGGTTGAGGAAGATGCAGGCCCCGTCGACGACCTTGGTCTTGCGGACGCCGTCCTCCTTCTCGGTCCAGGAGGACGCCTTGAGCCGGCCCTCCGCATCGAAGCCGTGGGGCCCCGGACGGTGCTGCCACTCGTCCTCGCCGAGCCGGCTCGCCGCCGCGCGCACTCGCTCGACGTCGTCCTTGTCGGTGAAGTGGGCACCGAGCGAGCAGCACCCGTCGTCCGGGCGGTCGGCATAGATGCCCTGACAGCCCACGCCGAAGATGCACGTCCAGCTCGAGGTGAGCCACGTGAGGTCGCAGCGGAAGCGCTGGGACCCGCCCGCGGGATCGCCGAACTCGACCCAGATGCGGGGGATGTCGAGATCGGATTCCGGCACCCGCTCACCCTACGGTCTCGGCGCCAGTACGCTGGCCACCATGCGCCTAGGGGTCATCGATGTCGGCTCCAACACGGTGCATCTCCTCATCGTCGATGCCTACCCGGGCGCCCACCCCCTTCCGGCGTCGTCGCACAAGATCACCCTGCGCCTCGCCGAGCACGTGACCGATGACGGCCTCATCGCCGACGAGGGCCGCGACCGGCTCGTCGCCTTCGTCGGGGAGTGCCTCAACGTCGCCGAGGAGAAGGGCGCCGAGTCCCTCGTCGGGTTCGCGACGAGCGCCATCCGTGACGCTCCGAACGGCGACCAGGTGCTCGCCGCCGTCCGGTCCGCCCACGACGTCGACCTGAGGGTCATGGAGGGCCAGGACGAGGCCCGGCACACCTTCCTGGCCGCCCGACGTTGGTTCGGCTGGTCATCGGGCACGCTCCTCATGATCGACATCGGCGGCGGCTCGCTCGAGCTCGCCACCGGGATGGACGAGGAGCCCGACGTTGCGATCTCCCTCCAGCTCGGCGCCGGCCGGGTCGCCCGTGACCACCTCCCCGGCGACCCGCCGACCGCGGAGACGATCCGGGCGGCTCGCAAGTTCGTCAGGGCCGAGATCGCCGCATCCGCAAGGCCGCTCATCAAGCACGCGGACGCGAACCGCATCGTCGGCACGTCCAAGACCATGCGGTCGCTCGCCCGGATCTGCGGGGCGGCTCCCAGCCGCGAGGGACCCTATGCGACCCGCCTGCTCGAGCGGGCCCGGCTCACCAAGGAGATGGACCGGTTGGCCACGATGACCCTCGCTCAGCGCGTCCGGCTACCCGGGGTGTCGGCCTCGCGCGCTCCTCAGCTGCTCGGCGGGGCGATCGTGGCGGAGGCGGCGATGGACATCCTCGGCGTCGACGGTCTCGAGATCTGCCCCTGGGCGATGCGCGAGGGTGTCATCCTCCGGCTCCTCGACCATCTGGACCATCTCGACGACTGAGCAGTCTGAGTAGGACCGCGTGCAGGTCTGAGCCCGGCCGGGGACAGCCGACCGCACCCGTCGTGCGACGCTAGTGACGATGGCCACCAACACCCGGACCACCCGGATCGCGCTCTCGACTGCATCGACCTACCCGGATCGGTGCGCATCCTCGTTCGCCCTGGCCCGCCGGCTCGGCTACGACGGCATGGAGGTCATGGTCTGGACCGACCCGGTCACCCAGGAGGGCGGTGCCCTGAGGGCCCTCTCCGAGTTGCACGAGCTGCCCATCGTCTCCATCCACGCCCCGACGCTCCTGCTCACCCAGCGGGTCTGGGGCCCGGACCCGTGGACCAAGATCGACAGGTCGATCGACCTCGCCCGCGACGTCGGGGCACAGGTGGTCGTCCTCCACCCCCCGTTCCGCTGGCAGAAGGGGTACGCGGAGGGCTTCGCCGACGGGGTCGCCGAGCGGGAGCGGTCCAGCGGCATCGAGCTGTGCGTCGAGAACATGTATCCCTGGCGGGCCGGCCGCAACGCCGGACAGCGCCGCGAGCTCGAGGCCTACCTGCCGCACTGGGACCCCGTCCCCCAGCCGTATGCGCACGTCACCCTCGACCTCTCCCACACCGCGACCGCGGGCAGTGACGCGCTCGCGATGGCCGACGCGCTGGGGGAGCGGCTCCGGCACGTCCACCTCGCGGACGGGCTCGGATCGGTGCGCGACGAGCACCTCGTCCCGGGGCGAGGCTCCCAGCCGTGCGGCGAGCTCCTCGAGACCCTCGCCGGACGAGGCTTCGACGGCGCCGTCGTCGTCGAGGTCGGCACCCGCAAGCTCACTCTCGAGCAGCGGGAGATCGACCTCGCCGAGTCACTCGCCTTCGCGCGACTGAACTTCGCTGCCGCAGGGACGCGCTGAGGCGGCGACGCAGAGGCGGATCTCAGCCCGCGTGCTCGTCGGAGTCGGACTGCGGCTGGACCGCCCACTCCGGCGGGGCGTCGGCACCCGACTCCTCGTCGCGCTCGGCCTCGTCCGCGGTCGGCTGCACGATGCCGGCGGCGTGGTGGACGGGAGCGTAGATCGCATACAGCCGCATGTCCTCGTCGCCGATGTTGATGATGTCGTGCCAGGTCCCGGCGGGCACCGTCACGCACCAGCCGTCCTCGACCTCCTGGGTGAACGGCAGGTCATCCTTCGACGGGCCCATGGTCACGCGTCCCCGGCCGGCGTCCAGGCGCAGGAACTGGTCGGTGTCGGGGTGGGCCTCGAGCCCGATCGACTCGCCCGGCGGGATGGACATCAGGGTGACCTGGAGGTGCGGGCCGGTCCACGCGACGGCGCGGTAGCTCGCGTTCTCGCGGGTCGCGTTCTCGATGTCGAAGGCGTTCGGCCGGGGGCCGATGTCGCTGATGCTCATGGGGTTCCTCCTGTGGGTGTCTCCTCTCCCTACCGTAGACGAGGATGATGTGACGCATGCGCCGACTCCTCCTCGTCACCAACGCCGCAGCGGGCAGCACCGACGAGGCGGCCGTCGAAGAGGCGCTCGCGGTTCTGCGTGAGCACGCCGAGGTCGAGGTCGCGGGCACTGCGGACACCGACGAGCTGCGCGACGTGCTGCGCCGCAGAGACGGCCGTCCGGTCATCGCGGCGGGTGGGGACGGGAGCCTGCACGCTCTCGTCGCGGCCCTGGACGCTCTGGGCGAGCTTCACCGGCCCGGCGGGGCCGGGGGCGAGGCGCCGGTGGTCGGCCTCCTGCCGCTCGGCACCGGCAACGACTTCAGCCGCGCTCTCGGCCTGCCACGAGAGCCGCGGGCCGCAGCGGCCGTCATCGCCGACGGCCGCACGATCGTCGTCGACGTCTTTCGCGACGACTCCGACGGGCTCGTCGTCAACGTCGCCCACGTCGGGGTCGGCGCCGAGGCGGGCGATCGCGCCGGACCGTGGAAGGCGCGGTTCTCGCGGATCGGCCTCGGCGTGCTCGGGTATGCCGTCGGCGCTGTTCTCGCTCTCGTCACCACCGACGGGTGGCGCCTCTCGGTGGTCGCCGACGGCCGCGTCGTCACCCGGGGCCGACGACGGATCCTTCAGGTCGCGATCGCCAACGGCATGACGATCGGTGGTGGCACCGAGATCGCCCCCGAGTCCGACGCCTCCGACGGGCTGGCCGACGTCACCAT
>JBHEPF010000066.1:0-4545 GCA_046260445.1 Dermatophilaceae bacterium | reverse complement strand
CACGGACGACGCAGCCACTGCCGTCGCGGCCGTCAACAGCATCGTCTTGTGCAACGGCGGTGACATCCCCGAGGCCCAGCTGCCGGCGCTGTATGCCCTGGGTGATGCCGGAGGCGCCGGCGAGATCTCCTACCGCAGCGGCTCATCGCGAGTGGTCGCCTGGTTCGGAGACGCCGCGGGCCACGACCCTCGGCTGGGCATCACCGAGGCGATGGCCACACAGTCGTTGGTCGACGCCGGAGTCAAGACGCTGGCGATCAGCGTCGGCGCCAACCAGCTCGACGCCGCCGGTCAGGCCACCCGCATCACTGCAGCCACCGGCGGCAGCTTCTTCTCAGGTGTCGGGGCAGGTGCGGTGGCCGACGCCATCCTCGCCGGCCTGACCAGCCTCCCCGTCGAGGTGGCCGGTTCACCGACGTGTGACCCGGGACTCTCGGTCGAGCTCGACCCAGCCTCCCAGGTCGTCACCAGCGGCGAGGATGCCGTCTTCGAAGAGACCATCACGGTCGCGGCCGACGCCCCTCAGGGCGCCACCTTGACCTGCGAGGTCGACTTCACGATCGACGGCCAGGACGCCGGCCCGGAGTTCACCCAGACCATCTCGGTCCACGTCAACGACGTCACCCCGCCGACGGTCACGTGTGAGCAGGGCCCGAACCCGGCCGGCAAGATCCTTCCCTCGCAGAGCGAGGCAGGCTTCTTCCGGATGGTCGCCGAGGACAACGTCGACCCGTCGGTGGAGATCTTCGTGTCCGACACCGGGTCGAGCGCGGTCTTCGGCCCCTACCCGTCGGGGACGACCTTCAAGCTCACCCAGGCTCCCGGCGCGACGCCGACGGTCACCGCCTTCACCGGCGCGGTCGAGTGGCACTTCCGTCTCAAGGGCGACGCCCTGCTGTCGGCGACCGACGAGGCCGGCAACACAGCGACAGCACTGTGCGAGGTCCCCCCGCACAACTGACACCTGAGGACGCACCACTCACGTAGTTCAGCCCACCCCCGATTGGAGGCCGGCACCGCCTGCGTCACCCTGGCGTCGGCGGTGCGACCTCCGACGGGGGTGGAGCTGTGTCCGAGACGGCCGGGTGTGTGAAGCCTCTGACCGCGGCGCCCGCGACGGTGCCCTTAGACCTTCGTCACCCCGAGGAGCATCCGCACTTCGGCGGCCGTGAAGACCGATCCCGTCGCGAGCACCCCTCCCCCGACACCACCGTCGTCGGCGAGACCGGCAGCGACGTCGAGGGCGTCCGGCAGGTCCCGCACCACGGTGACGCGGTGGTCGCCGAAGATCTCAGCCGCGATCTCCCCGAGCTTCTCCGGCGGCATGGCTCGAGTCGAGGCGGTGCGGGTGACGACGATGTGGTCCAGCGCCGGCTCGAGCAGCTCGAGCATCGTGGCGGCGTCCTTGTCGGCGAAGATCGCGACCACCCCGATGAGGCGGGTGAAGTTGAACGAGTCCGACATCGCCTCTCGCAGCGCGATGATCCCGTGCGGGTTGTGCGCCGCGTCGACGAGGACCGTCGGCGAGCGCCGCACGATCTCCAGCCGGCCCGGGGACTCGACGGCCGCGAGCGCCGCAGTGAGCACCTCCGCGTTGATCTGCTGGGTGCCGCCACCGAGGAACGCCTCGACCGCGGCCACCGCGACGGCGGCGTTCTGCGCCTGATGCTGACCCCACAGCTCGAGGACCATCTCCTCGTAGTCGCCCGCGAGCCCGCGCAGCGAGATGAGCTGACCTCCCACGGCCACCTCGCGGGTGAGGACCCCGAAGTCCAGACCTTCGGTCACCAGCCGCGCGTCGACCTCGCCGCACCGGGCGCGGATGAGCTCCGCGACATCGTCGTGCGGCTGGACGGCCGAGACGACGACAGCGCCGGGCTTGATGATCCCGACCTTCTCAGAGGCGATCTGCTCGGGCGTCGTCCCGAGGAAGCGGGCGTGGTCGACGTCGATCGGCGTGATGACGGCGACGTCGGCGTCGATGACGTTCGTCGCGTCCCACGAGCCGCCCATGCCGACCTCGACGATGGCGATGTCGATCGGCGCGTCGGCGAAGGCGGCGTAGGCCACCGCGACGACGACCTCGAAGTACGACATCTGCGGGTCGTCGGTCTCGGCGAAGCGGGCGTCGACCATCTCGACATATGGCAGGACCTCTTCATAGGCCCGGATGAACGCCTCCTCGCCGATCGACTCCCCCGCGATGGAGATCCGCTCCCGGATCGAGTGCAGGTGCGGGGAGGTGAACCGCCCGGTCTTCAGCCCTGTCTCGCGCAGGATCGCCTCGATGATCCGAGCCGTCGAGGTCTTGCCGTTGGTCCCCGTGATGTGGATCGAGGGGAAGGTGCGCTGCGGGTCGCCGAGCAGCTCCATGACCGCCTGGATCCGGTCCAGCGAGGGCTCGAGGTCGTGCTCGGGCGTCCGGGCCAGGATCGCCGCCTCGACCTCGCGCATCTTCTTGTGCAGGTCGAGGAGGCGGGCCGCCTCGCGCTGTGCTTCATCGGGTCGTCCGGACGGTGTCATGTCTTCAGTGTGCTCTCTGCTCAGACCTTCGTCAGACGGATCCGGACGGACTCGTCGGCGCCGACCGTCGTCTCGGTGACCCCATTGCCAGCAACACCATCGCTCGCCGGCAGGTCGTCGAGCGAGCCGGAGGCGCCGAACTGGGTGGCCAGGGTCTCGGCGACGATCAGGTCGCGATGGACGATCGTCGCGTCGAGCACCGCCTCGCCGCCGGTGACGGTGAGCGAGATCCGGTCGCTCACCTCGAGGCCGGCGTCCTTGCGGGCCTGCTGGACCGCCCGGACGATGTCGCGGGCCAGGCCTTCGCGGGCCAGCTCGGGCGTCACCTCGGCGTCGAGGACCACGAAGCCGCCACCGGGCAGCACCGAGGTCAGGACCGAGCCACCATGGGAGTGGGCGTCGTCGACGACGGTCTCCAGCGCATACTCCCCCTCCTGGAGGGCGATCCCGCCGGAGGTGACCGTGCCGTCGTCGTCGACCGACCAGTTTCCGGACTTGCTGCCCTTGATCGCCAGCTGGACGTCCTTGCCGAGGCGAGGACCGGCCGCGCGGGCGTTGACGTTGAGCCGTTGGACGATGCCGAAGTCCATGGAGTGCGCGTTGTCGACGTCGACGACGGCGATCTCCTTGACGTTGACCTCTTCGGCGACGATGCCGCGCAGCATCTCGAACGTGCTCGCTGCGGGCGTCACCACCGTGAGCGAACCGAGCGGCTGGCGGACCCGCAGGTTCTGCGCCTTGCGCAGCGAGGAGACCGTCGAGCAGACCGTCTGGACGCGGTCCATCGCCTCGACGAGCTTGGGGTCGCTCGGGAAGAGGTCGGCCTCCGGCCAGTCGGTGAGGTGCACCGAGCGCTCGCCGGTGAGGCCGCGCCAGATCTCCTCGGTGACGAGCGGCAGCAGCGGCGCAGCGACCCGCGAGACCGTCTCGAGGACGGTGTAGAGCGTGTCGAACGCCTGTCGCGAGGACTCGCCCAGCTCGCCGTCGGCCGCCCAGAACCGGTCCCGGTTGCGGCGGATGTACCAGTTGGTCAGCAGCTCGACGAACTCACGGGTGAGGTCGCACGCCTTGGCGATGTCGTATGCGTCGTGCGCCTCCTGCGAGCCGCGCACGTAGTCGCCGAGCTTGGCCAGGATGTAGCGGTCCAGGTCGTCGGTGGAGTCGGTCGACCAACGGGCCTCGTAGCCGGCGGCGTTGGCGTAGAGGGTGAAGAAGTACCAGGAGTTCCACAGCGGGATGAGCGCCTGGCGCACGCCGCCGCGGATGTGCTCCTCGGTGACGATGAGGTTGCCGCCGCGCAGGATCGGGGAGGACATGAGGAACCAGCGCATCGCGTCGGCGCCGTCGCGGTCGAAGACCTCGCGCACGTCCGGGTAGTTCTTCAGCGACTTGCTCATCTTGAGCCCGTCGTTGCCGAGGACGATGCCGTGGCTGACGCAGGACTGGAACGCCGGCCGGTTGAACAGCGCGGTCGCCAGGGCGTGCATCGTGTAGAACCAGCCGCGGGTCTGTCCGATGTACTCGACGATGAAGTCCCCGGGGAAGTGGTGTTCGAACCACTGCGCGTTCTCGAACGGGTAGTGCACCTGGGCGAACGACATCGACCCGGACTCGAACCAGCAGTCGAAGACGTCGGTGACCCGGCGCATGGTCGACTTCCCGGTCGGGTCGTCCGGGTTGGGCCGGGTGAGGTCGTCGATGAACGGCCGGTGCAGGTCGGTCGGGCGCACACCGAAGTCACGCTCGATCTCGTCGAGCGAGCCGTAGACGTCCATCCGCGGATAGGTCGGGTCGTCCGACTTCCACACGGGAATCGGGCTGCCCCAGAAGCGGTTCCGCGAGATCGACCAGTCGCGGGTGTTCTCGAGCCACTTGCCGAACTGCCCGTCCTTGACGTGCCCCGGCACCCAGGTGATCTCCTGGTTGAGCGCGAGCATCTCGTCGCGGATCTTCGTGGTGGAGACGAACCAGCTCGAGACCGCCATGTAGATGAGGGGCTCGCGGCAGCGCCAGCAGTGCGGG
>JBHEPF010000014.1:0-63643 GCA_046260445.1 Dermatophilaceae bacterium | reverse complement strand
CTCGTTCGAACTGGCCCGTGTAGTCGTAGCCCGATGTACCGAGCTCTTCGACCACTTCGATGAGGTAGGGGAACCGGCTGGCGAGGGATGGGTCCGCTGTGGTGAGGTCTTGCCGTCTCGCCTCGGCCGCTGCGGCGATGTTGCTGGGCAACGTCTTCTCCTGTAGGGCGAAGCCGTAGACGTAGCTGTCCATGAGGTTGTACGCGTCGATGGCCGTGCGGACCGGCAGACCAGCCTGCTCTCGCAGACACGCGATGCCGGCGTTGTGGTAGCGGAGGTTGGCGGGTCCGGGGGAGCTGGTCTCCATCAGTTCGACCGCCCACGGATGGTGCCGCAGGGCCTCGCGCATCGAGGTCGCCCGTTGCCGCATGGTCTCCCTCCAGCCCGTCACGGTGGGGACGTCGATCTCGCCGTAGACCGCCTCGACCATCCCGTCGAGCAGGTCCTGCTTGTTGACCACATGCCGGTACAGCGCCATGGGGACTACCCCGAGCCGCGAAGCCAGATTGCGCATGCTGACCGCGTCGATCCCATCGCTGTCCGCCAGGTCGACGGCAACCCGCAACGCCCGCTGTCGGTTCAGCGGCGTTCGCTTCGCGGTGGACGGCGGCACAGTTTCGCTCCTTTTGATGACCCTCTTGACAGGTGTACATCGTACACGTAGCGTGGCAACTGATGGTGTACGCCGTACACATGATGGTCGAACGGCACGAGAGGACTCCCCGATGTCTGCAGCACGACGGCTCGCCCTGATCGCAGGCGTGCTCTACCTGGTCACCTTCGTCACGTCGATCCCCACGCTGATCCTCAAGGCTCCGGTGCTCAACGACCCGGACTTCATCCTCGGCTCCGGCCGCACCACTGGCGTGCTGTGGGCAGGCGTGCTCGAGGTGATCCTCGCGTTCGCCTGCATCGGCACCGCGCTCGCGCTCTACCCGGTCACCCGACGCCACAGCGAGCCAGCCGCCCTTGGCTTCCTCGCCGCGCGGGTGCTCGAGGCCGCGCTCATCGTTGTCGGCATCATCGCCATGCTCTCGGTCGTGACCCTGCGGCAGGACCTGGCGGGCACTGCCGGAGCCGACCAGGGGGCCCTGCTCGCAACCGGTGCCGCGCTCGTGGCCATCCACGATGGGGCGTTCCTGCTCGGACAAGGCCTGATCCCGGCGATCAACGCGCTGCTGCTGGGCTGGGTGCTATACCGGACCGCACTCGTGCCACGCATCATCCCGGCCATGGGTCTGGCCGGCGCCCCCCTGCTGGTCGCCTCCGCAACAGCGATCATGTTCGGCCTCTGGGACCAGGTCTCGGTGTTCGCGGCGATCGCCGTGCTACCGATCGCCCTGTGGGAGTTGTCGCTGGGCATCTGGCTCGTGACCAAGGGGTTCCGCCCCCAAGCCATCGTCGAACTCGGCATGCTCACCAACGACCCGATCAAGGTCCGCGCCCAACCGGCCCAGTGACGCTGGGCTCAGGGCATTCGCCGACTCACGCCCAACTGTCTGCGGAGTGCAGAGGGTCATCGCCCGCGTTCGAGAGTCTCGTCGAGTTCGCGCTAGCGCTTTCCTGGCGGGCTGACGGCATAGGCTCGATTGGCATGGATGCCGACCAGCCTGGCCTCTTTGACCTGCCCGGCCGCGAGGTGCAGGCTCCTGCCGAACGGCGCCAGCGCGGGAAGAACCGCGAGGTGTGGACCCTGACCGCCACCGCGGAGGTCGCCATCACCGATGCTTCTGCTCTGCTCCAGGCTGCGGCGCGCCTGAACGAGGGGGTCGTGGTCACCGTCGCGGGTGCAGATCTCGGCGTGGAGGACAGCGAGTCTGAGGCACTGGATGCGGTGCCCGTCGATGACGCCTTCGACGCACTGGCCTGGCTGATCTGGCCCGACGAGGGACTCCAAGAGGCGCTCGATGCCGGTGCCCTGCGGATCCTCTCGGTAGAGAGCGAGGCCACGGCCGACGCCATCGATCACGAAACAGCCACCTGGAAAGTGGCCGTCAAGCTCACTGACGTCAATGCCCTGCGCCGGTTGGCCGCTGCGGCCTACCCGGACGACGCTGAGGCCATCTCGGCCAGCCTTGCTATCGCCTGGCAGCGCGCCGCAGACCCGTTCACGCCACTTCGCTCCATCGACGGCATCACCTGGAAGCCGGGTCCGGTCATTGTTGAGCACCTCCCGGCAAGAACCGCCGGCAGCCGCGGTGGCCCATGAGGTCTCAGAAGCTGCTGACCTAGAATCGGGACCCTCGCAAGCACGTCGCGACGTGGCGAGTCGAAGCGAGAGGATCGAGGAAAGGGACCTACCCGTGCCGGACCTGGAGCAGAACAAGACCCACGTCCAAGCGTTCTACGACCTCATGTTCAACCACTGCCGTCCCGCCGAAGCGATCGAGCGCTACGCCGGAGACGTCTACATCCAGCACAATCCTCACGTCGGCGACGGCAAGCAGGCCTTCATCGACTACTTCGAGCGAATGGGCACCGATTACCCCGGCAAGCACGTCGACGTCGTTCGAGCGTTCGCCGAGGGTGACCACGTGATCCTGCACTGCCACCAGAGGTGGCCGGGTGACCGGGAGTACGCCGGGATCGACATCTTCCGACTCGACCAGGACGGCAAGATCGTCGAGCACTGGGACGTGCTCCAACCCCTTCCTGAGCACTCGAACAACCCCAACGGGATGTTCTAGCGCCGGCGTCGCCCGAGTCGTCACCCGGCTGCTCACGGCTGGGACAGGGTGGTCATCGGGGCGGCTGGTCCGTTCGGACGCATTCGACTTCTGAGGCCCTGTGCTGGGGCTACGAGGCGTTTACTGAGGACCGTGACCAATGCGCCAGACCCTCCCGCAGGAGAACCGGTGATGAGCGGCCGGCTGGTACCAGGCCCCGAAGTGGTGGAACGCCTGGTCACCGGATTGGTCCACCCCCCCTCGTTCAGCAGCGCCTTCGCCGCTGAGCACCTCCAGACGGAGATGGAGTGGGAAGACGTCGTCCTGCACCCCAAGACCCGGCACCAGATCCGGGAGATCGAGAACTGGTTGAAGGACAACTCCGTGCTGACGGACGACCGGGGGATGGGCAAGCGCGTCAAGGCGGGCTACCGGGTGCTGTTCCACGGCCCTGCGGGGACGGGCAAGACGCTGACGGCGGCGCTGCTCGGCAAGACCACGGGCCGGCCGGTGTTCCGGGTCGACCTCTCGCGCGTGCTGTCGAAGTACATCGGCGAGACGGAGAAGAACCTGTCCAGGCTCTTCGACGAGGCTCTCGACAAGGAGTGGATCCTGTTCTTCGACGAGGCCGACGCCCTGTTCGGGAAGCGCACCGAAATTCGCGACGCCCACGACAAGTACGCCAACCAGGAGGTGGCCTACCTGCTCCAGGCGATCGAAACCCACCCCGGTCTAGTAGTCCTGGCCACCAACCACCGCGAAGACATTGACGACGCGTTCCTTCGCCGCCTCCAGGCCTCCATCCAGTTCTTGCCCCCCACGCGCCGTGAACCGATAGCCCCGCCTCCGCAACGTCGCGGTGGGCATCGAACAGCGCGTAGGCCCGGCAAGCCTG
The DNA here is from genome assembly GCA_046260445.1 of Dermatophilaceae bacterium. Taxonomy (GTDB): domain Bacteria; phylum Actinomycetota; class Actinomycetes; order Actinomycetales; family Dermatophilaceae; genus F2B08. Next base: position 60,082 of record JBHEPF010000014.1, on the reverse strand, counting down.
CTCCAGATCAGCGTCGCTGGCCGGACACGTGAGCCAGCGGTAGTCGGGCTGGGGCGCGATCTTTCGAAGCCGCCACGTCACCGTGACGCGGCCCCCGCCAGCGGCCATCTCGCCTACGAACGGGTAGGTCAACTTCCGGCGGAGTGCAGCATTCTTCGGCGGCGTTCTGGGCCCACCTCGCGGTGATGGTGAGACAAAAAAACATCCTCACGGGGGCCGAACGCAGGCCTGCACCGAGACGGTTGAATGAGGTTTCACGGCGCCTGGTTCTCGAATCGGAACTGCACCCGCGCCCCACCGTCGACGGGGACGGCCAGGGTGGAGTTGCTTGAAGACCACTGGTTCGGCACGAGGAACATGTGGTCCTCGCCCTGGATCAGCAGCCGCAGACCGCGATATCGGAATCGGAAGCCATCGGGGGAAGAACCCGGGAGGGCGGACTCCTCGACGATGCCGTCGGTGAGGAACAGTCGCTCCTTCGTGTCCAGAATCACCGCCGGCAGGGCATCCAGATGGCGTGCCGTCTGCCTCCCGTTGCCTCGGCCGGTCCACTCCGCGAGCGTCGCCGTCGCCCAGAACATGCAGGTTGCCACCACGACGAGGGCCAGAGCGGTCACTCCCGGTCGGACCCATCTGGCCCGGTCGTCGTGGGAGCGACGGAGCCACTCGGGTGCAGTAGGCATCCAGAATGTGTAGGCCAGCACCGCGCTGCCGGTTCCGATAAGCAAGGGCGTGACCAGGGCGTACACCGGCCAACGGCCGAGCCATCTGTACGCCAGCACGAGAAACAGCCCACACGCCAGCACCACCAGAGCGAGCGTCACTCCCACCCCGACCGTTCGGGTCGAAGGAGGATGTCGCCGCAGGCGTACGTGGACCAGGAGCAGCGCGATGGCCGCGAGGGCCACCGCGAGCAGCGGGACCAGGAGCACCTGAGGGCTGCGCATGACGAAGTCGTTGGTGGAGAGCCCGATTGTGTCGACATCCAGGCCGAAGTAGCGGAACTCAGCCCGGGAGGAGACATATCCGAAGTAGAAGAGCATGGTGGTCAGAAGGGTGGCGGGCGCAATGATGCTGCTCCCCACCGCCAGCCAGCGGGTGAGCTGCTCGAAGGGTGAGGGTGCGGAGGGCCTCGGCTCGGTCATGGCGACGGGGACGACTCGTCCTCATCACCGGTGCCTCCGCCGTCCGTCTGGGGTGCCTGGTCTGACTCCGGCGATCCGTTCGACCCCGAGGATCCGTCCGACTCTGGCGCTTCCGTCAGCGCGTCGGACCACTCGATGCTCTGAGCCAGGTTGATCTTGTCCAACTCAGCGAGGAACTGCTCACAGATCGCCGCGTCCTGCGGTGAGCAGGCGACCGACCCTGCCGTGACGAACAACGCGCCCTCACCATCGGCGCTGAACGCGACCTGCCGTACGCCCACGGCACAGCGGCGATCACCACCGATCACATTCACCCGATCCAGACACGGGCCGAGATCGTTGCAGCCGCCGTCGGTCACTTCGTAGTCGCTCGGGGGCTGCACGTGAAGCCGGGTGAGGGTCAGGTTCACCTCGTGGGGCGGCGGCTCGGCCGTGCCGGTCCAGTTGACGATGGCACAACGCCAGGTCGGATCAACCGGGTCGACGGACGCATTCCCACCGATGGGCAGGCCGGGAAGAGACACCGACACGCCCCCCGCGTCGCCGCCCTGCGGCTCCTCGATGGCTCCGGTGTTCTCCGGCGCGGGTTCGGGGAAGTCGTCGTCGGTAGCAGGCACCTCACCAGTCGCAGACTCCGCCGAGCCGGGTCCCTGCGGGACGTCACTCGTCGGTGCACCGGCGCATGCTGTCAAGACCAGCAGCGTCGTCACCGGGATTGCCAGCCAGCGGCTGATTCGGATAGTGATCGTGTTCATTGCGACCTACCTTGATCGGGCCCCCGCACATGCTCCACCTCATAATCTCCTCCGGACCACGAGGGTGGTCAATGGGACGATCGCCAATGCGGTGCGGGGGCGCGCTCTCGCTGCCAGGACCACCAAGCCTGACATTCTGGTCGTCACCTACGGGTCGGACCTCACGGACGGCCAGATTCGCCATGCTTCGGAGTCAACGTGAGCCCCTTCAAGTGGTAAATGCCTATCGGCAAGATCGCACGCGCAGGAATAGACGCAGCCGAAGCTGAGCCTGTTGCACTCTGGGCGCCGAGACCGACCCCTGGGGGCGCGCCCTGCTCCCGGCTACTTGACGCGGGTTGGGTCTTGCTGCACGGGTGGTCGTGAACTGCCTGCGATGGGATGATCGGGTCTGTGGGGTTGCGCAGGAGGAGGTCGGCGCGGTGGGTGGTGGCCGAGCTCGAGGGTCCGCTCAGTGGCTGGTTGAACGAGGGGAACGAGCGCGCACAACGGGCTCTGCGCCGGAACGAGGAGGAGTGGTGCGTGGGCTCGGCCGAGAGGTACTTCTTCGACCAGGACACCGGTGTGCTGACCTTCACCTTTCCCGAGCGGACGGTGAGCACGCCGTTCCAGTTCCTCGGCAGTTACAGCTCTCGGTCTGGGACGTGGATGTGGGCTTGGGCGCTGGAGAGTGTCGATGCGCCGTTGAAGCGGGACTCGCTCGCGTTGGTGGAGGCGGGCCGTCGGGCCGGGTCGGCGCTGCTGACGGAGCCGATCGTCGAGGTCTCAGCGCAGGACGCCGACTGCCTGGCTCTGCTTGCTCTTCGCGAGAGCCGGTTCGACGGTGTGTACAAGGCGCCGGATGGGCCAAGCGTCGCCTACCTCAGCTTCGGAGCCCCGATCCCAGCGTGACGCCTCGTCGGCGGCGAATCCACCACGTCGGTCATCGGGTGGTTCGCAGGGGGACATCGCCGATCAGGAGGGTCTCGAGGGCGCCGCCCTCGAAAGGATGCATGGAGGTGAAGCCGGGCACGTCCTCGACCACGACCCGAGCGAGGTCGCGGGAGTCGGCGACGATTGCCAGGTTGCTGAGCCCTGTGATGCGGGTCAGCTCCAGCTCCCGCAGCAACGGCAGCGCACTGAGCCGGTCGGGAGCGCGCGCTCCCGCGACGTCAAACACCCGCAGGGAGGCAGGCAGCTCGCGTGGGAAGGCGCCGTAGATCTTCAGCCGGTGCAGCCGAGGCAGTCGCGGCAAGACCGCGAGCACGTCCGGGTGGGGACGCTCCAGGTGGAGCACTTCCAGCCCGCACCCTTGCGGCACGGCCAGGCGAGCGCGCCGGCAGAGCGAGAGCTCGCTGAGCTTGGGCAGGTCTACCAGATCCAGCGTGAAATCACCTACCCCGGGCTGGATCACCAGGGTGGCAAGGGTGGCGAAGTCGTTCATCGGGGTCGGCACAAGATCGCCCTGGAACACATAGAGAACCCGAACCAGGTCAGCGACCGGTGCGAACGCCTCCAGGCTGGACCATGTCCCTTCCACAGGGATGACCATTCGTCCGCCGCAGGCCTTGAGCTGCCACCGTGGCGGAACGGTGTCGCGGGCGATCGCGCATGGACGACCCGCGATCAGCGTCACCATGTGCGGCTCCCTCCCGAGGTATCCAGACCGAACGGCGGTGGATACCCCGCCCGGCGACCAGCGCCACCATCGTCACCCATCATGAAACGGTGAAAGCGAGGGCCCGGCGGGTAGGAACAGCCTCCTGCGACAGCGCCCGCAACACACAGCCCGTCCGGCATCTGTCTCCTGCAAGTCTGGACCGCCAAGTTGTGTCCAGCCCACACCTTGAGGCTCGCCACCACGACCGCCCGACTCGCCGGAATGCCGCACTACCGGCAAGTGAGTCGACGGGCCGGAACTGGCCCTGCAAAGATCGACTCGTGTCCATCTGGAAGCGACGGCGACCCTCGACCCTTGGAAGAGAAGACGCCACCGCCCCTTGCCCTGAGTGCGGGCATGAGGAGGCCGACCACCCCTCGCCTGGCCGGAAGGACCTGAGGGTTTGTGCGGGTCTGAATATGGGAGGAAGGCACGGGACAGCGAACTCCCGAGGCAATGTGCGAGCGTCGCTTCCCCATCGTGGACTGATAGGCGGACGCTGTCATCCGGGTGCCGTGGTCGACTCGCGGCGGAGTGCAACAGTGACGATACTTCCGACTCGCGGCAAGAGCGGTAGGCCTGCGAAAGCGAGGGGTTCCGAGACAGTTCGGTGCGGATGAAACTAGACGGGCGAGGGTCTTGCGGCGCTTGTTCGGGTTGGTTCTAGCAGCATGTTCCTCAGCTCTGCCTTGGCCAACTGGTAGTGGTTGCGCACGGTGGAGGCTGGGATTTCCACGACTGCGGCGACCTGGGCGAGGGTGAAGCCTTCCCAGTGCACCAAGCGCACGATCTCGGCAAGCCTGGGATCCAGCCGTTCGATCGCGTCCCTCACCTCCAATCCATCGTCGGCGCCGGCCCCGGGTTGTTCGGACAGGGCCAGTCGCAGCCGATCAGCGAGGGCGTGGCGGCGGCGCTCTCCTCGACGGTGGTTGAGAAGAACGTGATGTGCGATCCCGAAGAGCCACGCTCGCGCCTGGTCGGGCTCGTTCGGTAGCAGCCGGTTTCGTCGCCACGCCGTCATCAGGGTCTCTGCCAGCAGGTCGGCGGCATCCTGGGCTGGCACACGCCGGCGGAAGTAGCGCAACAGGTCGTCGGCGTTGTCGCCGAGGACGCCGGCCGCATCCGTCATGGCAACCACCACGGACGGTGCGGGTCTGGCCGCGCACCGTCGCAGAGCACCTCACCTTCCAGGCCGAAGGACAGGCTCGGGCTGTTGAAGCCTTCTGCCGTGAGCTTGTCAGCGATCGCCCGGTTGATGGCGTGCTTGACTGCCAGGTAGTACTCGTAGTCCTCGTCGTAGTACGCCGTCCCGTATCCCATCTTGACCTCGGTGCCGTCGGCCCGCACCGCCGTGCCTTCGTCCGCGCGGAGCTCACTCAGCGCCTTGTCGACGTCGGCGACCTCCGCGAGAGAATGTTCTTCAAGCCAGTCGCGGATCATGGACTGCGCTTCGTCGTCGCTTACCTTGACGTTGCCGATGCGTTCTTCGCAGGTTCCGCCGCTGGGGAGCGTGAAGGTGAGGGCTCCGTCCGGGTCGTCGGCCCACGGGGCCAGCCAACCGCTCTGGGCGGCAGCCGCCACACAGCCACCGAACAACGCCACAGCAGTGATGCCTGCCACGGCTGCGCGGCGGCGTCTCCGAGCGCGGGTCGGTGTGACCGTACCCGTGGTGACGCTGGTAACCAGTTCGGACGTCGCCGCTGAGAGAGTCTCTCGGGTCGCCTCGGTCTCGGTGAAGGAGGGTGCGCTTGCGTCGAGCAGGGTGTCGAGTTCAGTGTCCATGAGCCTCTCCGGCTGGATTCGAATTTTCCTACACCCTGTACCTGTCCGGGTCCCAGACAAATGTCCGCTGGAAGAGGGCACAACTTCGAGCAAGCGTCACAAGGATGGCTCACTCAGCCACTGAGAGAAATGAGCGACGGTTGCAACCCGCACAACACCGACCGCCCGCAGCTCGGTATGAGCGCAAGATCGCCGTAAGCGCAACTAGCCCTATCTGGGCGAAAGGACGCTGCTGCACGGTGGACGAAAGGGGTCACCTCGTCCGGCCGGTAGGAGACCCTTATCAGGGTGAGGGATGAGAAAGGTCTAGTGAACTAGTCACACTGCCTTCGACCACGGCGCGCTACATCCGCCACCGTCAGACCTGGCCAGCGGTGGGAAACCGCCCCGATATCCGGCGGAGTGACTCACCTTCCCGTTGTGCAATCGCGGCGATAGGGGACAGGTTCGAGCGGCGCGTGCTGTGCTGCGGGCTCATGCCACCAGAGGGCTGCCACACTGACGCGATGCACACGAGGCGCGTGGCCCTGCTCACGCTCGTCGCGTTGACGGCGTTCGCGGGGAACTCGCTGCTGACTCGCGCTGCCCTTCGCGACACCGGCATCGACGGGGCGAGCTTCACCGCGATCCGGATTCTCGCCGGGGCGCTCGCGCTCTGGTTGATCGTGCGGGTGCGCAGCGGTCCGGGTGCATCCGCTGGTGCCGGCACCTGGTTATCGGCGTTGGCGCTGTTTACGTATGCGGCCGCGTTCTCGTTCGCGTATTTGTCGTTGACCGCAGCCACAGGAGCGCTCCTGCTCTTCGCGGCGGTGCAGGTGACGATGATCGGTGCCGGACGCGTGCGTGGGGAGCGGTTGTACGGCCTGCAGGGCCCGGGACTGCTTCTGGCGGTCGTGGGATTGGTCGTCCTGCTGCTGCCCGGGCTGTCGGCGCCACCCCTTGGCGGTGCCCTGCTGATGATCGCGGCCGGCGTCGCCTGGGGGGTGTACTCGTTGCGCGGGCGTCGTGCAGCCGCGCTGGGCCATGACGCCACAATCGAGACCGCGGGGAACTTCACTCGCGCCGCTGCGATGGCGGCGGCGATGATCGTGGTGGCCCTGGCGCTGCCGGCTGGGCTGCAGGCCGATGCGACAGGCGCCACGCTCGCCGTTGTGTCGGGCGCGATCACGTCGGGCATGGGCTACGCCGTCTGGTACTCGGCACTGAAGGGTCTGGGCTCGGTGACCGCGGCCAGCGTGCAGTTGAGCGTGCCGGTGCTCACAGCCGTCGCGGGCGTGGTGCTGCTCTCCGAACCGGTCAGTGTGCGGTTGGCCGTGGCGTCCATGGCGGTACTCGGTGGCATTGCGATGGTGATCCTGGCTAAGCGCCCAGCGTGACGGAGGACCTGGCAGGGAGCCACGGCACCCGATGTTGTCGGACCGCGGAGTCAAGGCGTCATTCCGCAACGTGCCGACGACGTTCGACACCGCCTCGACCGAGGCTCAGCTGGCGGCCGACCACCGGACTTCGACCCGGTCGCCTACAAGAAGCGCAACACCGTGGAGCGATCCTTCAACGACCACAAACAGTGGCGCGGCATCGCGGCCAGGCAACCCGAACCCCACGACGTAGACCTCAGTCGGCCCGGCAAGATTGCCTGGCAGCCGGCGGAGGGAAGCATGTGTCGCGGGCATGCCCGGAGGGTTCGACACCGGCGTTGAGGCGGAGTGCCCGTAACGGTGAGAGCCGTGGTCCCGGACGGGTGCTTCACATCTCGAAGTACCAGTACAAATGGTGACCCTTGTCGTGGGCGCGGGCAGCGAGGTCGCGCAGCATCTGGAGGAAGGTCAGATGATCATCCAGGTCGGCTTGTGTTTGAGCGGCTCCGTCGTGAGACGCGAGTTCCTCGGTCTCCGCCCACGAGCCGACGATCGTCTCCAAGGCCCCTTCGGGCGCGGCCGCCAGGAAATCCCGAAGCGTGTCCGTCAAGCAGAGCACCCCGCAGTTCTCCGGGGCCTCATCGTCGGAGACCTGGCCGCCCCATCGAGGGTCTTGGTCCAAGCCGTCGTACGGCACGCCTGTAAGCAGTTCCTCCAATGTGCCCATGTTCGCGACACCGTCGTAGCCGCGCGTTGCGAAGCCGTCGAATGCTGCACCGGCTTCTTCGAAAACGGCCTCCTTCCGGGACCAGCCCACCTTCCGCGTGCCGACCTGCACGGGCCAGCCCAGTGGGCCTCCCGGGCGTACCTCCGCTTCGGCGGCCGCGGCGTCATTGGCTGCACTGAAAGCGACGTCGATGCCCATGCACGGATTGTGTCGCACCACGGATCGCGACAAGGCGTCCGACTCGCGGCGGTGTGACGCCTCGCTTGGAAGGCCGTTACCCGGGTTGGCTCCACGGGTTGGTGTAACTGACGCCGAGGGGTTCGAAGTGCTTGGTGTTTCGGGTGGCAACCGTCATTCCGGCGCTCTGGGCGGTGGCGGCAATGAGCGCATCGTCCAGCGGCGCCTGATCCGGAACGGGATAGGTGGCCAGGATCCGCGCGGCGGGTAGGTCAAAGGGAAGGACCCGGCCGTTGAAGGCGGACAGGACATGCTCCTCGAGCCACCGGCGAAGGACGACTCCCTGGGCGGGGTCGGACCGTTCCTTGGCGACCACTCCACGCTCGATCTCGGCGATGGTCAACGCCGTAACGAACTGGTCGGCCACTGGGATCGACTCCGCCCACGCCTGGACCTGCGGCTCGCGGCCGCGCACGCGCAGTGCGGAGACCACGTTGGTGTCCAGCAGGTACCTCACAGTTGCGCGGTGCGCGCGCTCAGGCCGAGCCGGTCAGGCTCGAACTCGATCTCGGAGCCCTCGTCCATGCTGACCAGGTCGACGATCGAAGCGGGCGCACGGGTGACTGCCTGGGTGAGAATCTCTCGAGCCTCGGCTTCCAGGGATCGGTGATGCTGCTGCGCACGGGCCCGCAGGGCTGCCTTGGTGCCCGCGGGCAGGTTGCGGATCAGGATCTGCTCCACGGTGGCCAGCCTTTCGATATCTTAACGATGATATCAGTACCGCTGCGCGGCCAAGGGTCTCTCTGGCAGGTAGCCCCTTGTGGGCGAAAGCACGCTGCTGCACAGTGGGCGAAAGGGGTCACCTCGTCCGGCCGGTAGGAGACCCTTATCAGGGTGAGGGATGAGAAAGGTCTAGTGAACTAGTCACCCGGACAGGGCTTTGATGTTCATGCCCGAGCCGCCGCCGAGGTGTGCCGCCTGGGCGAGGAACAGCTCGCCGGCAGAGATGGCGTCGGTGAGGGCCTCGTGCGCGCGGTAGCGGGGGAGGTTGAAGCGGTCCCGCGAGGCCTGCAGCCGCAGCGCGCCCGGGCGGACCTCGTCGTCGGAGCCGATGCGCAGCACCCGGCGTTGGAGCAGGAGCGTGTCGATGGAACGGACGAGCAACGGCTGTCCGTAGAAGCGTTCGCACGCGCGGGACAGGAAGCCGACCTCGATCTGGGCGTGATGGGCGACGAGGGTGCGACCGGCGAGCGCGTGCAGGACGGTCGGCATCACCTCGGCCAGCGGAAGTCCGGTCGCGAGGTGGTCGTCGGTGAGCCCGTGGATGCTCGCCGACTGTCCGACCTCGCCCTCCGGGACGATGAGGATGTGCTCGGCCCCGGCATGGACGATGTCCGGCCCGTCGATGGGGATGTAGCCGGCGGAGAGGATCTCGGCGGTGCGCGGGTCGAGGCCGGTGAGCTCGAGGTCGATCGCGAGATAGCGGCCTTCGCGCGAGTCGAGCCGGGGGTCGTCGAACGGGACCTGGAGGTAGTCACGCATCGGCCCGGCAGGTGCCTTTCGCGCGGCCGCGGCGCGTCTGTCGTCGAGCGACCTCCGGAAGAACATGCCGACGGATCTAGGCCGGGCCGTGGGCTGGGTATGCGGCGGACAGGACCGCCTGCGCCTGGCGGACGATCTGGAACGCGTCGCGCAGGTGTCGCTTCTCGAACTGGCTCAGCTCGTCCGGTGGGACGAAGTCATCCGGAGGGGACCCGGCGCGGACCTGCCCTGCCTGGTGCCGCAGCCGCACATAGGAGATGAACTCGAAGGCGTCCTTGAGGTCGGCGATCCGCTCGGCATCGAGCCGGCCCGTGCTCTCGGTCGCCGTCAGCCGCATCCGGGTGTTGACCTGGGGAAGGCCGTCGCCGAGCGCGAACACGCGGGCCAGGTCGATGACGAGGCGGACGCCACGGGCATGGAGGTCGAGCTTGTCCTCGTGCTCCCCGCCCTTCTCCAGGACGAAGCCCCGGAAGAAGCCGATCGGCGGCTGCGCCCGGACGGCCTGGGCGGCGAGCCGGCCGAGGAACCGCGCGTGCGTCTGGGTCATGCCGAGCACCTGGCGGTGCAGGTCGTCGAAGAGCCGCGCGTCGCCGTGCAGGGCCCGCATGTCGAAGAAGAGCCGGGTGTGGTCGGCCAACGCGTCCTCTGGCGACTCCATCCACTCGCGAAACGTCTCCACCCAGGCCGAGACACCCTGACGGCACGACGCGTTCGTCGCCATGACGCCGACGTCGCAGTAGGAGTAGCCGCAGGCGGCCAGACCGTCGGAGACGAAGGTCGCGAGGTCGTGCAGGTACGCCTCGTAGGCCGCTCCGTCCGGTCCGGCCAGGACGGCGTCGCTGAGGATCATCGCGTTGTCCTGGTCGCTCGCCAGTCCCTGCTCGAGCCGTGCTGCCGCGCCGATCGTCACCCAGCAGTAGGGCCCGGGGACCGGGCCGAGCCTGGCCTCGCCGATCTCGAGGAGGCGTCGTTCGATGGCGTCCCCGATCGCGGTCACGACGCGGCAGACGTCATCCGCGGTCGCGTCCTCGGTCACGAGCTGGCCGACGATCTCGGCGATCCGGGGCCGGATCGCCGCCAGCTGCTCGACCGTCGTCATCTTCTGGATGTCGCCGGCGATGTAGACCGGGTTGGCGCGCTCCAGACGCATGAGGTCCGTGCTGCTCACGAGCCCGACGACACGGCCCGCGTCGGTGACCGGCATGTGATGGATGTTCTTCGCGACCATGGACAGCAACAGCTCGAAGGCCATCGACTCGACGGTGGCGCTGATCGGGTCGGCCGTCATGATCTCGCTCACCGGCTGCTCGATGCTCCGGCCCTCGGCGACGACGCGGTTGCGCAGGTCGCGGTCGGTCATGATCCCGACCAGCTCGCCGTCGGTCATGATGAGCAGACTGGACACGCGCTCGGCACGCATCTTCTCCGCAGCGGTGCGGATCGTCGTCTCGGGCGTCACCCAGAGGGGGTCGCGGCGGATGAGCTGACCGACCGTCGTCTTGAGGACGGTCGTCCCACGCTCGGAGGAGTGCACGGCCCGAACCGCCATCCGCATCGTCTCGCTGAGCGTGTGCTGGAAGAACACCGTCCACATCGGCTGGGAGCGGGACAGCTCCCGGAACACGTCACCGGGCATGACGAGCACCAGGGAGTCCTCGATCGCCACGATCGTGAAGCGGGCGATGCCGTCCGACAACAGGGCCGTCCAGCCGAAGGACCGACCCACGTCGTAGCGGTCGACGAGACCACCGTGGGCATCACGCACCTCGACGGCACCCGAGCGCAGGATGAACATCTCGTCGTTGTGACCGCCGGCGCCGACGATCTCGGTGTCCCTCTTGTAGTACCGCGTCGTCAGCCGCGGGGGCAGCTCTTCGAGCACCCTCTCGGGGAGCGCCTCGAACGGCGCGTGAGCGACAAGGAACTCCTGGACCTCCAGCAACTCTGCGACCACAGCACGATCCTGTCAGGTCCGATGCCCCGCCGGGCGTCCCGCGCCGAGATCCTCGCCCAGTGGCCGTCCGGGGCGACGGATGGTCGGGCTCAGATCCAGTCGCACTCGGCGGCGGCGGCGCCGTCGGCGAGCCGCGCATACCCCGGCCCCCGGTCGAAGAACGGGGACTCCTCCGGGCGGGCCGAGCGGAGCACTTGACGCAGGCGGTCGGAGGCGGCGACGTCGATCGTCACCTCGTCCTTGCCCCCCGAGGCGACGACACCGTATGCGTCGCGAGCGCCGGTGAGGGAGACCTTGCCCCAGCGCAGGTCGCGCTCCACCTCCTCGTAGGGACGGCTCAGCGGGTCGCCCCAGCCGCCGCCGCCCGTGGTGCGGATCCGGATGACCTGCCCGGCGCGGATGGGCTCCGCGTCGGCGAGGGCGTCGACGTCCCGCTCGTCGGGGCCGCCGGGGTCGATCGTCACCTGGAAGGGGGCGCCGGCCTTGCCGCCCTTGACGCCCCAGCAGGCGAGGATCGAGCGGTCCGCGATCGACATGAAGTGGGCGTCCTTGAGCATCCGGATCCGCTTCTCGTAGCCCAGCCCGCCACGGTAGCGACCCGCACCCCCGGAGTCGACGGCGAGACCGAGGCGCTCGACGATGAACGGGAAGCGGCTCTCGGTGAACTCGGTCGGCAGGTTCCGGCTGTCCGGGACGACATGGATGGTGTCCTCCCCGTCGGCGTAGTAGCGCCCGCCGGAGCCGCCGCCGAGCACCTCGCGCATGAGATAGCTGGACCCATCGCGGTCCTCGCCGTAGACGCCGGTGTAGCGGATCGTCTCCTGGTCGGCCGGCATCCGGCCGTCGACCGCCTTGGCGACCACGCCTGCCAGGACACCGAGCAGGCGGAGGATGACGAACGTCCGGGCGTTCGTCGGCGCGGGGTAGACCGGGGTGAGCAGGGTGCCCTTATCGGGGAAGCGCATCTCGATGAGCGGGATGACACCCTCGTTGACGTCGAGCTCGGCCATCCGCTCCGGGGTGTCGGCGAGGTTGCGGAGGATCGGCGCGAGCCACTTCTTGAGGAAGTTGCCGCCGACGTAGTCACCGCAGTGGTTGATCGGGCCCTTGGCCTGCGCGGCGGTCCCGGTGAAGTCGATGATGAGGCGCGGGCCCGCGGGCCGGTTGTTCTCGGGATCGGCCGGGGCGTCGCTCACCTTGGTGAGCGTGATCCGCTGTGTGTGGAGCATCGGCTCGTCGACGCCGTCGTGCTCGGCGTAGTCCTCCCAGACATACGTCCCGTCCGGGATCTTGGACAGGATCTCGCGCCGGTAGGTCTCCGTCGTCGCGTCGAGGACGGCGTCGAAGGCCGCCTCGACCTGGTCCCGTCCGTAGCGGGCGAACAGCTCCGACAGCCGGCGCGCCCCCATGAGGCACGCGGAGCACTCCGCGTCGAGGTCGGCCGCGAGGCTGTCCGGCATGCGCGAGTTTCGGGTCATGATCCGCAGGGCCGCCTGGTTGGGCACACCCTGGTCCCACAGCTTGATCGGAGGAACCGCGAGGCCCTCCTCGAAGACGCTCGTCGCACTGCTCGGCATCGAGCCGGGGCAGCCGCCGCCGATGTCGTCGTGGTGCCCGAAGGCCTGGACGAAGGCGACGACCTCACCCTCGTGGAACACCGGAACCGTGACGCACAGGTCGGGAAGGTGGCCGATACCGCCCTCGGACTCGTAGACGTCGTTGTGGAAGAAGACGTCGCCCTCGCGCATCGCCTCGAGCGGAAAGTCTCGGGCGACGGGGTGGACGAGCGCCGAGTAGGAACGCCCGGTGAGCTTGCGCAGCTGGCGGTCGTGGATGCCCGCGCGGAAGTCGTGGGCGTCCCGGATCATCGGCGACCGGCTGGTGCGCCCGATCGCCGTCTCGACCTCCATCTCGACGCTCGCGAGGGTGCCCTGGACGATCTCGACGAGGATGGGGTCGACGGTGGTCCCCTCCGGCGTCAGCCGCCCGCCGTGCTCGTATGCGGTGGGAAGGCCGGCGGGGTTGACCGGCCGGGCGATGACGTAGGCGGGGTCGACGCCGGTGCTCATGCGGACTTCTCCTTCGCGTCGTGCTCGCGAGTCAGGACGAGGTTGCCGTAGTCGTCGACGCGCACACCGAAGCCGGGGTGCACGGGAACGGTCGAGCCGAACTCCTCGACGATGGCCGGGCCGGCGAAGGTGTCGCCTGCGCCGAGGTGCTCACGCGCATACACGGTCGTCGGGACGTAGCCGTCGGTGGCGTCGAAGCAGACCTCGCGAGTGCCGGTGACGGCGCGCTCGGCCAGGTCCCCGTCGGCCGACGCGACCGCGAGGATCTCCGGACGGGTGATCGGGCCGATGCCGGTGACGCGCAGGTTGACCCACTCGACGTGCTGGTCGCGGTCGCCGCGGAAGTCGTACCCGTAGAGCTGGCGGTGCTCGGCGTGGAAGCGGTCCGCGACCGTCGCGGCGAAGGCCGCATCCACCAGACTGTCGACCGGTCCGTCGGGGGCCGGGACGCGGACCTCGAAGGCCTGTCCCGCATACCGGACGTCGATGGTGCGGGCGAACCGGTGTGACTCGGCAGGAAAGCCCTCCTTGTCGAGGGCGGCCCTGGCCTTGGCGGTGAGGTCGTCGATGATCTCCTGGATGACGGCATGGTCGATGGCCGAGTCGCGGACGACATGGGTCTGGACGTAGTCGTTCTTGACGTCGACGGTGAGCAGCCCGAAGGCGCTGACGTTGCCCGGGTTGGGGGGCACGACGACCCCGGCGAGGTCGAGGATGTCGACGAGGCGGCAGGCGAGCAGCGAGCCGGAGCCGCCGAACGTCGTGAGCATGAAGTCGCGAACGTCGAGGCCGCGCTTGACGCTCACCTGGCGCAGGGCGTTGGCCTGGTTCCATGCGGAGATCTCGAGGATGCCGGTGGCGCAGCGCTCGAAGTCCAGGCCCAGTCGGCGAGCGAGGTCCGCGACGCCGCGGCGGGCGGCCTCGACGTCGAGCGGGATCTCCCCGCCGAGCAGGTGCGGGGGGATCCGGCCGAGGGTGACGTGCGCGTCGGTGATCGTCGGCTCGGTGCCGCCCTTGACGTAGCAGAGCGGACCCGGGTCGGCGCCGGCGGACTGAGGGCCCACCTTGAGCGCGCCCTCGGGGGAGACCCAGGCGATCGAGCCGCCTCCGGCGCCGACGGTGACGACGTCGATCATCGGGATCTTGCTCGGGTAGGCACCGACGGTTCCTTCGGTCGTGAGTGTCGGCTGACCGTCGAGGACGACCGAGACGTCGGTGCTCGTGCCGCCGCCGTCACAGGTGAGGACCTTGGTGAAGCCGGCCTCCTGCGCGATGAGCGCCGCCCCGAGAGCCCCGGCGGCCGGGCCCGAGAGCACGGTCGTGATCGGCTGGTGGACGACCTCGTCGGCGGAGAGGACACCGCCGTTGGACTTCATGACATAGAAGGGAATGTTGCGAGAAGCTCCGTCGGCCCCCTCCGATCCGACGAAGTCGGCGAGTCTCTCCTGGATGTTGGTGACGTAGCGGCTCACGTTGGGCTTGACCGCCGCGTCGACGAGCGTCGTCATCGCGCGCTCGTACTCGCGGTACTCGCGCAGCACCTCGCTGCTGATCGACACGACCGCATCAGGATGCTCGTCGAGGAGGATCTCGCGCAGTCGCACCTCATGGGTGTCGTTCGCGTAGGCGTGGATGAGGCAGACGCCGATGGTGTCGATGCCGATCCCCTTGAACCAGCGGGCGACCTCGCGGGCCCCGTCCTCGTCGAAGGGGCTGAGCTCAGTGCCCTCGAAGTCCATCCGGCCCGCGACGGTGCGGACCCGGTCGGCGGGGACGATGCGCTCCGGCTTGACCCAGAAGTAGGAGTTGCCGTAACCGTCGGGGACCGACTGCCGGGCGATCTCGAGCATGAACTCGTAGCCCTCGGTCGTGATGAAGCCGAGCTGCTCGACCTTGCCCTCGAGCAGCTTGTTCGTCGCGACGGTGGTGCCGTGGGAGACCGCCGTGATGTCGTTGCCGTCGGCGCCCATGAGACCGAGGATCTTCTCGATGCCGGTGATGAAGCCATCGGCCGGGTTGCTCGGGGTGCTCGGCGTCTTGGTCGTGAGCAGGTCTCCGGAGTCCTCGTCGACCGCGACGACGTCGGTGAAGGTCCCGCCGGTGTCGATGCCGATCCGGATCCGCCTGCGTGTCACGTCCGTCATGGCCCGATTCAACCCGGTCAGCGGAGGTCGTTCGTTGGCACTCCTTGCCAACGACTCGTCTCGCTACCGGCATACCTCGCCAGGTGAGCAGGTCCTCGTGCGACCTTTGCTCCGCGGCGTGACGATCCCTCCTCTGGGAGACCGCAGTTGCGCGCGCGTGGCGGAGCGACTCTCGCGGGAGGGAAGCATCGTCCGGCGATGGAGTATGCGGTGCGACCTTGTGTGCTCAGATCGACCAGTCGGTGGACCGCTCGAGGACGAACCGGCGGCCCCGGATCTTGTCGACCTCGATGGCGAAGACGTAGTCCTTGGTGGTCGGGACCCACGGGCGCAGCCGAGCCGCGACGCCATCGGTGTCCGGCTCATCGGTGATCTCACGAGCGGTGCCGTGCACGAGCACGCTCCAGGCACTGTCATCGTCGTACCGGTCCGTCTGCAGGGCGACGTCGTCCTCGATCTGCAGCGCAGAGAACTTCGAGCCCTCAGCGGTGCGGAAGACGATCCTGGAGCCGTCGACGATGTAGTTGATCGGGGCGATCCGAGTCCGGCCCCGGAGGCGGTACCCGATCCGGCCGAGGGAGGCCGACCTGAGGAGGTCCCAGCACTCCTGGCTCTTCAGCTTGCGTACGACGTCGTCGTCTCGGGACATGCCCGCCATTCCTTCCACTTCGCCGGCACGAACCGTGCCTCATGAGGGCAGCCTATCCAGTCGAGGAAGGTCCGGGCCTCGGCCGGTGCACCGGGAGCGTCATGGTGAAGGTCGAGCCCCGGCCCCGTCCGGCGGAAGCCGCCTCCAGGGAGCCGCCGTGGGCCTCTGTGATGCGACGGGAGATGGTCAGGCCGATGCCGGAGCCCTCGTCGCCGGAGCCTGCTTCGGTGCGCCGTCGTCCCGGGACCCGGTAGAACCGCTCGAAGACCCGCTCGAGGTCGGCCGGATCGAGGCCTTCGCCCGTATCGGAGACACTCAGCACGGCCGAGTCGCCTCTGGTGGCCAGTGAGATCGTCACGGCGCCGTGGGGGCCGGTCGCGCGCAGCGCGTTGCCGACGACATTGGTGACGACCTGCGCGATCCGGTCGGGGTCGACCGCTGCCGGGACGGCATGGTCCGGGATCCCCAGGGTGAGCTCGACGTCGCCGTCCTCGGCCTGCGGTCGCAGCCGTTCCACGGCCTGTCGGACGATGTCACGCAGGTCGGCCGCACGGATCGAGATGGCGAGGCGGCCCTCCTCGGCACGGGAGAGGGACGACAGGTCGTTCGCCAGTCGACGCAGCCGCCGCATCTCGCTCGAGAGCAGGCTCAACGTGGCATCGTCGGCCGGAAGCACCCCGTCGATCATGCCCTCGACGTACCCGTCGACGACGGTGAGCGGAGTGCGCATCTCGTGGGCGACCTCTCCGAGGAGACGGATTCGCCGGCTCTCGGTCTCCGCCAGGGACAGTCCGAGTGAGCGCACGTCCTCGGCAAGATCGTCGAGCTCCTTGGTCCCTGGACGGGGCACGTCGACGTCGTAGTGTCCTGTCGCGAGCTGTCGGGTCGCGTCGCCGAGCGCGTCGAGCGGGCGGGTGAGTCGGTATGCGGCGAGCGCGCCGATGACTGCGGCGGCGCCGACACCGACGGCCACTCCCCAGGCCAGGGCGGAGTCGACCGCTGCGACGAACTGGTCCTGCAGATCCAACCGACCGGGGCCGGGGCCGCCGGGCCCCCGGCGCAGCTCTCTGTCGAAGAGCTGCGGGGCGAGGTTGCGCACGATGGCGAAGGTGGCGATCGCGCCGACCACTGCGACGAGGAGATGGCTGAGGACCAGCCGGACGACGAGTCGGTTCACGCCTCACCCCTCGCCATCGGGATCGTTCCCGGGCAGGGGTGCGGCGATGAACTTGTAGCCGACACCTCGGACGGTCGCGATGAGCTGTGGAGCGGTGGCATCGTCATCGAGAGCGCGACGGATGCTGCGCACATGGACGTCGATGACGCGTTCGTCGCCGTAGAAGTCGTAGCCCCAGACCTCCTCCAGCAGCTGCGCCCGAGAGAAGACCCGGCCCGGCGACCGCGCCAGCGCGCGGAGCAGGTCGAACTCGAGCGCGGAGAGAGAGACAGGTGAGTCGTTCCGGGTGATCTCGCGTCGGGCCTCGTCGATCGTGAGACCGACGAAGGCGAGCACCGGGTCCGGTTCGGTGGCGGCCGCAGCGTCCACGCCGGCCGAGGGTCGGGCCCGCCGCAGCACGGTCTTGACCCGGGCCACGACCTCTCGCGGACTGAAGGGCTTGGTGACGTAGTCGTCCGCGCCGACCGAGAGCCCCACGATCCGGTCGACCTCCTCGGCTCGGGCCGTCACGAGGATGACGTAGACATCCGAGGTGCGCCGCAGTGTCTGCAGCACGTCGAGACCGTCCAGGTCGGGGAGGCCGACGTCGAGAAGGATGAGGTCGGGTGCCGGCGCACCCCGCGACGCCTGATGGAGGGCGTCCGCGCCGGTGCCGGCCACGGACACCTCGAAGCCGTCCGCCTCGAGATAGGCGCGGAGCAGCTCGCGGATGGGCGGCTCGTCGTCGACGACGAGGATGCGGCGGGCCATGGTGAGCCTCCTCTCGGGTGTGCGTGCTGTGCGGGGGCAGCGAGGATCGGGGACCCTACGAGCGTAGGGCCCCCGATCCTTGGGCAGTCACGGCTGGGCGGTGTCAGCTGCCTGTGTCATCCGTGTCATCGGTGTCGGTGAGGTAGCAGTCGTTCGGACCTTGCGGGTCACGGGGACCGAACGGCCGGACCCCGTCCTCGCGGAACGGCTGTCCCTGCGCCTGACCCTGGTCTCCCTGACGCAGACCGCGGTTCGACATGCCCGGACCGTTCTGGTTCTGCGGGCCGGGGCGGTTCTGGTTCTGCAGGCCCTGGCCGAGCTCGGTAGGCATCGTGCCGTCAGCGGCTGACGTGAACGCGGCGAGGTGCTTCTCGGAGGCCGCGAGCAGCCGCGAGAACACCGCGACGGCGTCGGCCTGCGAGGTGTCGGCGATCATCGACTTCAGGTCGGCGATGTCACGCGTCTCGAGCTCGATCCCGACCTGGTAGGCGGCGTTGACGCTCTCCTTGCCGTCGGCGAACCAGTCGTCGTAGAGCTCCTGGAGAGCAGGGAAGGCGTACTTGCCTGTTGCCAGGCCCTCGGACGGGTCGTCGATGCCGTACTGCTCGAGGAGAGCGCCGACCCGGTCGAAGTGCTGCTGCTCGCTGTTCGTGATCCGGCTCATCGGCCGGGCGCCGTCGTGGACCTCGGCGAGTGCGGCATACAGGTCCCTGGCCATGCGTTCCTCCTCGCGGCTGAACTGCAGGTCCTCGGCGAGACCGGACTCGAGGTCGGCGGCCGCGACGGACGTCGCGGTGGTGGTCGAGGCGGGCGGGGCGCTGATGGCCTGGGCGGTCGCGGTCAGGCCGACGAGTGCGGCGGCCGAGACGACGACGATGGCGTTGCGGGTTGTGGTCTTCATGGTGTCCTCCTGGAGATATCGGATGGGTCTGTTGCTGATACATCCGATTCAACGGGTCGCCGATGAAGGGCCTTATCCTCGAACCATGAAGGCTTCGTGAAGACGGTGTGGGATGGCTCGCTCGGCCACCTCGCAGGCTCGCGGATGCCGTGTCCTAGGGTGAGTGAGTGGAGTGTCTTCCCGCCCTCCGGTGCCGAGCAGGGACATGAAGAGCAGGGACATGAAGGGGGCGCTCGCGGTCCTGGCCGCCGCGTTGTGGGTGGTCACCGGTTGCTCGTCAACC
Source organism: Dermatophilaceae bacterium (assembly GCA_046260445.1). Classification (GTDB taxonomy): domain Bacteria; phylum Actinomycetota; class Actinomycetes; order Actinomycetales; family Dermatophilaceae; genus F2B08. Next base: position 41,030 of record JBHEPF010000014.1, on the reverse strand, counting down.
GAGCGCGAGTCCGCGTCGCAGCCCACGACGGCGGCCCCTGTGCCGTCGACGACTGCGGAACCGACCACCGAGCGCCCGGCGCCGCCGGTCTGGCCGCTGACAGGGAATGTGATGGAGGACCCGGCGCTGGCGGGCATGCGGCCCGTCATCGGGGTCAAGGTGGAGAACTCCGGTCCCGCCCGCCCCTGGGTCGGACTGGCTCCGGCAGACGTCGTCTTCGTGGAGATGGTGGAGGCAGGGCTCACCCGCTTCCACGCCGTGTACCACTCGAACGTGCCCGAGATCGTCGAACCGGTGCGGAGCCTGCGCCCGATGGATGCGGCGATCATCGGCCAGTGGAACGGAACGCTGCTCGCATCCGGCGGCCAGAACGCCTTCATCGCACGGGTCGAGAGCGTCGTCGGTCTCAAGACTCACGACCGGGGCGACCCGGGCTTCCATCGCGATGCCTCGCGGCGTGCACCGCACAACGTCTACGTGAGGATGTCTACGTGAGGATGGCGGAGATCCTGCCGTCGCTCCCCGCGTCGGGGGACGTGCGGCCGCTGGCCCGGTACGGCGAGACGACCACGACGACCGGCGGGCCGCCGGCCAACCTGATCCGGGTCGCCTATCCGGGCGCGCGGTCCGTCTGGGAGTACAGCCCCGACGCGGGCGCATACCTGCGCTCGGACAGCGGCACGGCCTCCGTCGAGGCGGACGGGACCCGGATCTCGGCCCGCAACGTCCTCCTCCTGGACGTCGCCACCCGGGACACCGGAACGCGCGACTCGGTTGGCAACCCCGTCCCGGAGACGGTTCTCGACGGCTCGGGAGGCCTGCACCTGTTCTCGGGCGGCCTTCTCGTCCAGGGATCGTGGTCCAAGGGGGCCGATGACGAGCCCTTCGTCCTCACCGACAGTGCCGGCGAGCCGCTCGTGCTCTCCCCGGGCAACACCTGGGTCGAGCTGCTTCCTGAGCGCGGCGAGGCAGCCTGGGAGTAGCCGGATCCGCTCTGCGAGGACGCCGTGGCCTCCGTCGGTGCGTGCGGGCCGCCTAGTGGGGGAAGGAGGTCTGCGCCTCGCGCTCGAGGTCCTCGCGGTGGTTGCGAATGAGGTCCAGGTTGCGGTCGCGGAGATGGTCGAAGGCCTGGTCGATGTTGGAGCCAGGGGTGAGCGAGGCGAGTGCCTGCTCCGGGTCGAGCCGCGTCGACACCCAGCCCTCGTGCGAGGCCGCCTTCGCCGCGATGTGGGCGATCGGGGTGACGATGTGGGAGTTGCCGAAGTAGTGCACTCCCGCGGCGTCGGTACCCGTCGCGTTCGCTCCGACGACGTAGACGTGGTTGTCGTAGGCGCGTGCCCGCGAGGTGAGCTCCCAGATGTCAGCCGAGCGCAGCAGCGCCGAGGGCCGGCAGATGATCTCCGCACCCTGGACGGCCTGGATGCGGGAGAGCTCGGGGTAGTCCCCGTCGAAGCAGATGATCATCCCGATCCGACCGAGGTCCGTGTCGCAGACCGTGACCGTGTCCCCGGGGGTGACCCAGCCGCCCCCCGAGACGGCCTCGCTGCAGAACGGGTGCGTCTTGCGGTAGACGCCGAGGATCGTGCCGTCGCGGTCGATGAGCACTGAGGAGTTGTAGACGATGCCCCGCTCCGGGCCGCGCTCGTAGGTGCCGACACAAAGGAGGACGCCCAGCTCGCGGGCCACGTCGGCGAAGTCCGCCACGAGGGTATGCGTCGCCTCGCCACTCGCGGGAAGCTCCGTCACGAGGTCCCACAGGTCCTCGGGCGTGCACCCCGGCGTGAACCCCGTGGTGACCGACTCGGGCAGGACGATGAGCTCGGCCCCGGTCGCCTCGTGGCAGCGCCGGGTCCAGTCGATCGCGTGGGCGATGTTGGCCGTGATCGACTCCGGCGACAGGGGCTCCGAGCGGGGTGCGACCTGGACAGCCGCCGCGGTGAAGGCCCTCATCGTCGCCGCCCCAGCCGCGAGCCGAGCAGCACGCCGACGGCCACGAGCGCGCCACCGAGGACGGTGCCGAGCACGAAGCCCTTGACCTCCCCGAGGTCGAACCCGCCTGGGGAGGGGGGCCGTCCGACGTACACTGCTCCGGCGCCAGCCGGCACAGCCCCGGCCTCGACCTCCGTCGTCGGCGCCACCACGACGAGGCCTCCGGTGGCGATGTCGGTGTCGAGGGCGGTGAAGAACTCACCGGCCATCTTGCGGGTGACGCCGGCGAGCATCCGCTGGCCGACCCCGCCGATCGTGCCGCCCACGGTGGCGTCGGCGTCGTAGGAGAGCACCGTCCCGCCGCCGTGGTCCGGCGCGAGCCGGACATCGACCGTCGCGTCGATCGTGCCCGGCGCACCACTGCCGCTGGCCTTCATCCGCAACGAGTCCGGCTCGTTCTTGTCGGTGATCGCCACCTCGCCGTCGTAGGTGCCCCTGATGGCGGCCACGCCGGCCGTGACCCGCATGGCGTACTGGTCCGAACCGGTGGTCGTGAGCGTCTCGCAGCCGGGCAGGCACCGGGCGAGCACGGCCGGGTCGAGCATGGCCCCCCAGACCTGGTCCACCGGTGCGGTCAGGGCGTTGGTCCCGGAGATCTTCATGAGGCGTCCTTTCGTGCGGTGTCCTGCGCCGTGCCTGTCTGCGCCGCACCCGAGTGAGCTCTGCGCAGGGCCCACAGCTCGGGCGGGCTGATCGGCATGGTGGTGATGGGGAACCCCTCGGCGTCCTCGATGGCCGAGGCGATGACGGCGGTGACCGGGATGGTCCCGGCCTCGCCGGCGCCCTTGATCCCCAACGGGTTCAGGGGGCTCGGCGTCTGCAGGTGGTCGGTCTCGATGTGGGGGATCTCGGAGGCGTAGGGGATGAGGAAGTCCATGAACGAGGCGTTGAGGAGCTGGCCGGAGTCGTCGTAGACCATCCGTTCGTACAACGCCCCGCCGACGCCCTGCGCGACTCCGCCGTGGACCTGGCCCTCGACGATGAGCGGGTTGACCATGACTCCGCAGTCGTGGATGACGCAGTAGCGCAGGATGCGGATCTCCGCCGTCACCGGGTCGGTCTCGACGATCGCGGCGTGCATCCCGTTGGCAAAGGTCGCCTGCGTGGGGGAGTAGAAGTCCTGGCCCTCGAGACCCGGCTCGTCGTCGTCGCCGATCGGTGGCTTGTCCGGGTCGAAGGTGCCCGCGAACTGGGTCGCCTTCTTCGCGGCCTCGTCGAAGGCGTAGCGCAGTGGGTTGGACAGCACGGCCACGGTGCCGAGGTCGATCGAGGTGCCCGGCGCGCCTTTCACCGAGATCACCCCGTCCTCGATCTCGAGGTCGTCGGCAGAGACCTCGAGCGCGTCGGCCGCGATCCGCAGCGCCTTGGCCCGCACGACGCGCGCCGCGAGCGCGACGGCGTTGCCGCTCATGACAGCGCCGCGGGAGGCGAAGGTGCCCACCGCATACGCCATCCTGCGGGTGTCGCCGGTGGTGACGTGGATGCTCTCGATCGGCACGCCGAGCTCGTCGGCGACGATCTGGGCGAGGATCGTCTGGTGGCCCTGGCCCTGGGTGGTGAGCCCGGTGGCGACGTTGACGCGGCCGTTGGTCTCGACGTGGATATGGCCACCCTCGTAGGGCCCGACCCCGGTCCCCTCGACATAGCAGCCGATCCCCAGCCCGACCCGGCGACCCTCGGCGACCGCTTGAGTGCGGTAGTCCTCGAAGTCGTCCCAGCCGACGAGCTCCTTGAGCTTGGCGAGCGAGGCGGGGAAGTCGCCGGAGTCGTACTTCAGCGGCCGACCGTCCTGGAACATCAGACCCTGGTCGTAGGGCATCTCCTCGGGCTGGATGAAGTTGCGGGAGCGGATCTCCGCCCGGTCGACCTGGAGGTAACGGGCGATGGCGTCCATCGTCCGCTCCATCGCGAAGCAGCCCTGGGGGCGGCCGGCCCCGCGGTAGGGCGTGACGAGCACGGTGTTGGTGTACATCGAGAAGAACTCGACCCGGTAGGCGCCCGGCTTGTACGGGCCGAGCAGCTGGGTCGCGGTGATGATCGGGACGATGATGCCGTAGGGCGTGTAGGCGCCGTTGTCGTGCCAGAAGCGCACGTCGAGGGCGAGGAGCCGACCCGCGTCGTCGAAGCCGACGGTGACCTCCTGCAGCTGCCCTCGCTCATGGGAGGACGAGATGAAGTGCTCGCGCCGGTCCTCGGTCCACTTCACGTCGTGGTCGAGGTTGCGGGCCGCCCAGGGGATGAGCACCTCCTCCGGCCACGGGTGCATGATCTTGACCCCGAACCCCCCTCCGACGTCGGGGGCGATGCACTCGACCTTGGCGAGCGGCAACCCCAGCTTGGCGGCGACGGCGGCCCGCACCCCGGTGGAGGTCTGGGTCGAGGAGTAGATGCGCAGCGACTGCTCATCCGAGCTCCACCGGGCGTAGACGCCCTTGCCCTCCATCGGCATGCACGCGCTGCGCTCCACCTCGAGCTCGAGCGTGAGGGTATGCGGCGCGCTCGCCATCGCCGACTCGAGGTCGCCGACCTCCTGGACGAGGTGGGCCGAGACGTTGCCCGGCGCATCGTGGTGCACGAGCTCGGCGGCGTCGCGGGAGCGCTCGAGACCGACGACGGGGGCGAGCCTCTCGTACCGGACGACGATCCGGTCGACGGCGTCCTCGGCGACGTAGCGGTTGGTCGCCACGACCATGACGACCGCCTCACCGACGTGGTTGACCTCGTCCTTGGCCAGGCAGTAGCCGGTGCGGGGGTGCGTGAGCGCCGGATGCGGGATGAGCACCGGGAGCGGCTCGCCGACCGCCCCGGGCAGGTCCTCGTGGAGGTAGATCGCGACGACCCCGTCGACGTCGAGGGCCGCGTCGGTCTCGATCGCGACGATGCGCGCGTGTGCGTGCGGGCTGCGGACGAAGGCGACCTCGTAGGCGTCGTGGCCGAGGTCGTCGAGATAGCGACCCCCACCGGTGAGCAGGCGCGGGTCCTCGCGTCGTTGGACGGGAGCACCGAACTGCCTCGTGCTCATGAGGGCTCACCCGGTGCGGTATCGCTCTCAGTGCGCTTGATCTCCGCTGCGCGCAGGACGCTCTTGACGATGTTCTGGTACCCCGTGCACCGGCAGAGGTTGCCGGAGACGACCTCCCGCGCCTCCTCCTCGGTCGGGTCGTCGTGCTCCTCGAGGTAGGCCGTGATCGTCGTGATGAAACCGGGTGTGCAGAAGCCGCACTGCAGGCCGTGGCACTCGGCGAAGGCCCGCTGGACGTGGTTCATCGTGTGGGTCGAGTCGGTGCCCCGCGCCCCTCCGACCCGCTGCCCACCGATGCCCTCCACGGTCGTGATCTCGTGGCGCTGCGCCTGGACCGCGAACATCAGGCAGGCCCGGGCGGGGGAGCCGTCGACGAGGACGGTGCAGGCCCCGCACACCCCGTGCTCACAGCCGACATGGGTGCCGGTGAGGCGCAGGTCATGACGGAGGAAGTCGGAGAGGAGCCGGCGCGCGGGGACCTGCGCGGACCGGGCCACGCCGTTGACCGTGAGGGTGACGTCGTGCATCTCGTCGGCGAGCAGGTCCGATGTGGTGAGGCGGTCAGCCATGGGTCCCTCCCGAGGTGACGTCGGCGGTCTCCCGGTGGACGGTCGCGGTGAAGGCCCGACGGGCCAGCTCGCCCGCGAGCATGCGGCGGTAGTCGGCGCCGGCGTGGATGTCGGACTCCGGGCTGAGGTGAGCCTGGACGGCGTCGTCGATGGCCGCCCAGTCGACCTCGCGCGGGTCGGAGCCGACAACGACCGCAGTGAGGTCCACGACGCCGGGCACGTCGGTCACGGAGACGAACGAGGCCCGCGCAGCGGTGACGCGGCCGTCCTCGTCGATGGTGAGTGCGACGGCGACACCGGCGAGCGCATAGTCGCCCTTGCGCCGCGCGGACTCCAGGAACGCGGTGCGGGTGCCGGCCGGGAAGCGGCCGAAGCGCACCGCCTCGACGATCTCGTCGTGGGTGAGGGTCGTCTCGAGTGCTCCGGCGAAGAAGTCGGTCGCCGCGATCTCGCGAGGACCGTCGGGCCCGAGCACCTCGACGACTCCGTCGGTGAGGGCGAGGACGCTGGGCATCTCTGCCGCCGCATCGGCGTGGGCGATGGAGCCGACCGTCGTCCCCCGGGTGCGGATCGCCGGGTGGGCCACCTGGGTGAGCGCCTGACGGAGCAGCGGGAGTGCCGCATACGCCCCCTCATCGGCGAGCAGCTGCGCATGCCGGACCATCGCGCCGACCCGCACGCAGTCGTCGCGGATCTCGATCCGGTCCAGGTCCGGGATGCCCGCGATGTCGACAAGGTGTGTGGGGCGCGCCAGTCTCATCGAGAGGACGGGGATCAGGCTCTGCCCACCGGCGAGCACCTTGGCGTCCGGATGCTCGCGGAGCATCGCCACCGCCTCCGGGAGGGATCGGGGGCTGAGGTAGCGGAACGATCCCGGTTTCACAACTCACCATCCTCTCGTATGCGTGTCGACGTGTCGGGGAAGGCGTGCGCCCCGTCTTCCGGACCGGCTGACGGGGCGCACGGTGCTTCGTGGCGTAGGGAGCTAGAGCTCGTCGCGGCGACGGTCCCGGCCGGGCTGCCCCGGGTAGCCCTCCTGGTAGAGGTCGTCGATCCCGTCGCTGTCACCGTAGACCGTGGATCCGACGGCCGTCATCGTGCCGCCCACCCGGTCGGCGTCGGCTCGCAGCTCGGACGGCGCAAGGGCCCGGGCCAGGTGGTAGGCGCCGATCGCGACGATCGTGCCGAACGCGATGCCGCTGAGGCTGAAGGTGTCGGTGATGTTCATGTAGACGTCGCCGGTGCCGATGATGACACCCGCAGCCACGGGCACGAGGTTGATCGGGTTGGCGAAGTCGACGCCGTTCTCCTTCCAGATCTTGGCGCCGAGCAGGCCGATCATCCCGTAGAGGACGACGGTGATGCCGCCGAGGACACCGCCGGGGATCGAGGAGACGAGGGCGCCGAACTTCGGTGAGAGGCCGAAGAGGATCGCCGTCGCGGCGGCGACGTAGTAGGCGGCGGTCGAGTAGACGCGGGTGGCGGCCATGACGCCGATGTTCTCGGCGTAGGTCGTCGTCGGCGAGCCGCCGACGAAGGAGGCGACGGCGGTGCCGACGCCGTCGGCGCCGATGGCCCTGCCCATGTAGGGGTTGAGGTCGTCACCGGTCATCTCGGCGACCGCCTTGACGTGTCCGGCGTTCTCGGCGATGAGCGCGATGACGGCCGGGATGACGAGGATGATCGCGGCGGCGGTGAAGGTCGGGAGGTGCCAGCCGACGGCCTCCATACCGTCTGCGGCGATCGTCGTCTTCTGCGGGAGGCCGAACCACGGGGCGCCGCCGATGCCGGAGGTGTCCCAGCGCAGGTGCTCGGTCGCCTCGGTCGCACCGCCGAGGACGGAGGTGATCGGACCGACGGTGCGGTCGAGCACCCACGAGAGGGCGGTGCCGAAGATGAGCGCGAGGAAGACCGAGATCCGGCTGATGAAGCCGCGGAAGGCGACCGCGACGACGATGACGAAGATCATCGTCGCGAAGGCCACCCACTGGTCCTGGGGCCAGTAGATGTTGGCGACCACCGGTGCGAGGTTGAAGCCGATGAGCATGACGACGGCGCCGGTCACCACCGGTGGCAGCACCTTCTGCAGGAGCGAGGCGCCGAGGAAGTGGATGGTCACGCCGACCGCCGCCAGGATGAGTCCGGCGACGAAGATCGCGCCGGTGACCTCTTGGGAGGTGCCGCCATTGGCGCGGATCGCGGCCACACCACCGACGAAGGCGGCCGAGGTGCCGAGGTAGCTGGGGACCTTGCCCTGGACGATGAGGAGGAACAGGACTGTCGCGATTCCGCTCATCATGATGGCGAGCTGGGGGTTGAGGCCCATGATGAGTGGAAAGACGAACGTTGCGCCGAACATCGCGACGACGTGCTGCGCGCCGAGACCGATCGTCTTCGGCCAGGGCAGGCGCTCGTGGGGAGCGACGACGCCACCCGACCTGACCCGCTCAGGGCTGACTTGCTTCCACCCGAAACCGAGTGACATCGGCGGATCCTCTCGTTCGCGGGAGCCGCGCCGTCAGGTGACGTGGCTCTCTACCGGATATGGATACACGGAACCTAGTCCCCGGTGTGGGATCTTCGGTTGGCAATCTCTGCCAGCGGCAGCCGCCTGTCGTTGGCGGGAGTTGTGGCTCGTCGTTCTCAGATGCCGCGCATCTCGTGGATCTTGAGGGCGAGCGCGAGCGTGAGCCGCAGCCGGGGGTCGGACCCGAACGGTCCGAGCATCCGCTCGAGCTTGGCGATGCGGTACCGCAGCGTGTTGTAGTGGAAGAAGAGCAGCCGCGCGGTCTCGGCGACGTTCATGTTCGTGTCGATGAGCACGGAGAGCGTCCTGCGCAGGTCGGCGTTCTCGGGCGAGTCGTCGGTGGCAAGGTTCCCGAGCGACTCCTCGACGAACCGCCGCAGGTCCGCGCTGTCGGGGATGAGGGCGAGCAGCCGGTGGATGCCGAGGTCGTCGAAGTGTGCGACGGAGGAGGTCCCGTGCATCTGCCGGCCGACCGAGACGGCCTTGAGCGCCTCCTCGTATGCGTGGGGCAGGTCGGCCAACGACGTCACCGGACGCGACACTCCGGTGGCGAAGGCGCGCCGACCGCCGCCGCCGTCGCCGGACACGACGCGCACCACCTCGGTCACCGATCGCATGATCGACTCGTTGTCCTGCTCTGCGCTCACGGGGAAGAGCCCGACGACCTCCTGGCTGAAGCCCGCCACCGGGATGCTCGTATCGCGCGTTGCGACGGCCTGGACCCAGGCGCGCACGAACCGCTGCTGCAGGGCACGGACCTCCTCGGGCGAACGGTGCGACTCCTCGTCGTTCTCGTCGGTCTCGGCCACGACGACGACCATCGGCCGGTCGATGTTCCACCCGAGCGACTCGGCGTGGGCGACCGCCTCACCCTCGCGCCCGGCGCGCCCGGAGAGCGCGTCACGGAGGAACTCCGCGCGGTACTTGCTCTCCACGGCCGCGACGGCCTGCTCCTTGGTGATGGCCAGCGCGGCGACGGTGGCGGCGCGCTGGAGCAGGTGGATGTCCTCCTCGTCGAGCCGACGATCCATGCTGAACGCGGCGATCCGGCCGAGGTCGGCGGGCCCCGCGATGATCCGCACCATGGCCCGACGCACCCGATCGCCCCGGCCGGCGCGCAGCCCCACCGGCTCGGACTCGACGATGAGCCTGCCGGTGCGGTCGAAGCAGTCGAGACCGCGCACGACCTCGAGTGCCTCCGGGTCGCCCCCCTCGGCGAGGACCCTGCCGTCGGTCGTCGTGACGATCGCCGCAGCGCGACCCTCGGATCCGAGGACCGAGATGAGGTCGGCGCAGAGCTCGGTGAGCGAGCCGCCGGCGAGGACGATCCGGTTGAGGATCCGATGGGCGTCCTCCTCACGCTGGATGAGGGCGGCCTGGCGGTCGAGCAGCGTGACGACCCTTGGGCTCAGCGTCTCCTCGGCGACGCCGTCGGCGAGAGCGACCGCCCGCCACCGTTGCGCGGCCGAGGTCGGTTCGGTCGTCATCTCTCGTCCCGTCGGTGTGCTGCCTGGGCGTCCTGGCAGGATCTGATGGTGATGGGGCGCATCGTTGGCAACATCTACCATCCGCACACCCTAGCCGCGTCGGTAGCGTCGCAGGGGTTCGGCCAGCCATCCCTTCCCGAGCCCCATGTCATGCCAGGAGCCCCCGTGTCCGCAGTCGAGAGTGCAGGACACGCCGTGCGGCGAGGTGCGCATACGGCGTGTCCTGCACTCTCGACCGGGCGGGAGGGGGGAGCGCAGGCGGTGACCCTCCGAGCCGCGGTGAGCGTCCTGTCGGCCGCTCTCGTGCACGGTGCCCCGCGAAGGGGCACTGTCGTCGCGAGCACCCGCCTCGGCTGCTACGTCCTCCTCGACGACGAGTCCGCTGTGCTGCCCGTCCTGACCTGCGACGCTCTTGCGCTGCCCACCGCGGTGCGCCTGGGTGAGCCTGCCGAGGGCGCGCCGCTCCGGCTCGCCCCGGGGCAAGGGGTCCTCGTCGGCGACTCCCGGATCGCGGCCCCGGGGCTGACCGTTGGGATCGTGCGCACGGTTCGCCCCGCGCAGGTGCGGCGCACTCCCGCCGCACTGCCGCATACCCCTCTGCGGCGGGACCACCTGCTCGAGCGCCTGGGCCGCGGGCCCGGACTGACCCCTGAGGGCGACGATGAGATCGCCGGGCACCTCCTCGTCGTGGCCGCCGCCGGCGGGATCGTGCCCGACCTCGAGCCAGACCTGCATCGCACGACGGCTCTGTCCGCCTCCCTCCTGCGCGCCGCCGCGCAGGGGTATGCGGTGCCTGAGGTCGTCGCGTACGTCGACGCCGTCATCGGCGAAGACGCCCTCACCGAACGGCGACTCCGACCCCGCGTCGCAGCCATCGGACACACCTCGGGCCCGGCGCTGCTGCGCGGCATCCACAGCGCTTTCGACGGCGTCGCCGAACCCTCCACCGAAAGGACTGTCGCGTGACCCCCGACCAGCCCACTGTCGTGCAGCTGCGGCGCGGCGCCTACCACGACTCGGTGAGCCTGCTCCAGGTCTCCCGGGCCGTCGCGGGCGCCGACGGCGTCACCGCGGCCCAGGTCGCGATGGCGACAGACCTCAACGTCGAGGTCCTCACCGGCATGGGCTTCGACGTCCCCGCAGAGGCCGGACCGAACGACCTCGTCGTCGCCCTTCGGGGCGAGTCCGAGGAGGCTCTGCACACCGGACTCGCCGCGGTCGAGAGTGAGCTCGCCGGGCTGCGCGGCGGCTCCGGTGACGGCGGCGGGATGGGGCAGGCCCCTCCGCCGCGGACCATCGGGTCCGCCGCCCGCGCCGCGGACGCGAACCTCGCACTGATCTCGGTGCCCGGCCGGCACGCGGTGACCGAGACCTTCGACGCGATCGCGGCCGGTCTGTCGGTCATGCTCTTCTCCGACCACGTGTCGGTCGAGGACGAGATCCGGCTCAAGGACGCCGCCCGCGACGCCGGGGTGCTCGTCATGGGCCCGGACTGCGGGACCGCGCTCGTGCGCGGAGTCGCGCTCGGCTTCGCCAACGCCGTCCGCGAGGGGTCGATCGGCCTCGTCGCAGCATCCGGCACCGGGGCGCAGCAGGTCATGTGTCTGCTCGACGCCGCGGGAGTCGGCGTCAGCCACTGTCTCGGCGTCGGCGGCCGCGACCTCAGGTCCGCCGTCGGCGGCCGGTCCACCCGCCAGGCGCTCGCCGCCCTCGCCGACGACCCGCAGACGTCCTCGGTCATCGTCGTCTCCAAGCCGCCGGACGAGGCGGTGCTCGCCGACATCGAGCTGGCGGCGAAGGAGCTCGGTCTCGACGTCCACTGGGCGATCCTCGGTGAGGGCCGCCCGGACCTCACCGCGGCGGTGGCGTCTGCGCTGGAAGCGCTCGGGGAGGCCGTTCCCGCCTGGCCGGCGCACGTCGCCGACGACGAGCCGGGGGACCTGCCGATCGGGCCCGCCCTGCGTGGACTGTTCTGCGGAGGGACGCTGGCCGAGGAGGCGATGATCGTCGCCGGCGCTTCCCTCGACGACCCGATCCGCTCCAACATCGCCCACGATGAGGCGCTGCACGTCAGTGGTCATGACCGGGTGGAGGGACACGTCGTCGTCGACTTCGGTGACGACGAGATGACCCAGGGCCGGGCGCACCCCATGATCGACCCGAGCCTGCGCATGGCGCGCATCGCCGTCGAGGCGGCCGACCCCGCCTGCGGCGTCCTGCTCCTCGACCTCGTCCTCGGTCACGGGGCTCACCCGGACCCGGCCGGCGAGCTCGCCGACGCGATCCGTGCGGCCCGGGACCGGGCGCATACGGACAGACGGGCGCTGCCGGTCGTCGTCTCACTCACCGGCACCGACGCTGACCCGCAACGGTATGCGCGGACCGCCGACACGCTCGCGGCGGCCGGCGCGTCGGTGTTCCTCTCCAACGCGGCCGCCGCCCGGCACGCGACGCAGCTACTCGCCTCGGCCACCGCAGGGAGGGCGTCATGACCTCGACGACCAGCATGACCTCGACGATCAGCATGACGAGCGGCGGACGGCCGTTGCGCGGGCTGCTCGAGACCGAGCCGGTCGTCGCCACGGCCGGGGTCGGCCTTCTCGCCGACGCGCTGCGCGAACAGGCCGTCGTGGTGTCCGAGGCCGAGTGGCAGCCCCCGCTCGAGGGCACCGAGGCGGATCTCGCGAGAGTCATGGGGGACCCGCGACGGGTCGCGGCGAACGCCCTGGCAGCACAGCGGATGACGGCCTCGACCGCGTCACTGGTCGACGTCGTGCCCGCGAGCGAGGCGCTCGGTCTCGAGAAGGGCACCTTCCTCCACGCCGGGCCACCGCTGACCTGGGAGCGAGCCTCCGGGCCGATGCAGGGCGCGCTCATCGGTGCAGTGCTCTTCGAGGGCCTCGCTGAGAGCGCCGAGGACGCGGAACGAGCGCTGGCCGCCGGCGCCTTCGGCTTCGAGCCGTGTCACCACCGGGACGCGGTCGGTCCGATGGCCGGGGTGGTGAGCCCGTCGATGTGGCTGTACGAGCTGCGCGACGAGGTCCACGACAACACCTCCTGGTGCTCCCTCAACGAGGGGCTCGGCAAGGTGCTGCGCTACGGCGCCTACAACGAGGAGGTGATCGAGCGGCTGCACTGGATGACGAATGTGCTCGGCCCACTTCTCCAGCAGTCCGTGCGGTCGATCGGCGCGATCGACATCACGGCGATCCTCGCTCAGATGCTGCAGATGGGCGACGAGGGCCACAACCGCAACCGCGCCGGCTCCCTCATGCTGCTGCGCGAGCTCCTGCCCGGCCTCATCACGGCGGATGCGTCCTCGAGCGACATCGCCGACGCCGTCCGGTTCGCCGGGGCCAACGAGCACTTCTTCCTCAACCTCGGCATGCCGGCGGCGAAGCTGGCGACGCTGGCCGCGCACGGCATACCCGGCTCGACGATCGTCACGACGATGGCCCGCAACGGCACCGACTTCGGCATCCGGGTGTCGGGAACCGGAGACGAGTGGTTCACCGGTCCGGCGGACACGCCGGTCGGACTGTTCCTCGGCAGCTTCGGGCCCGAGGACGCCAACCCGGACATCGGCGACTCGACGATCGCCGAGACGGCCGGGTTCGGTGGCTTCGCGATGGCCTCGGCGCCGGCCATCGTCAAGTTCGTCGGCGGTGACGTGCCGTTCGCGCTCCAGGCGACCCAGCGGATGTACGAGATCACCGAGACCGAGCACCCCGTGCTGCAGGTGCCCATCCTCGAGTTCCGTGGCACGCCCACGGGCATCGACGTCACCAAGGTCGTGCGGACCGGCGTGCTGCCCCAGATCAACACGGGCATGGCCGGCCGGGTCGCCGGGACCGGTCAGGTCGGGGCCGGACTGGTGACCCCGCCGGTGGAGTGCTTCCCCGCCGCACTCGCCGCGCTCGCGCGGGCGGTGCCGACGGACTGAGCACCAGGCCTTTTCCTCCCAGGGAAGGAAGGCTCAACTGCGGGAAAGAACCGTTGTCTCCCGAAGATGAAGGTGCTGTCCCTGGGAGAGAAAGCTGTGGCGGCAGGTCACGGTCGGCGGAAGTCCACGTCCCGACCGCTGGCGAGATCGGCACACTCGACGAGGGTGAGTTCGCGCTCGCGGAGGTAGTCGCGGGCACCGTGGTCCCCGCTCGTCGACTTGAGCACGTCGGGGAGATGGTCCACGCCGATGACGACAGGGTGGCCGGGTGTGCCGTCATAGACGGCGCGTCCGAGTGCGGACGGGTCGGTCCCGACCGACGACAGCACCCGGGCGACGACGCGTTGGTCGACGTCGGGCAGGTCGACGAGAGAGATCACGACCACTCCGAAGTGCTGTGGATGGGTGCGCGCGTGCCGGTCGGCGGCGATGAGCCCGGAGCGCAGTGAGGCGCTCATCCCCTCGGCCCAGTCCGCGGCGACGGCGACCGTGACCGCCATCCCGCCGAGTAGGCTCACCGCCCGCTCGGACGCGGCGCCGAGGACGACGATGACATGGTCGCACCCGCCGTCGCGCAGGGCGTCGACCGTGCTGTGCAGCCAGGGTCGTCCGTCCTCCCCGATGACGAGCGCCTTGGGCTCTCCCATCCGGGAGCCGGCTCCTGCTGCGAGGAGGATGCCGAGTGCGGCGGGGGCTGTCACGTCCTGATCGTAGGCCGGTGTCCGACACATGCGGTTGACTTGGCGCCATGATGCTCAGCGCCGTCGTCGACGCCTCCCACCGCGTCGGCGCGACCTCGTCCCGCATCGCGAAGCGCAACACGATCGCGGAGGTGATCCGCTCGGCCCGCACCCCCGAGGACGCCGAGCTGGCCGCGCTCTACCTCTCCGGCACGCTGCGGCAGCGCCGCACCGGCATCGGCTGGCGGACCCTGGAGTCGGTGCCGATCGCCGCCGCCGACGCGACCCTCACGATCGGTGAGGTCGACCATGCACTCGAGACGATGAGCCACCTCGCCGGACAGGGGTCGGCGACCCGCCGGCGCGAGCACCTCGAGGCCCTGTTCGGGCGCGCCACCGCCGACGAACAGGGATTCCTTCGCGGGCTCATCACCGGCGAGCTCCGACAGGGGGCCCTCGACGGCGTCCTGCTCGACGCGCTGGCCCAGGCGTTCGAGGTGCCGGCCCCCCGCATCCGCAGGGCGGCCATGCTCGGGGCCTCGAGCGCTGCGGTGGCCCATGCCCTGACCCGTGACGGCGAGGCCGGTCTCGACCGCTTCCGCATGCAGCCGGGCTCGCCGGTCCGGCCCATGCTGGCCGCGTCTGCGCCCGATGTCGCGACCGCGCTCGAGGGCCGCACCGGCGAGGTGGCGGTCGACGGCAAGGTCGACGGGATCCGTATCCAGGCCCACCTCGTCACCGACGAGGACGGCACCCGCCGGGTCATGGTCTACACGCGCTCGCTCGACGACATCACCGAGCGCCTTCCCGAGGTCGCCGAGGTGGTCTCGCGGCTGCCGGCGACGAGCGCGATCCTCGACGGGGAGGCGCTCGTCCTGCGCGACGGGCGCCCGGTGCCGTTCCAGGACAGCGCCTCCCGCACGGCATCGTCCGGTGACGTGGAGACTTTGCGTGCGCAGTGGCCGCTGACCGTCCTGTTCTTCGACGTCCTGCACCTCGACGGTGAGGACCTCATCGACCGGCCGGCCCGGGAGCGGTTCGCTGCGCTGGCCGAGGTGGCCGACGCACACCTCGTCCCGCGCCTCGTGACCGACGACCCGGCCGCCGCCGAGGAGTTCTCGACCGCGATGCTCGCCGCCGGACACGAGGGGGTCGTCGTCAAGGACCTCGAGGCGCCGTACGCCGCGGGCCGTCGGGGCGCAGGCTGGGTCAAGGTCAAGCCGCGGCACACCCTCGACCTCGTCGTGCTCGCCGTCGAGTGGGGGAGCGGTCGACGGACCGGTCTGCTCTCGAACATCCATCTCGGTGCGCGCGACCCGCGGACCGGCGGGTTCGTGATGCTCGGCAAGACGTTCAAAGGAATGACCGACAAGATGCTCGCGTGGCAGACCGAGCGGTTCCTCGAGCTCGAGCGCTCGCGCACCCGATACGCCGTGCAGGTCCGGCCCGAGCAGGTCGTCGAGATCGCCTTCGACGGCCTGCAGCGGTCCCGGCGCTACCCCGGCGGGGTGGCGCTGCGGTTCGCCCGGGTGCTGGGCTACCGCGATGACAAGAGCGCCGACGAGGCGGACACGATCGACACGGTCCTCGACCTCGCCCGGCAGATGGGTGTCATGCAGGTGCATGGCTAGGGCGGGGGCGGGGCGGAGGGGCGCATGGCTAGGCTGCAGGGGTGACGGCTCAGATCCTCGACGGCAAGACCATCCTCGCGACGATCAAGTCCGAGCTCACGGAGCGGGTCGCCGCGCTCGCCGCCCGGGGGGTGGTGCCCGGGCTCGGGACCGTGCTCGTCGGTGACGACCCGGCGAGCCACTGGTATGTCTCCGCCAAGCACAAGGACTGTGCCGAGATCGGCATCACGAGCATGCGGCGTGACCTCCCGGCCACGGCGAGCCTGGAGGACGTCCTCGCGGTCGTCGACGAGCTCAACGTCGACCCGGCGTGCAGCGGGTTCCTCGTCCAGCAGCCGACCGGCCTGGACGAGAACCGCATCCTCTCGGCGGTCGATCCGCGAAAGGACATCGACGGACTGCACCCGACGAACCTCGGCTGGCTGGTCCTCGGCGAGCCCGCGCCGCTGCCGTGCACACCCATGGGGTGCCTGGAGCTGCTTCGCCGTCATGAGGTTCCGATCGCCGGGGCCAAGGTCGTCGTCGTCGGCCGCGGCCTCACCGTGGGGCGGCCCCTCGGTCTCATCCTCACCCGGCGTACTGAGAACGCGACCGTCACCCTCTGCCACACCGGCACGCGCGACCTCGCCGCCGAGGTCAGGGCCGCCGACATCGTCATCGCCGCGGCCGGAGTGCCCGGCATCATCCGAGCGGACATGGTCAAGCCGGGCGCCGCGGTCCTCGACGTCGGGGTGTCGAGGGTCGACGGCAAGATCGCCGGTGATGTCGCCGCCGATGTCGCCGAGGTGGCCGGCTGGGTCAGCCCCAACCCCGGTGGCGTCGGTCCGATGACGCGCGCCATGCTGCTGCGCAACGTCGTCGACGCGGCCGAGCGGCATGCCGGCATCGTCGTCTAGGCGACCACGGCATACTCACTGACCATGACCGAGCCTGAGCGCGAGCCTGATCTCGCGCCTGACGAGTGGCGCGAGATCAGCCGGTATGCGCCCCCCGAGTTCACGGCTCCCCCCGCCGACCTTCCCCGGGCGGAGGACGCGCCGATCGAGCCGCGCCCGCCCATCGTCAGTGCACTTGGCCTGTGGTGGCTGCCTGCGCTCGGACTCCTCGTGGCGCTCGGGTTCGTCGCCACCGACCACATGTGGCGTGCCGGGGCGAGCTTCGCCGGCTCACTCTGGCTGGCGGCTGCGTTGCGGGCCGGTTTCCCGGAGGAACGGGCAGGCGGCCTGGTCGTGCGCTACAGGTGGTTGGACGTCGCGATGCTCGTGATCGCGGGAGCCCTCGTCGCGCTCTCGGCCTTCACCCTGGACCTGCAGGACCTGCGCTGATCAGGCCGAGAGGGACTCCAGCGCGGCGTTGAAGGTCGGGCTCGGCCGCATGACGGCCGTGGTCTTCTCCGCATCGGGACGGAAGTAGCCGCCGATGTCGGCGGGCGAGCCCTGGACCGCGATGAGCTCCTGCGCGATGGTCGCCTCCTCCTCCCGCAGTCTCCTGGCCAGCTCGCTGAACTTCCCGGCGATCTCGGCGTCGGAGGTCTGCCTCGCGAGCTCCTCGGCCCAGAACAGCGCGAGGTAGATGTGGCTGCCGCGGTTGTCGATCTGGCCGACCTTGCGTGCCGGTGACTTGTTCTCGTCGAGGAGCGTCCCGGTGGCCTTGTCGAGGGCCTCGGCGAGGACGATCGCCTTGGGGTTGTCCGTGGTCTCCCCGAGGTGGCGGAAGCTCTCGGCGAGCGCAAGGAACTCGCCCAGGCTGTCCCACCGTAGGTAGTTCTCCTCGACCAGCTGCTGGACGTGCTTGGGGGCCGAGCCGCCGGCGCCCGTCTCGAAGAGACCGCCGCCGTTCATGAGCGGGACGACGGACAGCATCTTCGCGCTCGTGCCGAGCTCGAGGATCGGGAACAGGTCGGTGTTGTAGTCACGCAGGACGTTGCCCGTCACGGAGATCGTGTCGAGTCCCTGGCGGATCCGCTCGACCGAGTGCCTGGCCGCGGCTTCCGGCGTCACGACCGAGATCTCCAGGCCGTCGGTGTCGTGCTCCTCGAGGTACTCGGTGACCTTCTCGATGAGCGTGGCGTCGTGGGCGCGGTTCTCGTCGAGCCAGAACACCGCCGGGTCGCCCGAGGCGCGGGCCCGGGTGACGGCGAGCTTGACCCAGTCGCGGATGGGGGCGTCCTTGGTCTGGCAGGCCCGCCAGATGTCGCCGGCCGCGACCTCGTGCTCGAGCAGCACCTCACCGTTGGAGTCGACCACCTGGACGCGGCCGTCGGCGGGGATCTTGAAGGTCTTGTCGTGGCTGCCGTACTCCTCGGCCTTCTGCGCCATGAGGCCGACGTTAGGCACCGAGCCCATCGTCGTCGGGTCGTAGGCGCCGTGCGCCTTGCAGTCCGCGATCACGGCCGAGTAGATGCCCGCGTAGCTGCTGTCCGGGATGACCGCGAGGGTGTCGTCCTCCTCGCCGTCGGGACCCCACATGTGTCCCGAGGTCCGGATCATCGCCGGCATCGAGGCGTCGACGATGATGTCACTGGGAACGTGCAGGTTGGTGATGCCCTTGTCGCTGTTGACCATCGCGAGCCGCGGTCCGTCGGTGAGGCCCTTGTCGAAGGCGGCCCTGATCTCGGTGCCGTTCTCGAGGGAGTCGAGGCCGGAGAGCACCGCCGCGAGGCCGTTCGTGCCGTCGAGGCCCGCCGCGAGCAGCTCCTCGCCGTACTGGGCGTAGACGTCGGCGAAGAAGGCGCGGACGACGTGCCCGAAGATGATCGGGTCGGACACCTTCATCATCGTCGCCTTGAGGTGCACCGAGAAGAGGACGTCGAGCTCCTTGGCGCGGGCCACCTGGGCCTGGAGGAAGGCGTCCAGCGCCGCGGCTCGCATGACGGTCGCGTCCACGACCTCACCCTCGAGGACCGCCAGGCCCGTCTTGAGCGGCGTGACCGTGCCGTCGGCGGCGACGTGCTGGATGGTCAGGCTGTCATCACCCGGGAGGACGACGGACTTCTCGTTGCTCGCGAAGTCGTCCTGTCCCATCGTGGCGACCTCCGTCTGGGAGTCGGCCGACCAGGCACCCATCGAGTGGGGGTTCTTGCGTGCATATCCCTTGACCGACTCCGGTGCGCGCCGGTCCGAGTTGCCCTCTCGCAGAACGGGGTTGACAGCCGAGCCCTTGACCGCCTCGTAGCGCGCGAGGACAGCCTCGTCCTCGTCGGTCTGCGGGTCGTCCGGGTAGTCCGGAAGCGCATACCCCTGGCTCTGCAGCTCGGCGACGGCCGCCTTGAGCTGCGGGACCGAAGCGCTGATGTTCGGCAGCTTGATGATGTTCGCCTCGGGGGTGGTCGCCAGCTGACCGAGCTCGGCCAGGTCGTCCGAGACCCGCTGGTCCTCTGGAAGGACGTCGGCGAAGGCCGAGAGGATCCGTCCCGAGAGAGAGATGTCGCGGGTCTCGACCTCGACACCTGCCTGCTCCGCGTACGCCTGGACGATCGGCAGCAAGGAGAAGGTTGCGAGCATCGGGGCTTCGTCGGTCAGGGTGTAGATGATCGTGGAGCTCACAGAGGGCCTTTCGTGGTGGGCAAGCGGTGACGAGCAAGAGCAAGGGGTATGCGGTGCTCGGCCGGGCGGCGCGGTGCGGCCGGCCCGGCCGAGACGGTGGTCAGATGAGGCCGAGGCCCTTGACGGCCTCTCGCTCCTCTTCGAGCTCGGCGACGGTGGCGTCGATGCGCTGGCGGGAGAAGTCGTTGACGTCGAGACCCTGCACGATCGACCAGTCACCACCGGAGGTCGTCACGGGGAAGGACGAGATGAGACCCTCGGACACACCGTAGGAGCCGTCCGAGCACACCGCCATCGAGACCCAGTCGCCCTCTGGCGAGCCGAGCGCCCAGTCGCGGGCGTGGTCGACGGTCGCGCTCGCGGCGCTGGCCGCGCTGGAAGCGCCGCGGGCCTCGATGATCGCCGCGCCGCGCTTGGCCACGGTCGGGATGAAGGTGTCCGCGAGCCACGCCTGGTCGTTGACGAGCTCGGCTGCATTGCGACCCGAGACCTCGGTGTGGAAGATGTCGGGGTACTGCGTGGCCGAGTGGTTGCCCCAGATCGTCATCTTGCGGATCTCGGTCACCGGGACGCCGGTCTTGGCGGCGAGCTGGCTGATCGCCCGGTTGTGGTCGAGCCGGGTCAGCGCGCTGAAGCGCTCCCGGGGGATGTCGGGGGCGTTGCTCATCGCGATGAGGGCGTTGGTGTTGGCCGGGTTGCCGGTGACGGTGATGCGGATGTCGTCCGCGGCCACCTCGTTCAGTGCCTTGCCCTGCGGGGCGAAGATGCCGCCGTTGGCCTCGAGCAGGTCGCCACGCTCCATGCCCGGGCCGCGGGGGCGGGCGCCGACGAGCAGCGCGTGGTTGACCCCCTCGAAGACCGTCCGCGGGTCGTCGCCGATCTGGACACCGGCGAGTGTCGGGAAGGCGCAGTCGTCGAGCTCCATGACGACGCCCTCGAGGGCCTTGAGCGCCGGGGTGATCTCGAGGAGTCGCAGCTCGACGGGGGTGTCCGGTCCGAACAGCGATCCGCTCGCGATGCGGAAGAGCAGGCTGTAGCCGATCTGGCCGGCGGCGCCGGTGACGGCGACCTTGACGGGGGTGGTGCTCATAGCGGGTCCCTCACTTCTTCGTGGGTGGGCGCAGGCGGGCACGTGCCGCCTTGCCGCGGATCTCTCCGACGCTAGCAGCGCCGCGTCCCCGAAACCCAGCCGGGTGCAGGTCCCGCTCGGCTCAGCGCGGTGCGTCCGGATCCACGTGATCGGGCACGCGAACGTCGTCGGCGTCGATGGTGCCCGCGATGTCCCGGTCGCGGCGGTCGATGCCGGTGATGAGGACGAAGGTCGCGCCGGCGATCGCCGCCCCGATGATCGGCGCCACCCAGAACAGCCACAGCTGCCCCGGCGCGCCGCCGCCGTTGAAGAACGCGACCGCGGTGGATCGGGCCGGGTTGACCGAGGTGTTCGAGATCGGGATCGAGATGAGGTGGATGAGGGTCAGACCCATCCCGATGGCGACCGGGGCGAACCCGGAGGGGGCGCGGTCGTCCGTGGCCCCGAGGATGATGTAGAGGAAGACGGCTGTGAGCAGGATCTCCGCGACGAGCACCGCGACGAGGCCGTAGCCGCCGGGTGAGTTGTCGCCGAACCCGTTGGCGGCCATGTTGCCGACCCGGTCCCAGCCCGGCTTGCCACGGGCGATCCCCCAGATCGCGGTTCCGCCGAGCAGACCGCCGGCGACCTGCGCACCGATGTATGCGGGGGCGTCCTTCCACTCGAAGCGCCCCGCGACGCTCAGACCGACCGTCACCGCCGGGTTGAAGTGAGCCCCGGAGATGTGGCCCACCGCATACGCCATCGTCATGACGGACAGACCGAAGGCGAGCGCGACGCCGAGGAACCCGATGCCGAGCTGAAGGCTCTGGCCGGCGACGACGTTGCCGGCGACATAGGTCGCCGCGAAGACGGCGCTGCCCGCGCCGGCGAAGACGAGCCAGAAGGTGCCGAGGAACTCGGCGCCGAGCCTCTGCGAGAGGGTGGTTTCGCGCATCTGTCGATCCTGTCGTGATGGAGCCGTCCGGCTCATCGTCGGCCCCGGGCCATGACGCCCTGCGGACGCGCGGCCAGCCTAGCGCCCGGAGGATGCGTCGAGCAGGTGGTCGCGCAGGACGGTCACGACGCGCTCGACGTCACCGTCGCTCAACCCCGCCCCGCTGGGGAGGGTGACGCCCTGGGCGAAGAGAGCGTCGGAGTGTCCGGGCCCGAACCAGCGCGCGTGGGCGAAGACCGGCTGGCGGTGCATCGGCTTCCACAGGTGCCGGACCTCGATGCCGACCGCGTTCATCGCGGCCACGACCTCGTCGGCGCTCGTCGCGTACTTCCGCGGGTCGATGACGATGCAGGTGAGCCAGGCGTTGTCCTCGTCGTCGCCTCGCCCGTCCTCACGACCGAGGAACCGGATGCCCGGCAGGTCCCGGAGGCCGACGGCGTACAGGTCGCGGATCGCCCGGCGCCGCGCGACGAGGTCGTCGAGCCGCTGCAGCTGGGCGCGGCCGAGGGCCGCGAGGATGTTGGAGAGGCGGTAGTTGTAGCCGATGTCGGTGTGCTCGTACCACGGCACCGGCTGACGGGCCTGGGTCGAGAGGTAGCGCGCCCGGTCGACGAGACCGCCGTCGTCGGAGAGCAGCATCCCTCCGCCGGAGGTCGTCATGATCTTGTTGCCGTTGAAGGACAACGCCGCAGCCTGACCGAAGGACCCGGCCGGCCGTCCGCGGAAGCTCGCCCCGAGCGCCTCGGCGGCGTCCGAGAGAACGGGTATGCGCTGCTCGCCGGCGTGGGCGGCCATCACCTCATCGATGGCGTCGTAGTCGCACACCCGCCCGAAGAGGTCGACGGGTATCACTGCTGCGATGTCGGCGCCTTCGGCGATGAGGGTGCCGAGTGCCTCGTCGAGCAGCGCGGGATCGAGGTTGCCGTCCGCGCACGCGTCGACGAAGACGGGGGTGGCGCCGGTGTAGGCGACGGCGTTGGCGGTCGCGGCGAACGTCATCGACGAGAGGACCACCACGGTCTCCGGTCCAGCGCCCATCCCGTCGAGGGCGAGGTGCAGCGCGGCGGTGCCGGATGAGAGCGCGAGCGCGTGGTCGACCCCGCACCGTGCCGCGATCTCGGCCTCGAAGGCGTCGACGTGCGGCCCGAGTGGGGCGACCCACCCGGAGCGCAGCGCGTCGAGGACGTACTCCTCCTCGAGCTCGGTCACCGTCGCCTGGGACAGCAGGATGCGCTGACCGTCGCCTCCCCGGCCAGGTGCTGTCGCGGACTCGGTGCTCATCTGGACGAGCCTACCCAGCCGGCGCACCTCCCACCGCGACGGACGGAGGATCGGTGGCCACCGGGGCAGATGACCACCGCCCTTCCGTCCCTCGCGGGGCTGGGTTCTCGGTCCTTCGCGGGAGAGTGGGAGAATCGCCCGCATGCCCAGCCCCACCTCGCCGGACCCCTCCGGTGCCCAGCCCGCCGACCCGGACCCGACCGGACCGCGACCGCGCATCCTGTCCGGGATGCAGCCGACGAGCGACTCGCTCCATCTCGGCAACTACCTCGGCGCGCTCGTCAACTGGGTCGGGCTGCAGGAGGACTTCGACGCCTACTACTTCGTCGCCGACCTGCACGCCCTCACCGTGCCGACCGACCCGGAGGTCATCCGTCGGCGCACCCGGGTCACCGCGGCCCAGTTCATCGCCGGTGGCGTGGACCCCGAGCGCTCCGCGGTCTTCGTCCAGAGCCACCTCCACGAGCACGCCGCGCTGGGCTGGATCATGAGCTGTCTCACCGCCTTCGGCGAGGCCGGCCGGATGACCCAGTTCAAGGACAAGACCGCCAAGGGGCAGAACGCCAACGTCGGCCTCTTCACCTATCCGATGCTCATGGCGGCGGACATCCTCATGTACGACGCGGCGTACGTCCCCGTCGGGGAGGACCAGCGTCAGCACCTCGAGATCACCCGCGACCTCGCGATCCGCTTCAACCAGCGCTTCGGGGACGGGCTCGTCGTGCCGGAGCCCTACATCCTCAAGGAGGGCGCGAAGATCCAGGACCTCACCGACCCGACGGCGAAGATGTCCGGGTCGACCTCGCCGGACAAGGGCCTGATCCTGCTGAGCGACGAGCCCTCGCGGATCGCCAAGAAGATCAGGTCCGCGGTCACCGACGCAGGCGGTGAGGTGCGCTACGACCCCGAGAGCAAGCCCGGTGTCTCGAACCTGCTCGTCATCCACTCGATGCTCTCCGGTGCGCGGGTGGATGAGCTCGAGCAGCGCTTCAGCGCTGGCGGCTACGGCGACCTGAAGAAGGAGGTGGCCGAGGTCGTCGTCACCGCCCTCGAGCCCTTCCAGACCCGGATGTCCGAGCTCCTCGGTGACCCGGCCGAGCTGGACCGGATCGTCGCGCGTGGCGCCGAGCGCGCACACGAGGTGGCCGCACGGACCGTCGCGCGGGTCTACGACCGGATGGGACTGCTCCCTCCAGCCGCCCGCCGGGCCTAACGCCGACGGCTGCGCCTGAGGCGAGCGGCGCGTACCACATCCGTTGTCGAGGCATCCGTTGTCGCGACGGCGTGTGTCGCGAAGCGCTCCGGTGCGTTATGGTGCTCCGGTCATGGCGACCATCGGTGTGTCGATCGCAGTCCCCGAGCCCCACGGCGCCGCCCTGCAGCGGCTCCGCGAAGGGTTCGGCGACCCCATGGCCGGCGCGATCCCGGCGCACATCACGATCCTGCCCCCGACCGTCGTCGAGGAGCAGGAGCGGGACCGCTTCGAGGCGCACCTGCGCTGGGTGTGCGACGAGCTCGAGCCGTTCGAGGTGCACCTGCGGGGGACCGGGACGTTCCGTCCGGTCTCGCCGGTGGTCTTCGTCCAGCTCGCCGCCGGCATCGCCCAGTGCGAGGCGATCGAGGCCGCCGTCCGCAGCGGACCGGTGAGCCGGGAGCTCGACTTCAACTACCACCCGCACGTGACCGTCGCCCATCACCTGCCGGACGAGGCACTCGACCGGGCCTTCGACGAGCTCGGCTCCTACGAGGTGCGCTTCAGCGTCGACGCGGTCCACCTGTATGAGCACGGTGCCGACGAGGTGTGGCGGCCGGTGGCGCAGTTCGACTTCGGACTGGGCTAGCGACCGCGGTCAGGCCGGCGTTGCGAGGCCGTAGGCCCGCTCACGGGCGGTCCGGTAGTGGACCAGCAGCTGGTCGGTCAGGACTGCCCACGACCGACCCTCGACCGTCCGGCGGCCGGCCGCCCCCATGGCCGTACTCTCACGGGGTGCCGAGACGAGGTGGCCGACGCAGGCCGACAGCGCTCCCCGTCGAAGCGGGTCGAACAGGTAGCCCGTGACCGCGTGCTCCACCAGGTCGAGCGGCCCACCGACGGCGGGTGCGACGACCGGCAGGCCGGGGGCCGCCGCCTCCTGCAGCGTCTGCCCGAACGTCTCGCGGGTCCCGGTGTGCACGAACACGTCACAGGCGGCATAGGCGTCGGCGAGCGCCTCGCCGTCCAGGAAGCCGAGGAAGGTGGCATCCGGCAGCCTGCGCTCGAGCCCTCGGCGGCTGGGCCCGTCTCCGACGACAAGGATGCGCGTTCGCGGGATCCGGGTGATCTCTGCGAGACGGTCGACCTCCTTCTCCGGGGCGAGCCGGCCGACATAGCCCACGATGCGCTCGCCGCGTGGTGCGATGCGTCGCCGCAACGCCCGCACGCGTTCGCTCGAGCGGCGGATGGGGGAGTGCAGGCGGGTGTCGATGCCGCGCCCCCACAGGTGCACCCTGTCGACGCCGCGGACGGTGAGCTCGGCAACGGCCGCGGTGGAGGGCGCCAAGGTCCGGTCGACCCGGTTGTGCAGCAGTCGGATCCACTGCCACGCCGCCCGCTCCGCTGCACGCCCGGCCACCCCTGGCACGTGCCGGCGCAGATAGCCGGCCATGTCGGTCTGGTAGATCGCGACGGTCGGGAGTCCGAGGCGGAGCGCCGCATACGTCCCGCGCGCCCCGACGGCGAAGGGGGAGGCGAGATGCACGACGTCGGGGGCGATCTCAGCGAGCAGGGCCTCGACGCGGTAGGTCGGCAGAGCCGTGGGGAACTGCCGGACGGACACGCTCGGCAGCGCGTGGACCTCGGCTCCCGCATAGGACCCGGGTGTCGGTCCGGGCGCGATGATCGCGACCTCGTGACCGAGGGCGATGAGCTCCTCGGTCACCTTGCACACGCTCGTCGTCACGCCGTTGTGGCAGGGAAGGAAGGACTCGGTCACGATCGCGATCCGCATGTCGTGAGAGTCCCAGGCGAGGGTGTGTCCCAGGTGAAGGCCGGACGGGGTCGAGGTGACGAGGAGGTGAGGACTCGGTGGCGCCGATCAGGCAGACGGCGGGGCTTCGCCGAGGTCGTGCAGGATGCGGGAGCTCGAGTCGGCCTTGTCCTCGCCGCCGACACCGAAGGCCATCTCGATGCCGAGCTCGGCGCAGACGGCCGACTCGTTCGTCGGCATGGCATGCGGGTCGCGGCGGTCCCCCCCGTTGCAGAAGACCAGCTCGGTGTCCGGGTATGCGTCGCGCACCCTGCGCAGGGACTCGGTGACGCTGCCGTCGCTGTCGACCGCGACGATCGCGTCGTCGACGACGCGCAGGGCCCTGACGATGCGCAGCCGCACGTCCTCGTCGAAGATCACCCGGCCCTTCTTCAGCTCCTGCTGGGCGTCGGAGTTGACGATGACGACGAGGTGCCCGTCACCGAGCTCGCTCGCGGCCTCCATCATCTGCAGGTGGCCGATGTGGAGCGGGTTGAAGTAGCCGCTGACGATCGCGGCGCGAGCGGGGGAGTCGGGCATGCGCAGCAGGCTACCCAAAAGCCAGCGGCGGTGAGGTTGCCCACGGGGGTGTCATGGGTGTTGTGCGGACTACTACGGTGGGTCGCATGACTGACACCGGCGCCCGCAGCGAGTCCGACCTGCCCATCAAGGCCGTCTACGGGTCGGGGGACCTCGAGGGCTTCGACCCGGCGACGCAGCTCGGCGAGCCCGGCGAGTACCCCTTCACCCGCGGTGTCTACCCCTCGATGTACACCGGCCGTCCGTGGACGATGCGGCAGTACGCCGGCTTCGGCACGGCCAAGGAGTCGAACGAGCGCTATCACGAGCTCGTGAACAACGGCACCGGCGGGTTGTCGGTCGCCTTCGACCTGCCGACCCAGATGGGCTACGACAGCGACGAGTCCATCGCGAGCGGTGAGGTGGGCAAGGTCGGCGTCGCGATCGACTCCATCGACGACATGCGGATCCTCTTCGGTGGCCTGCCTCTGGACAAGATCTCGACGTCGATGACGATCAACGCTCCGGCGGCGCCGCTGCTCCTCATGTACCAGCTCGTCGCCGAGGATCAGGGCGTCTCGGCGGACCGGCTCACCGGGACGATCCAGAACGATGTCCTCAAGGAGTACATCGCCCGGGGGACCTACATCTTCCCGCCCAAGGAGTCGCTGCGGCTCATCTCGGACATCTTCGCCTACTGCCAGGACGAGATCCCGCGTTGGAACACGATCTCCATCTCGGGCTACCACATGGCCGAGGCCGGAGCCACGCCGGCACAGGAGATCGCCTTCACCCTGGCCAACGCGATCGCCTATGTCCAGGCGGCCCTCGACGCGGGACTGCAGGTCGACGACTTCGCGCCGCGGCTGTCCTTCTTCTTCGTGGCCCGCACGACTCTCCTCGAGGAGGTGGCGAAGTTCCGTGCCGCCCGCCGGATCTGGGCGCGGATCATGCGTGACGACTTCGGCGCGAAGAACCCCAAGTCGCTGATGCTCCGCTTCCACACCCAGACCGCGGGTGTGCAGCTCACCGCGCAGCAGCCGGAGGTCAACCTCGTCCGCGTCGCGCTGCAGGGTCTCGGCGCCGTCCTCGGCGGAACGCAGTCCCTCCACACCAACTCCTACGACGAGGCCATCGCCCTGCCGACCCAGAAGGCCGCCCGGCTCGCCCTGCGCACCCAGCAGGTCATCGCCTACGAGACCGACGTGACGAAGACGGTCGACCCGTTCGCGGGGTCCTACGTCGTCGAGTCGATGACCGACGACCTCGAGCGCGCGGCCACCGACCTCATCCAGGCCATCGAGGACCGCGGTGGCGCGGTCGCGGCCATCGAGCAGGGGTTCCAGAAGAGCGAGATCGAGCGCAGCGCATACCGGTTCGCCCTGGAGATCGACGAGGGCGAGCGGACCGTCGTCGGTGTCAACCGCTACCGGATCGACGAGGAGGAGCCCTACGAGCCGCTGCGCGTCGACCCGCAGATCGAGGTCGACCAGTGCGAGCGTCTCGCCGCGCTGCGTGCCGACCGCGACAACGACGCGGTGGCGGAGGCCCTGCGGCGGCTCAAGGACGCGGCTCGGGGCACCGACAACGTGCTCTACCCGATGAAGGACGCGCTGCGGGCGCGCGCCACCGGCGGCGAGGTGAGCCACGCGCTGCGTGAGGTGTGGGGCACCTACACCCCGCACGACGCCTTCTGAGGCGCGGGACGCAGAGGCCTCTCCGGGTTCTGGGGCCGTCAGGCATGGGGGCCGAGAGCGGCTACGATGGGCGCGAGATGTTCGACGCCCTTCCGGACGATCTGCCCGCAGATCTGCTCCCAGCGATCTCCTCGTTCCTCCCCGAGCTTCGCGATATTCGGCGTGACCTGCACGCCCATCCGGAGCTGTCGTTCCAGGAGATCCGGACCACCGCCGTGGTGACCCGACGGCTCACAGCCGCTGGGATCTCCTGGCGTCCCATCCCAGGCTGCACCGGCGCGATCGCCGATCTGGGGGCCGAACAGCCCGCCTACCGCATCGCGCTGCGGGCGGACATCGACGCCCTGCCGGTGCGCGAGCGCACCGGCCTCGACTGGTCCTCGACGACTCCCGACGTGTGCCACGCCTGCGGGCACGATGTCCATACCGCCGCCGTCCTCGGCGCAGGGCTCGTCCTGCACGCTCTCGAGGACCAGCTGCGCGCGCGCGGGATCGCGGTCCGGCTCCTGTTCCAGCCCGCCGAGGAGGTCATCCCGGGCGGGGCGCACAAGCTCATCGCGGCCCACGCGCTCGAGGGGGTCGACTCGGTCTTCGCGATCCACTGCGACCCCAGCCTCGACGTCGGCGAGGTCGGACTGCGGGAGGGACCGCTCACCGCAGCGTGCGATGCGATCCGGGTCGAGCTCACCGGCAGGGGTGGGCACACGTCCAGACCGCACCTGACCGAGGACCTCACCTTCGCCCTTGCCAAGATCGTCACCGAGGTCCCAGCGGCACTCTCCCGCAGGCTGGACCCGCGCACCGGCGCCGCGCTCGTGTGGGGCGAGGTCCATGCCGGGAAGGCCTCCAACGTCATCCCCTCGTCGGGGTATGCGGCGGGCACCCTGCGCATCCTCGACGCCTCCGCGTGGGAGGCCGTGGGTCCCCTGCTGGCGGAGATCGTCCACGGCGTGGCGGCGCCATATGCCGTCTCCGTGCGACTGGACCGCGAGCGCGGGGTTCCACCGGTCGTCAACGGGGCCTCGGCGATCGAGGTCCTGCGGCGCGCCACCGAGGGGATGGGGATGTTGTCGGCGCCGACCGAGCAGTCACTCGGTGGGGAGGACTTCTCCTGGTACCTGGCGCGCGTTCCCGGTGCCATGGCGCGGCTCGGTACCCGGACGCCGGGCGGTCGCAGCTATGACCTGCACCAGGGCGATCTCATCGTCGACGAGGAGTCCCTCCGGCACGCTGTGGCTCTCCTGACCGGGGCCGTGTTCGCAGGTCGGGTCAAGCCGGGTGACGACTGACGCACCGTGCCCGGCGTGGCTGCGCGGAAGGGTCGAGGTTGGGTCCCGAGTGGGTAACGAATGCGCCACGGAGGTGTGACCGGAGGCGATGTCGTAGAGCGGGCGGGATATTGTCGCGAGAGAGGGCGGCGACCCTGCCGCCTCGCATTGCGAGTAAGCAACGCTTGACGAGGTAGGTGCCGATCGGCACCGCCTGAGAACAGGAGACATACCTTGCGCCAGACGACGAAGTACGCAGCCGTCTTTGCGGCAGCGGCCCTGGCCCTGAGCGCCTGTGGGAGCGACAGCTCCGACGGCGCCGACGCGACCGGCACCGCCGACGGCACCGAGACCGCGGCCGAGCAGGAGAGCGACGTCAGGGTCGGCATGGCCTACGACGTGGGAGGCCGCGGCGACCAGTCCTTCAACGACGCCGCAGCAGCCGGCCTCGACCAGGCCGCCGCGGAGTTCGGCATCGAGACCCAGGAGGCGACCGCCACCGACGGCGAGCCCGAGTCCGCTCGCGAGGAGCGCCTCCAGCAGCTCGTCGACGCCGGCTACACGACGATCGTCGCAGTCGGGTTCGCCTACGCACCCTCCATCGCGGCCGTCGCTCCGGAGAACCCCGATGTCCACTTCGCGCTCATCGACTCGACTGACACCACGGGCGACAACGTCGCCAACCTCGTCTTCGCCGAGGAGCAGGGCTCCTTCCTCGTCGGTGCAGCCGCAGCGCTCAAGACCAAGACCGACAACGTCGGCTTCGTCGGCGGCGTGCAGGTGCCGCTCATCCAGAAGTTCGAGGCGGGCTTCATCGCCGGGGCCAAGGAGATCAACCCCGACATCGAGATCCAGTCGACCTACCTCAGCCAGCCGCCGGACTTCTCCGGTTTCGGCGACCCGGCCAAGGGCAAGACGGCTGCCGAGGGCATGTTCCAGTCAGGCGCGGACGTCGTCTACCATGCGGCCGGCGGGTCCGGTGGCGGTGTCTTCACGGCCGCCAAGCAGGCCAACAAGATGGCGATCGGCGTCGACTCCGACCAGGCCAAGACGGCTGCGGCCGAGGTCCAGGACGTCATCATCACCTCGATGCTCAAGCGTGTCGACGTCGCGGTCTACGAGTTCCTCAAGGCCGAGGTCGAGGGCACCTTCGAGGCCGGCGAGGTCATCTTCGACCTCTCCGAGGGTGGTGTCGACTACTCCACCACCGGTGGCAAGGTCGACGACATCAAGGACCAGCTCGACGCGCTCAAGCAGCAGATCATCGACGGCGAGATCACGGTTCCGACCACTCCGTAGTCGGACACTGGTCCCAGCTGTCCACTGCTCAACGGATCGCCCTCTCGATGCTCTCGGCATCGGGAGGGCGATCTGCTCGTGTCCCCCACACTTCGATTCCCTACATTTCGGCGCTACACCGCGATAGCGTGGCGGCGCACCGGATCCCTGAGCCGCCACGGTGACCGGATCGACACCGAGAGGACCCACGATGACTGCTGCCGCTCCAGAGCACGAGCGCGCAATCGAGGACTCGGAGTACGCCGTCGAGCTCGAAGGCATCACGAAGCGATTCCCGGGCGTGGTCGCGAACAAGGACATCGTCTTCGCCGTCCGGAGCGGCACCGTCCACGCGATCGTCGGCGAGAACGGCGCGGGCAAGTCCACCCTCATGAAGATCCTGTACGGCGTGCAGCGACCCGACGAGGGGACGATCACCGTCGGTGGCGAGAGGGTGGACCTGCACAGCCCGTCGGATGCGATCCGGCACGGAATCGGCATGGTGTTCCAGCACTTCATGCTCGCCGACAACTTCACCGTCCTCGAGAACGTCGTCCTCGGTGCCGAGAAGCTGCACGGCATCGGTGCCGCGGCGCGCGAGCGGATCCTCGCCATCTCCGAGGACTACAACCTCGACGTCGACCCCGATGTCCTCGTGGCCGACCTCGGCGTCGGCGCTCGTCAGCGGGTCGAGATCCTCAAGGTGCTCTACCGCGGCGCGAAGATCATCATCCTCGACGAGCCGACGGCCGTCCTCGTGCCGCAGGAGGTCGACGAGCTCTTCGACAACCTCCGCGAGCTCAAGAGCGAGGGGTTGACGGTCCTGTTCATCTCGCACAAGCTCGACGAGGTGCTGCGGGTCGCCGACTCGATCACCGTCATCCGTCGCGGCACGACGGTCGACACCGTCGATCCCCAGGACGTCGACGCCCGCCAGCTGGCCGAGCTCATGGTCGGCTCGGAGCTGCCGACAGCGGTGACGGAGGAGTCCACGGTCACCGAGCAGGTGGTCCTGCGGGTCGAGGACCTCGTCCTCAAGGGCGCGAGCCGCAATACCCTCGACGGGATCTCGTTCTCGATCCACGCCGGCGAGGTCCTCGGGATCGCCGGCGTCGAGGGCAACGGCCAGGCCGAGCTCGTCGAGGTCATCATGGGGATGCGGGACCAGGACTCCGGCCAGATCTTCATCGACGAGACCGAGGTCTCGAACTGGCGCACGCGTCAGATCCGCGAGGCCGGCATCGGCTACATCCCCGAGGACCGCCAGCGACACGGGCTGCTCCTCGAGGCACCGCTCTGGGAGAACCGCATCCTCGGCCATCAGACGCAGGAGCCGAACGTGCGCGGTGGGCTCATCAACGCGCGCGCAGCGCGCGAGGACACCAAGCGCATCGTCGAGGAGTACGACGTGCGCACCCCAGGGATCGAGGTCACGGCGCGGTCGCTCTCGGGCGGCAACCAGCAGAAGCTCATCGTCGGGCGCGAGATGAGCCATCACCCCCGCGTCCTCGTTGCCGGCCACCCGACCCGTGGCGTGGACGTCGGCGCCCAGGCCGGCATCTGGGACCTCATGCGCCAGGCCCGGCGGGAGGGCATGGGGGTCCTCCTCATCTCGGCCGACCTCGAGGAGCTCATCGGCCTCTCCGACGCGATCCGGGTCATCCTCCGCGGACGGCTCTCCGACGTCTTCGACCCGGACACCGTCACCGCTGAGGACCTCGGGTCCGCCATGACCGGTGCCGACGGTGATGGCGCACGTCAGGGCAGCGAGCCGCCGCATCCTCCATCCTCGCCCGACGGGAGCGCCACATGAGCCGCCTGCAGCCGCGCCGTTTCCTGGTGCCTCTCGTCGCCCCGCTGGTGGCGGTCGTCGTCGCGTTCATCATCACCTCGCTCGTCCTGCTTGCCGTGGGAGACCCGGTCTTGGAGGTCTGGGGGGTCATCTTCCAGGTCCCGCTGCCCCGACAGATGGTCAACATCATCAACGCCGCGACGGTCTTCTATCTCTCGGCCGTGGCCGTGGCCATCGGGTTCAAGATGAACCTGTTCAACATCGGCGTCGACGGTCAGTACCGCGTGGCGAGCTTCGCCGCCGCCGTCTTCGCCGGCCAGGCCTGGCTCCCCGGCGTGCTCAACATCATCGTGGCGATCCTCGTCGCCATGGTCTTCGGCGGCCTGTGGGCCGGCATCGCCGGATGGCTCAAGGTCAAGCGTGGGGTGTCGGAGGTCATCTCGACGATCATGCTCAACGCGATCGCCACCGCCATGGTGAGCTGGCTGCTCGCCAAGGCCCGTGACCCGGAGAGCATCGGCAGCAACGTCGTGGGGACCCGCGAGATTCAGGAGTCCTCCCGGCTCGAGGGCCTGAGCATCGTGCCCGGTGCCACGGGAACCGTCTACACGCTCATCTTCCTGGCCGCGTTCGTGGGGTTCGCCTACTGGTTCGTCCTCAACAAGACCCGCTTCGGCTTCGACCTGCGCGCGACCGGCAAGTCCGAGTCCGCCGCCGTCGCCAGCGGCGTCAACGTCAAGAAGATGATGCTTCTGTCGATGGTCCTCTCCGGAGCCGTGGCCGGGCTGGTCGGCATGCCGCTCCTCTTCGGCCAGGACTTCTCGTACGGCACGACGTTCCAGGCCGGCCTCGGGTTCGCCGGCATCGCCATCGCGCTGCTCGGCCGCAACCACCCCGTCGGCATCGCCTTCGCCGCCCTGCTGTGGGCCTTCCTCGACGCGCAGAGCAATGCGCTGCAGATCCAGGCCAACGTGTCCAAGGAGCTCGTCTTCATCATCCAGGGCACGATCCTCTTCGCCGTCGTCATCGCCTACGAGCTGACCCGCCGCGCCGAGGCCCGCATGGAGCAGACGCGTGTCGCCCGGCAGCTGGAGGAAGCCCCGCAAGCCGCCTCGGCCGGACAAGGAGCGTCCGCATGAGCACCCCGACCCTCGCGCCGACCCGGCCCGCCGAGCCCACCGGGCCCGCGGTGGAGCCCACCAGGAAGCGCCGGCTGCCGCTCTGGTTCTGGCCGGCCGCCTTCCTCGGTGTGATCTTCGTTCTCGCGGTCCTGCGCGTCATCACCGGGGCCAACGACGTCGCCAGCTCGGGCGTCATCGGGGCGGCCATCGCTCTCGCCGTGCCGATCGGCCTGGCCGGTCTCGGCGGTCTGTGGTCGGAGCGTGCCGGTGTCGTCAACATCGGCCTCGAGGGCATGATGATCCTCGGCACCTGGGGCGCCGGGTTCTTCGGCTACCACCTGGGTCCGTGGGCGGGCATCGTCGGCGGAATGGTGTGCGGCATCGTCGGTGGCCTCATCCACGCGCTTGCGACGGTGACGTTCGGCGTCGACCACATCGTCTCCGGCGTCGCCCTCAACATCACGGCCATGGGCATCGCCAAGTACCTCGCAGCGCGGTTCTTCACCGACCTGCCCGGTGGTGGACCGACCCAGTCGCCGACGCTGCAGTCGCTGCCGCGACTCTCGGTGCCCGGCGTCTCGGAACCGCTCGGTGATCTCGAGTCCCAACGCATCTTCTTCGTGAGTGATCTCGCAGGCGTCGTCCGCGGCTTCACGACGAACATCTCGGCCTTCACCATCATCGCCGTGATGCTCTTCGTCGCGACCTTCTTCATCCTCTGGCGCACCCCCTTCGGTCTGCGGCTGCGCTCCTGCGGTGAGTCGCCGGTGGCGGCCGAGACCCTTGGCATCAACGTCATCCGCTACAAGTTCATCGCCGTGAGCATGTCCGGTGCCCTCGCGGGACTCGGCGGCGCCTTCCTCGCACTGGTCGCCGCCAACCTCTACCGCGACGGACAGACCGGTGGGCGAGGCTATATCGGCCTCGCCGCGATGATCTTCGGGAACTGGCGGCCTGGTGGACTCGCGTCGGGAGCCCTGCTCTTCGGCTACACCGATGCGGCGCGGTTGCGCGGTGGCGGCCAGACCGTCCACGCCCTCCTCCTGCTCATCGCCGTCATCCTCCTGCTCGTGGGTGCCTGGCAGCTCAAGCGCGGCAACCGGGTCCAGGGCATGCTCGCCCTGGCGGCCGCGATGGGTGCGGCGCTGTGGCACTTCACGACCGACACGGTCCCCGGCGAGCTCACCGGCGCGACGCCCTATGTCACGACACTCCTCGTGCTGGCCTTCGCCGCTCAACGCCTGCGAATGCCAGCGGCCGACGGCATGATCTATCGCAAGGGCCAAGCGGGCTGACGGCCCCGGAGAGGACGAACACATGCTGGCCGAGGACCTGGTCGACTGGGAGGCGCTGCATGCCGCCGCCGTCGTCGCGATGCGGTCGGCGTACTGCCCCTACTCGCGGTTCCCTGTGGGTGTCGCCGGTCTCGTCGACGACGGACGGCTCGT
This sequence comes from Dermatophilaceae bacterium, assembly GCA_046260445.1. Lineage (GTDB taxonomy): Bacteria > Actinomycetota > Actinomycetes > Actinomycetales > Dermatophilaceae > F2B08. The sequence goes on along the minus strand of JBHEPF010000014.1, from coordinate 6,201 downwards.
CACCGGGTGCAACGTCGAGAACGCCGCCTATGGCGTGGCGCTGTGCGCCGAGTGCGGCATGGTGAGCCAGCTCCACCTCACCGGTGGTGGCCGGCTCGTCGCCGTGTACTGCGTCGGCGGTGACGGCGAGGTGCTCATGCCGTGCGGCCGGTGCCGACAGCTGCTCTGGGAGAACGGCGGCGCCGGCTGCCGGCTGATGACCCCGGAAGGGGTCCGCACGATGCAGGACATCCTGCCGCAGGCCTTCGGCCGCGAGGATCTCGACCGAATGGACAGCAGCACGTCGGCCACCACCTCGACACAGGAGCCGTCATGAGTGAAGCGGAGGCCTTCGACGCCGTCGATGTCATCGTCGCCAAGCGCAGCAAGCAGCGACTCAGTGACGGGCAGATCGACTGGGTGATCGACGCATACACCCGGGGTGTGGTGGCAGACGAGCAGATGTCGGCCCTGGCGATGGCGATCCTGCTCAACGGCATGGACCGCGAGGAGATCGCCCGCTGGACCGCGGCGATGATCGCGAGCGGCGAGCGGATGGACTTCTCGTCCCTGTCGCGCCCGACGGCGGACAAGCACTCGACCGGGGGCGTGGGGGACAAGATCACCCTCCCTCTCGCGCCCCTCGTCGCGGCGTGCGGCGTGGCCGTCCCGCAGCTCTCCGGGCGCGGGCTGGGCCACACCGGTGGGACCCTCGACAAGCTCGAGTCGATCCCGGGATGGCAGGCGAGCCTGTCGAACGAGGCGATGCTGCGGCAGCTCGAGGACGTCGGTGCGGTCATCTGCGCCGCAGGCTCCGGCCTGGCTCCGGCGGACAAGAAGCTGTATGCGCTGCGCGACGTCACCGGCACCGTCGAGGCGATCCCGCTCATCGCGAGCTCGATCATGAGCAAGAAGATCGCCGAGGGCACCGGCGCGCTCGTGCTCGACGTCAAGGTCGGCAGCGGCGCCTTCATGAAGGACGTCCACTCCGCCCGCGAGCTCGCCGAGACGATGGTCTCGCTCGGCACGGACGCCGGGGTCACGACGGTGGCCCTCCTGACGAACATGCAGGTGCCTCTCGGGCTCACCGCCGGCAACGCCCTCGAGGTGCGCGAGTCGGTCGAGGTGCTCGAGGGAGGCGGCCCCGAGGACGTCGTCGAGCTCACGGTGACCCTCGCGCGCGAGATGCTCGCCGCCGCGGGCAGGGACGACATCGACCCCGCCGAGGCGCTGCGCGACGGCCGGGCCATGGACGTCTGGCGGGCGATGATCGCGGCCCAGGGCGGGGACCCCGACGCGGCCCTGCCCGAGGCGCGGGAGACGCATACGATCTCTGCCCCCCGCAGCGGGGTGCTCACCGCCCTCGACGCCCTCGACGTCGGTGTGGCCGCGTGGCGACTCGGTGCCGGCCGGGCCCGCAAGGAGGACCCGGTCCAGGCGGCGGCCGGTGTGGTCCTGCACGCCAAGCCCGGCGACACCGTGCGCGAGGGCGACCCTCTCCTCACGTTGCACACGGACACGCCGGAGCGCTTCGAGCGCGCCCTCGCCTCGCTCGACGGTGCGTTCGAGATCTCCGCCGAGGGGACCGAGCCCGACCTGCTTCCGCTCGTCATCGACCGGGTGGCGGGCTGAGCCGGCTGACCACGCCTAGACCACCTGCACCGGCACGACGCGGCCGGGTGAGAGGATGCGAGTATGGCCCGCAAGCACAAGATCCCTGTCCTTCCTGAGGGTGCGGACGACGTCCAGGTGCGGGAGCTCCCGGGCCCCGCTGAGAACTACACGTCGTCGGGACGCCTCAGGAGCAGCATCTACGAGGACGAGATGGCTCGCCTGCAGGAGCAGCTCGTGCTGTTGCAGTACTGGATCCAGAGCCAGGGTCTGAAGGTCGCCGTGATCTTCGAGGGTCGCGGATCCGCGGGCAAGGGCGGGGTGATCAAGCGCATCACCGAGCGCACCTCGCCGCGGACCGTGCGTGTCGTCGCGCTGCCGAAGCCGACCGAGCGGGAGACGACGCAGTGGTACTTCCAGCGCTATGTCGAGCACCTGCCGGCCGCCGGTGAGATGGCGCTCTTCGACCGCAGCTGGTACAACCGCTCCAACGTCGAGTGGGTCATGGGGTACTGCACGGAGGGCGAGCACCAGGAGTTCCTCCGCTCCGCTCCCGAGTTCGAGCGGATGCTGGTGCGCAGCGGGACCATCGTCCTCAAGTACTGGTTCTCCGTCTCCTTCGAGGAGCAGCGCCGACGGTTCGAGGCGCGCAACGCCGAGCCGCTCAAGCGGTGGAAGCTCTCCGACATGGATCTTGCCGAGCACGAGCTCTACGTGCGCTACTCGATGGCCAAGGACACCACCTTCCAGTACACCGACATCAAGCAGGCGCCGTGGTACGTCGTCCCCTCAGACGACAAGCGCGCGGCCCGGGTCAACTGCATCTCTCATCTGCTCAGCCAGTTCGACTACGAGAACGTGGCGCCGGAGCACGTCGAGCTGCCGGAGATGCAGCGGATCCCGTACGTTCGCCCGCCGATGCACGAGCAGACCTTCGTCCCACAACGCTTCTGAGTGCGGGGGCCGGCCGTGCCCGGCGCCGCAGCCCCTAGGCTTGGGCCCATGCCTCGGCTCATCCCTGAACCAGCTGTCATCGACGTTCCCGGCGGGAAGGTCATCCACGAGCACGTCGGTCGGGTGGCGACCGGCCACGAGGGGGTCTCGGTCGCCCACATGGTGGCGCCGGCCGGATGGGAGGAGCCTGCGCAGCGTCCGGAGTTCGACGAGGTGACGCTCGTGCTGCGCGGCACGGTCATGGTCGAGCACGATGATGGCAGCACCGAGGTGTCCGCCGGCCAGAGCATCGTCACCTCCGCGGGCGAGCGGGTCCGCTACTCGTGCGGTCCCGAGGGCGCGGAGTATGTCGCCGTCTGCGTCCCGGCATTCGCCCCCGAGACCGTCAACCGTGAGGAGGAGGGCGTGTGAGTGAGGTCGCCATCACCGACGAGGTCGCCAGGGCTCCGAAGGCGCTCCTGCACGACCACCTCGACGGCGGGCTGCGCCCGGCGACGATCCTCGAGCTCGCGGACGAGATCGGGTATGCGGAGCTCCCGGCCGGCGACGAGGTGGCCCTCGAGCAGTGGTTCCGTGAGTCGGCGGACTCCGGCTCCCTCGAGCGCTACCTCGAGACCTTCGACCACACCCTCGCCGTCATGCAGACCGAGGAGGGGCTGCGTCGGATCGCGCGCGAGTGTGCCCTCGACCTCGCGGCCGACGGGGTCGTCTACGCCGAGTCGCGGTATGCGCCGGAGCAGCACCTCGAGGCGGGTCTGAGCCTCGAGCAGGTCGTCGAGGCGGTCAACGCCGGCTTCGCGGAGGGCGCTGCGCAGGCCGAGGCCGAGGGGACCCCCATCCGCATCGCGTCGTTGCTCACGGCGATGCGACATGCCGCGAAGTCCCGGGAGATCGCCGAGCTCGCCGTCGCCTACCGTGACAACGGCGTCGTCGGGTTCGACATCGCCGGGGCTGAGGCGGGTTTCCCGCCCACCCGCCACCTCGACGCCTTCGAGTACCTGCGACGGGAGAACTTCCACTTCACGATCCATGCCGGCGAAGCCTTCGGCCTCCCGTCGATCTGGGAGGCGATCCAGTGGTGTGGCGCCGACCGGCTCGGCCACGGCGTCCGCATCGTCGACGACATCGCGGTCGAGGACGGTGTCGACCGGGCCCACGCGGTCGCCGGGGAGGGGGTCACCCTGGGCCGTCTCGCCGCCTACGTGCGCGACGGCCGGATCCCGCTCGAGATGTGCCCGTCGAGCAACCTGCAGACCGGTGCCGCGACCTCGATCGCAGGGCACCCCATCACCCTCCTCAAGGCCCTGCGGTACCGCGTCACCGTCAACACCGATAACCGGCTCATGTCCGGCACGTCGATGAGCAAGGAGATGCAGCTGCTCGTCGACGAGGCCGGCTGGACGCTCTCCGAGCTGCGCTGGGCGACGATCAACGCGATGAAGTCGGCGTTCATCCCCTTCGACGAGCGGCTCGTCATCATCGAGCGGGTCGTCAAGCCCGGGTATGCGACGCTCGGCGTCGCCATCTGACGTGACCCTGTCCGACGTGACCGATCCGCGCGCGCGCGTCATCATCCTCGCCGGTCCGTCGGGTTCCGGGAAGTCGAGGCTCGCCACCCGCCTGCATGAGCAGCATGGCTGGCCGATCGTCAACCTCGACGACTTCTACCGGGACCACGACCATGCCGATATGCCCCGACACGAGAGCCTCGGGATCGTCGACTGGGACCATGTCGACAGCTGGGACGGGGCTGCCGCGCTTACTGCTCTCGAGGAGCTGGTGACGACCGGGCACACCCACAAGCCGCTCTACGACATCTCCCAGAGCCGGACGACCGGCAACGACGAGATCACCTGTGGACCGCACGACCTCATCCTCGCCGAGGGTATCTTCGCCGCCGAGCTCATCGCCCCGCTGCGGGAGCGGGGGCTGCTGCGCACCGCATACTGCATCCGGCACGGGCATCGGCTGCTGACCTTCGTCCTCCGGCTCGTGCGGGACCTCGCCGAACGCCGCAAGCCGCCGCTCGTCCTGCTGCGGCGGGGGTGGGAGCTGCAGCGGGAGGAGCCCGCGTTCGTCAGGGAGCTGGCCCGGCTCGGTGCCATCCCGGTGCGGGGCTCGGAGGTCGAAGCGGCCCTGGGTGGCGGACGGACGTGAGCGGACTCGACCCGCATCCGCTGACCGGAGAGCGGTTCGCCTCGCCGGTCCCTCCCGGCAGCGGCTGGCCGGGCGACCCGGCTGAGGCCGACACCCCCGTCGCGACAACCGCCGGCCGGGTCCGTTCGCTGGCGGCGAGCGCCCCGGACCTGCCCGTGCTGCAGGCCCGCATCTCGATGTGCCGGGCCTGCCCGCGGCTCGTCGAGTGGCGCGAGTCGGTCGCCCGGTCGGGTCGTCGCGCCTCCTTCGCCGACCAGCCCTACTGGGGCCGGCCCGGTCCGGCCTTCGGTGATCCCAAGGCTCCGGTTCTCATCGTCGGACTCGCGCCGGCGGCCAACGGCACCAACCGGACCGGGCGGATGTTCACCGGAGACGCCTCCGGCGACTTCCTGTATGCGGCGCTCCACCGGACCGGGTACGCCAACCAGCCGACGTCGGTCGGGTCCGGCGACGGGCTCGAGCTGACCGGCGTCCGGATCGTCGCCACGGTGCGCTGCGCTCCGCCGGAGAACAAGCCGACCGCCCGGGAGAAGGCGACGTGCGCACCCTGGCTGCGCCGTGACCTCGAGCTCACACCCGGCCTGCACACGATCCTGACCCTGGGCGGCATCGGGTGGGCCGGTGCGCTCGCGGCGGCGGCCGAGATCGGCTGGGCGGTGCCGTCACCACGACCGAGGTTCGGGCATGGCGACGAGGTGGTCCTCGGCCGCCCGGACGGTGACCCGGTGCGCCTCGTCGGCTGCTACCACGTCAGCCCCCACAACACCTTCACCGGCCGGCTCACCCCCGGGATGCTCGACGAGGTGCTCCTCGGCCTGCGAGCGGGTGGCACAGCCCGGGGTGCGGCATCGTGACGGCAGAGGATCAGTCCTGCGGCAGGGCTCCCTTCGCGGCGACGATCTGGATGAGGTTGCCGCACGTGTCGTCGAAGACAGCCATGACAGCGGCGCCGATGTCGGTCGGGGGCTGGGTGAACACGACGCCGCGCTCGCAGAGTCGGGCATATTCCGTCTCGACGTCGTCCACGGCGAACTGGGCCAGCGGGATCCCGTCCTCGACGAGGGCATCTCGGTAGGGCCGTACCGCAGGATGCCCCGCGGGCTCGAGGAGCAGCTCCGGGCCGTCGGGGGCCGAGGGCGAGATCACCGTGAGCCACGCGTCCTCGCCGAGGGGGATGTCGCGGTGCTTGGTGAAGCCAAGCACCTCGGTGTAGAAGTCGAGTGCGGCCCGCTGATCGTCGACGTACACGCTCGTCAGGTGGATCTTCATGTCGTTGGCCTTCCTGTCGTGGGCCACCGCGAGTGGATCTCGGCGAGCGGCTCGGGGGTGAGGTAGTGGTACTTGCTGCGTCCGCGGCGCTCGGTCCGGACCAGAGCGGCCGACTCGAGAACGCCGAGGTGCTGTGAGATGCCCTGTCGCGTGATGGAGACCCCATGACGGCTGATCAGCACGGAGCAGATCTCGAAGAGCGTCTGCCCGTCTCGCGCGGCGAGCTCATCG
>JBHEPF010000005.1:0-6489 GCA_046260445.1 Dermatophilaceae bacterium | reverse complement strand
GGCGATCACTTCGGCGAAGGCGGCGCCGATGGCCCGTGCCACCTCGGGGCTCAGCTGCTCGGGGACGAGTCCGCGGACGTCGTAGGCCTTGATGAACGCCGACAGGTCGGGGGTCGCAGTCACGCGCTCAAGTATGCGGTGTGCCGGTGGTCAGCGGGTGGCACGCAGGAGAGTGACGAGCCAGGCGACGAATCCCGGACTTCGGAGAGTCACCGCTCCTCGAGCTCGGTGAGAAGCGCACTGGTGTGGTCGCCGCTGCCAAGCGCAGCGCGATCCCGTCGGTCACGACGAGGCTGTCGAGGTCGAGGCCCGCGTGCTGCCGAGCGATCTCGAGATGGGCAAGGCCGACCTCCAGGAGCTCGGTCGGCGCCCCCTTGCCATCGCGGCTCACAGCGGAATCGCCTCGGCCAGAACCCGTCGAGCCACCGGTGGGAGCAGTGTGCCGTCAGGCACCAGGTCGACGGGCGCTCCAACCACCTCTGACACGCGAGCCTGAAGCGCCTCGAGCTCGAGCAAGCCAAGAGGTCTCGACATGGTGAAGAGAAGGTCGATATCGGAGCTCTCCGATTCAGCGCCGCTCGCAACCGATCCGAACACGCGGACGTCCTTTCCGCCCGCATCGCTGATCAGATCGATGACGTGCTGCCGCACCGAGCGCAGGCGGCGACCAAGCGGGGTGGTGCCGTGGAATCGCACGAGCCGAGATACCTCCGGCTGACTTCGGCCGATCGCAGTTGCGATGTCTCGCTGACTCATCCCTGCAGGTCTGCCTGGGGCTGATCCGGCTCGGGTCAGCCGTCGAGGCGGACGGAGCGCAGGTGGCCGCGGCTCGCGCCGGACTGCGCCGGGACGGGCGCGCTCGCCAGTGGCGCGGAGAGTGGGCGGGGCGCCGGGACGGCCGGGGGCGCCTCCCTGAAGACGGCGTCGGCGAGCGCGGAGAGGTCATCGCCGATGCGCATGGTCCGGGGCGGGGTCGGCAGGGTCGTCTCGCTGTCGATGGTCAGACGGACGATGTCCCAGCCTCGTGGGGGCGTGAGCCCCTCGGCGTGGTCGGTACAGAGGTCGTAGGTGTGCGGCTCGGCATACGTCGCGAGCGGGCCGACGACCGCGGTCGAGTCGGCGTAGACGTACGTCAGCGTCGCGACCGCCGGGCGCTTGCAGGACATGCGCGAGCACCTGCGCGCGAGTGACGGACGGGTCGAGGCACGCTGTGGTTCGGCAGTCACGTGAGGGACTGTAGGAGACATCGGCCCCGGGTCTGCGTTGCCACGCCGAGGAGAGTCGAATCACTCCTTCCTGACGGGAAGAAGGTAGCCACCGGCGAAGCACAAGACGTCGCCCACGAGCGTGACGATGCGGAAGAGCCCCGCGGCCACGAGCAGGACCTCTCCAGGGAGCAGCGTGCCTCCGAACAGGACCGTCGCGGCCTCCCGAGTGCCGACTCCCGCGGGCGCCCCGGGAGTGACGAACCCGGCCATCCAGCCGGCCACGCCGCTGCCCGCTGTCAGGAGTCCAGGCGCCCCTCCCGCGACCTGGGCCGCGCCGTTGAAGATCGCGCCCATGACCGCGAAGAAGACGACATAGCTCCCCACGGCCAAGAGCAGCCACGAGCTTCTGACCGACCCGGCACGACGAACCATCACCACCGCCACGACTCCGACCGAGACCACGAGCACCACGAGGATCGCGCCCCACCACTCGGGCCTGGTTGACCACCCCGGCGTAGTCACCTGCGGCCGAGCCGTTGCGACCACGAAGAGGACGACCAGCCCAGCTGCAAGCAGCATGAGAACTGCTTCGAGCGCGGAGGCAAAGACCAGGCGTCCGTGCGGGAGGGACTCCTTCCGCAGGATCATGTGACGCCCCACGTAATGGAACACGTTGCCCGGCACGTACTTCGCGAGCTGCGACGTCGTGAAGGACCGGATCGAGACCCGTGGATCGTCTGGGGCGGCGTCGAGAGACCGAAGGAGGCAGTGCCACCCGCCTGCGAGCAGGAACAGACTGGCGCCGTAAGCGACCGCGAGCAACGCGACAACCACCCAATCCCGACCCGTCAGGTCGACCGAGGCGATGTCAGCACGCCGCTCCCGAGCGATCACGACGAGGAAGAGCACGGATGCACCCGCCAGGATCCAGCCTGCGACCGCGGCCCAGCGTGGGGAGACGGACCTCGCGGCCATCACTCGGTGTTTCGCAGCAAAGCGGTGACGTCGGGGACGGGCAATGACGGCACCAGACCACGGTGTGTTGTGACCTGCAGTCCGCTCTCGACGATCGCCTCTCGGTACCGCGAACGGCCGGAGTTGTCGAAGACGATCATTCCGTCTGGGGCCAGGTGCGACGCGGCTTCTCGAAGACACGCCGATCGGGCGCGTCCGTCGATCACGATGAGATCGAACGGTGGGTCGGCCTTGCGGATCGACTCGACATACCCGCGAAAGCTCATGCCTGTGAATCCCGGCTTGCTCGAGCGAAAGGCGCCGAGGGGCTCGGGGAGAGAGTCCGGAGGAACCAGTTCCACGGTGACGTTGTCGAACTCGGCGAGACGTCCGCGAAGTGTCTCGCACCAGCCGGCATCGTGCTCGACGCTCGTCACACGAGCGGCCCGCTTGGCCAGCCACACCGTGCTGGCACCACTGCCGAACTCGAAGACCCTCGGACTGCGTCGACTCGCGAGAAACGACTCGACATCGTCGATAGCGCCGTAGACCCACCAGGGGACATCGAGGGCGATGAGCTCATCGACGTCGTGGATCGCGGTGAGACTGCGAAACCAGTGACGGACTCGCTTGGAACGAGGAGGCGCAGGGCGGTCGAGGACCCCGGTGGGTCGGACGGCCCGGCGAACGAGCCGCAGCGCGGCTACGTACGATCGCTTGGCGAGCTCACTTCCACAGGTCAAACGGGATCTCCCATGATCGCATCACCGCATGCACGCCTCCAGAGTCAGCGGCAGGAGCGGTGAGGTCCGCCTCAACAACCGGTTCGACGATCCTACTGACCGGAGGCGAGTTGCCGGACTCGCCGCGCTCACCCGTTGGGAGCCACCGTCAGCGTCCTCTCGTCCGGGTCGTGGAGGGTGGCAGGTCCGTCGGTCTCCGACGCCGTCCGCTGTGCGGTCACCACGCAGAGGAGGACCAGCAGGACCGCGGCGAGGCAGAGCTGCACGAGCTGTGCCCATGGGTCATCCAGGTACGGCGACAGCAGGGTGTCCCCCCAGCGACCGGAGGCCATGCGCCAGGCCCAGTGGCCGGCGGTGAAGTCCTCCGATGGCTTGGCGAGGGGGTTGGTGAAGATGGCCATCAGCATCGACAGCGCCCCGATAGCGGCGGCGATGACGACGGCTGCTCGGCTGCGCCGCCAGACCTCGGCGACGCCGACGGCGACGAACGGCAGTGCCGGGACGACGTAGCGGGGGCCCGGTGAGGACCCGGCGGTGACGCTGAACCAGCCACCCTGCACCGCGACGAACGTGGCGAAGACCACGAGGCCGACGATGCCCACCTCGCGGGTGCGCCGCCGGCGCGTCAGCCAGACGAGGCCGACCACCCCGACCAGCACGATCGGGGTGAGGGTCAGCAGCCCCCTCTCGCCGAGGAGGACCTGAGCCGTCAGGACGGGATCGGGGATGCGGATGCCGAACAGGCCCTGGGCGTGCTGCTTGCTGAACTTGCCGGAGTTGGCATAGCTGAACGAAGTCGGGGATCCCCAGGCCACCGCGTTGTAGAAGGCCAGCACGGCGACGGCCGGCAGCCCCCCGGCCACGTAGGCGATGACCTTGCGACCGTGCCGGTGCAGGATGAGCACACCCAGCACCACGACCACGATCGCGGCGGTGTACTCCGTCACGACGGCGAGGCCGCCCAGCAGCCCGGCAACGGCCAGCCGGACGGATGAGGCATTGCGGTCGCGGCCCACCAGGTAGGCGCCGAAGACGAGCGCGGCGGTGAGGACGTGACTGAACAGGACGGTGGAGAAGGGCAGCAGCAACGTGCCCAGCGACATCCCGACCGCGGCAGCGGTCGCGGCCCGCTCGTCACCCACGACCCGCAGCGCGAAGCGGCGCATCATCACCGCCAGCGCTGCCAGGGGGATGGTCGCCGACCACAGCGACGTCCACCACAGGGTGCGGTTGTTGAAGTAGCGCTCGACCTCGGCCGGCTCAGCGCCCACCGCGCGCGCGGCGCCGTAGAAGGGTGCCGCCAGGAACGGCTGCCCTGGGGCCTTGTCGGAGTAGAGGTGGCCATCGCGCTCGGCGAAGTCCACCCCGAGGATGTCTTCGTAGGCGTCGATCTGGATGGTGCCGCGATCCCACACCGCGGCGGTCAAGGCCAGGCGCGACGCCTGGTGGGCCATCAGGGTCTGCACGATCGGTGCGGAGACGACGAGGACGAGGGCGACGAGGAGGATCTCGGGTCGCCATCTGGCCACCCATCCACGGTCACTGATCACGGCAGATCGCATCGGCGACCACCCTAGCCTCCCTGCCCCTGCCGGCGACGCGGTCGAGGCACGTTGTGGGGTCACGTCGGCAGGCACGTGAGGGCTGCCGGTCCGGGAGTCCGGTCGTGAGGCTCACTAGGATGGGCGTCATGTCGGCAGCCAAGTCGTCGCGCGCCTCGGGAGTGCGCAGGTCGTCCCGCGAGCGGCACGGACGCGGCCCTCGGGGACCGTTGGCCTGGCCCGCGGTGCCGGCGATGCGCACGCGCACGGACCGCTTCGACGACATCGTGCGCGACGTCGCCGAGGACCTCGACAGACGCCTCGAGGCTCGTGGTCTCGTCGTCGAGTATGCCGCGATGGACATCCCCGTCGACCTCGGCCCGGACTGGTCACCGGAGGTCCCGCTGGCGCGGACGGTCGCCGCGACGAAGACCACCCCGGCGCGGATCATCGCCTTCCGCCGGCCCATCGAGACGCGGGCACGGGGGCAGGCGTCTCTCGTGTCATTGGTGCGCTCGGTCCTCAGCGCCGAGGTGTCGGCGCTCTTCGCCATCCCGCCCGAGGAGCTCGACGACTACGGAGACGACGACGAGCTCTGAGGGTGCCTCTGCCGTCAGGGGTCCGAGGGGAAGCGGATGCCGGTCTGCGCGCGGACGGTGTCCATGAGGCGAAGGGCGGCCAGTGATCTCGCCGCGAAGGAGGCGGCTCGCTCGGGGTCGGCGATGAAGGACTCCATAGCGCGCAGGACGTAGACCTGCTGTGGCAGCGGCTTGTCGAGGACGACCTCCTCCGCACGCCCGTCGGAGTGGACCAGCCGCAGCCGCCGGGGGTCGTGGATGACGTCGATGGACAGCGTCGCGTCCTCGCCCTGGATCTCGCTGGGGGCGTCGCTGTCGGTGACCTTGCTGTAGGAGACCTCGGCGATCATGCCCGGGTAGGTCCCCACAATGGTGCCGGCTCCGTCGATCCCGTTGTCCAGCAGGAAGGCCGCCGCCTGGATCGACTCCGGCGTGCCGAACCAGGCCACGAGCGGGTTGACGCAGTAGGTGCCGATGTCCATGAGGGCGCCGGCGGCCATCGCCGGGTCGAAGATGTTGACCGGCTCACCGGCGAGGAACCGGTCGTAGCGGCGCGACCTCTGGCAGTAGGAGAACCGCACCCGGCGGATCGGCCCCAGGCTGGGCAGCAGGGACTCGATGGCGTCGTGGCTGGGGTCGAAGAGGCTCCGGATCGACTCCACGATCACCAGGTCGTGCCGCTGTGCTCGGTCGAGCAGGTCGGCGAACTCACCCGTGTTCGCCGCTGCCGCCTTCTCCACCAGGACATGTTTGCCGCCCTCGAGCATGAGTGCCGCCTGCCGGTGATGGAGGGCGTTGGGACTGGCGATGTAGACGACGTCGACGTCATCGGCGGACGCGAGCGCCTCCAAGCTCGTCTCCACCCGGGCTGTGCCGTGCCTGGCAGCGAACTGCGCGCCGCGGTCGGGGTCACGCGAGAAGACGACGGTGTGCTCGAAGCCGGGGACCTGCCGACCCGCCTGCAGACAGAGGTCGACGATCGAGCTCGTGCCGACCGTGGCATACCGGGTCATGCGGCTCGTCCCTCTTCTCGACGGGTGCGGTGCTGATCGTCGCCGAGCATGGCACAGACCGCCGAGGGGAGGCGCTCTCGTGGGTCGAGGGCCTGCTCAGCCGAGGGGAACGACCTCGGAGCGGCGCGCTGAGGTCGCGGGCACGATGAGGGGCATCGAGGACAGGCCCACCTGTGTCTCGTCGGTGCCGCTCGAGAGCACAGCGCCGTGGACTGCGCCTTCGCCCTCGACGTGGCGCACCCACACCCCGTCCCCGGTCAGTGACAGGGTGACCGTGCCGTCGGTGGGGACGAGGACCTCACTCGTCGTGGCCTCGCCGGCGCTCACCTGGGTGACCTCGACGCCCGCGCCGGCACCGCGCGAGGAGACCACCAGCGTGCGCTGGACCCCCTCGCGAGCCGGGATCGCAGCACCGCCGACCCCCTCGAGTGCCGGCCGGCTCACCGCCCACC
>JBHEPF010000180.1:0-3766 GCA_046260445.1 Dermatophilaceae bacterium | reverse complement strand
CCAGGTCGCCGACCTCGTCGCCTCACTGCCCGCAGGACTCGACACGGTCGCCGGCTCACGCGGACAACGGTTCTCCGGGGGCGAGAAGCAGCGCATCGCCGTGGCTCGCGCCATCCTGCGGGACCCGCGCATCCTCGTCCTCGACGAGGCGACGAGCGCGCTGGACAACCGCACCGAGCGCGCGCTGCAGCAGGCGCTCGACACCCTGTCGCGCGGTCGGACGACGATCACCATCGCCCACCGGTTCTCCACCATCGAGCACGCCGACCAGGTCGCCGCCTCGAGCAGGGCCGGGTCGTCGAACTCGGTCGCCATGCCGACCTGCTGGCCCGAAGCGGTCGGTGTGTCGCTCTCGCCCAGGCGGCCGCGCATACCGAGTCGTTGGCCCGGGCCGCGTGAGCTCAGGCGACGCCCGGGGGCACTGCGCTCTCGGGCGCACCGGGCGCGTCGTCATGAAGGGGGAGCTCGATGCGCACGACCGTACCGGAGTGGTTCGCCGCCGACAGCTGCACGCTTCCCCCTTGGGCGACGACGAGGGCCTGCACGATGGGCAGGCCCAGACCCGAGCCCGCCGTCGACCGGGACCTCGCACCCCGCCACCTCCGGTCGAAGGCATGCTCACGCTCGGTGTCGTCGAATCCCGGTCCACTGTCGGCGACCGCGATGATCCCGCGTCCCAGGTGCGCGCTGACCCGGACGTCCACGGTGTCACCGCGCCGGCAGTAGGCCGTGCAGTTGGCGAGAAGGTTGTCGACGACCTGGTGCAACCGGCCCGCGTCGCCGCCGACGACGACTCCTGGATCGAGTGCGCGCCGGACCACGAGCCCTGCCGAGGTCATCGCGTGCTCCATTTCGGCCAAGGCCGCCTCCGTGACGGAGCCGAGGTCGACCGGACCGATGATGAGGTGCAGACCCTCCGACTCGGCATCCGACAGGTCGGTGAGATCGGTGACGATCCGGCCGAGGTGGACCGCCTGGGCGTGCAGGGCGTCGAGCCTCTCCGGGTCCGGCCGGACGAGCCCGTCCCGCAGCTCCTCCAGCCCGGCTTGAAGGGCCGTGAGGGGGGTCCGCAGCTCGTGGGCGATGTCGGCGGTGAGGCGCCGGCGACTTCGCTCCGAACGTTCGACCTCGTCGGCGGCGGCATTGAGCGTGTCGACGAGCGGCGCCAGCTCGGGGCGGTCGAAGTTCGGGAGGCGGATGGAGTGGTCACCACCCGCGAAGGTCCGGGTCGAGTCGATGATCGTGTGCATCGGCGCCACCATGCGATGAGCGGCGACCATCGATGTGATGACCGCTGTGACCACCGCAACGACGACCGCGGCGACCAGCCATCCCGTCCCGATCTCCTCATGGCGTCCGGTCCGGGCCAGCAGGTGCGGTCCGACCGTCCCCACGGCGAGCACCCCGACGGCGGTCAGGGACACCAGGAGAAGAGAGGTGAGCAGCCGGCGGCCCATGGCACCCAGATGCCACTTCTCACCCATCCGGTCGCACGCCCGAGCGGTAGCCGAACCCGACGACGGTCTCGACCACGTGCTGAGCATGCGGAGCGAGCTTGTGGCGCAGGTTCTTCACGTGCGAGTCGACGGTCCGCTCGTATCCCTCGAACGTGCTTCCGCCGATGCGCTCGACGAGCTCATGGCGGCTGAACACCCGTCCGGGCGCGCCGGTCAGAGTGACCAACAGGGTCCACTCGCTGGGGGTGAGAGACAGCGTCACGCCGTCGAGGCTCGCCTCATGTCGTTGTTGGTCGACACGCAGGCGGCCACCATCGAAGGACCGGAAAGCCTCCGGCCCGCTCGGCCCCCGGCGGGCGAGGACCGCCTGGACCCGGAGCACGACCTCCGTGGGGCTGAACGGCTTGACGACGTAATCGTCGGCACCGGCTCGCAGCCCGGCGATGCGGTCGGGAAGGCCGGCGCGGGCGGTGAGGACGATCACCGGGGTCGACGGCACGGCGCTCTCCAGGATCTCGGTCCCGTCGACGTCCGGGAGGCCGAGGTCGAGCAGGACGAGGTCCGGTCGGACCTCCTCGAGCTTCAGCAGCGCCTCAGCACCCGTGGCCGCGACGAGCACGGACAGGCCTGCCCGCGTGAGGTAGCGCCGGAGCAGCTCTCGGATCTCGCGCTCGTCCTCGACGACCAGCACGGTGTACATGTCCCCATCATCGGACGTTCCAAGGTCGATCCGGGGACTAAGCGACGATGATGCCTGGTGGGGGTGCTTCTCGAGGGTGGTCCGGCTGCTCATGACGCCTCCTCTCGCCGGCCCGAGCCGAGGGCGGCCGCACCCTCGAGGTGCGGCCCCCCCCGCTTCACTCAGTTGACGTTGGAGGCAGTCCGCACCAGGATGAACTGGCTGGAGTAGACAGTCCCCATCGCCGTGCTGGCTCCGACCCGGAAGGTGTACTCACCCACGGTGTTGATGCCGTAGGTCAGCGGAATGGCGAAATAGCCGTCGGTGTCCGCGATCCGGTCCTGCGAGCGGGACCACTGCCCGCTCACCAGCACCTCCGTGAAGACGCTGCGGTTGGCCGCCCTGGGCATCGTCGCCCACACGTACGTGGTCTGGCCGACCGGCTTGGTACCGGCCCAGCTGGGCTGCCAGGGGGTACGCGTCAGGGTGAAGGGGTCCGAGTAGACCACTCCGCCGCTGGTCAGGGAGCCCACCCGGAAGCGGTACTCGCCCACAGTGGTGAAACCGTACGTGAGCTCAAGGACGTAATCGCCCTCGCTGTCCGTTCGGTCTTCCTGAGAACGAGACCAGGCACCGCCGACCTCGACCTCGGTCCACACGTCCTGCTCACCGGACTCGGTGACCGTGCCCCAGACATACGTGTCGTACCCAACGGTCTTGGTCCCCGCACTGGAGGCGATGACGACCGAAGCCGTCTCGTCGACCGGCGGGTCCTCACCGCTGCCGGGAGGCTGCTCGCCGTGGACTGCCGACGCGAAGACGGTCACCAAGATCGAGTCGAGCGTGTTGCCACCAGCCAGGCTGACGCTGAAGGCGTAGTTGCCCACCAGCGCTCCCTCTGCGACTGTGACATACCACGTCACAGGCGTGTAGCCGGCCTCGAGCGAGACGGGCCACGTGCCCACGAGCTTGCCGCCGGTCAGGGTCAGCGTCATGGGGACCATGTCGGTTCCGTTGCTGCCGTAGACCGTCACATCCCCGGCTGCGGTCGCCTCGATGACGTCCATCGTCACAGGGTTATCGCCGGGGCCGGTGATGGTCAGGGTCAGGACACCGTTGCCGTCCGCGGGCGAGTAGACCTGCACCGGGATCGTCATCGGCACACCCTGAGAGGTGAACTTCGGCAGGGTGTCGCCCCAGAGGACAGTCGCCGTGTTGGCGTTGACATGGATCGTGCCCGTCTCCTGGGCGAGAATCGTCGTGGGGTCGTCGACGTCGATCAGCGCGAGAGTGACGGAGTAGTCCCCGAGGGGCGCACCGTCGGCGATGATGACGTCGAACGTGGTGGAGACGTTGTAGCCCGGAGCCACCGGGAAGCCGGTGTCGGGCCCCCACGTGCCGACGAGGTTGCCGACGCCGTCGACGCTGAACGGCAGTGTCTGCCCGTCAGCCGCCGTCGCGGTGACGTCACCGGAGACAAACGCATCCGTGGCGTCGATCGTGATGAGGAGCTGGGCCTCGTCGATGAGGGTGCCGCCCCAGGGGTTGAGCAGGGACGCCGTCATCGGGAACTCGTAGGTCTGGAAGACGTTCTCCGGCAGTGTGCCGAGGTCGACCGCCGGGTTCGTGA
>JBHEPF010000155.1:0-7634 GCA_046260445.1 Dermatophilaceae bacterium | reverse complement strand
CAGTTGGGTGCAACGCCCCCCGACCGTAGGAACAGACCCTGCAAGTGATCGGTGGCGCGGGTGACGTCGTTTTCCCCCACACTTCCCCCACAGCGTCTGAGACGGTGGCATGGGGAGGAGCTAATCGAACAACGAAAACGTGGCCTGACCTGGAGTTTTGTGTGGTGGAGCCTACGGGACTCGAACCCGTAACCCCCTGCTTGCAAAGCAGGTGCGCTACCAATTGCGCCAAGGCCCCGTGGGTCGTCCCGTGGGAGGACAGTGGGCCTAACAGGACTTGAACCTGTGACCTCTTCCTTATCAGGGAAGCGCTCTAACCGTCTGAGCTATAGGCCCGCTGATGCTCACGTCAGGCAACTGACGCGACACGCGAGATTACCCCATCGCCTCGCACGCGGCCAAACCGGGGCCAAGCCCAGTGGAGGCCGCGTCGCTGGGGGGAGGCCTCCCCGCGGGAGGGGGGCGATATGTCACCTCTGTATGCGCAACCGCCTCGGGTGTGCAGAAGCGCCTCGGGTGAGCGACGAGACCCCGACTCAGTCCTAGCGAGGGTGGACAGGACTGATTGGCAGGGGCCGAACCGGGCCGAGAAGAGTCGGTGCTGCCGAGAGGAGGTCTGCCCGCACAACGAGGCGACATAACGCCTGGTCTCGGCGGGAACGCCTCGGGTGGGCGGGAACGCCTCGTATCAGTCGTCGGTGAGGGTGAGCTGAAGCCCGCCGACGAGGGCGGCCGAAACGTTGTAGAGGAACGCGCCGAGGGTGGCGATGGCAGTGATGAGGATGACGTCGATGACGCCGATGACGATGGACAGGGAGATCACCCTGGGCAGACCGATGTAGTCCATGATGTCGAACGGCGCGGAGCCGTCGGCGCCGAACACCTGGGCGGCGATGTCATTGACCCGGTCGAAGATCCCCATACCGGCGAGAACGCTCCACAGGACGAAGACCATGACGACCATGGCGATGCCGATGGCCACCGAGAGCAGGAACGAGATCTTCATGGCGCTCCACGGGTCGACCCGGGAGACCGTGAGCCGAACTCGTCGGCCCGTGGGCGCGGGACGCTGCGCAGCGGTCTTCTTGGCCGGCGCGGCCTTGTTCCCCGGCGCTACGCCCTTGCCGCCCTGAGCGGCATTGGCGGGCACGGCCGACGCCGTCTTGGTCGCGACACCCTGGCTCGAGTTGGGTCCACCCTCCCGTTGAGCGGGCACGGGCCGGGCGGTCTTCGTGGCCGGGCCACCCGAGCTGCCCGGGCCACCCGAGCGGCCGGACTCACCGTCACGCACCGCGCTGATCGGCCGGGTCTCCGTGCTCGACTCGCCGGACGAGGACGAACCGGAGGAGCCAGAGGACTGAGCGGGTGGGGACTCCGAACCGGAGCCTGGGCGGCCTGAACTGCCGTCAGTGGTGCTCACGCGTTGTCTCCTTGCTCGGTCCTGTGTTCGTTCTCGCCCAGCTCTGACTCATCAGCGCCGTCGGCCGGCGCCGTCGCGTCTTCGGCGCTGTCCTGAGGCGACGTTACGCCATCATCCTGAGGCACTGCCATCGACGCCCCCGGCGACGGGTCACCATCCGGACCACCGTGATCCGGGTCGTCCCCGGCCTCGGCAGCCTCCACAGCCTCCACAGCCTCCTCGACGATCCGCTCGGCGTTGCGCGCCACGGCGACGATCGCGTCACCCTTGTTCGGCGCCGCGAACATGACACCCATCGTGTTGCGGCCGGTGCGGCTCACCTCATCGACCCGGGAGCGGACGATGTTGCCGCGCTCCATGACGACCATGACCTCATCCCCCGGTTCGACGGTGAGCGCCCCGACGAGCTGGCCGCCCTTGCCGGAGTTGGCGGCGGTGACGCCATAGATTCCGCGACCCTTGGGCGTCCACTGCGAGGCGGCGGTGCGCTTGGCGATGCCGTTCTCGAAGACGACGAAGACATCGGGGTCGGTGCCGGAGGGGATGACCTGCATCGACAGCAGCGAGTCGCCGGAGCGGAACTTCATGCCCGTGACCCCGCTCGTCGAGCGACCCATCGGGCGCAGGATCGAGTCGTTGGCGTGGAAGCGCACCGACTGGGCGTTGAGCGAGACGAGCATCAGGTCGTCCTCGTTGGACGCCAGGCCCGCACTGACGAGCTCGTCGCCGTCGCGCAGGTTGACTGCGATGAGACCACCGGAGCGCGGTGAGTCGTACTCACTCAGCCGGGTCTTCTTGACCAGACCCTTCTTCGTCGCGAGCACGAGGTAGGGCGCCTGGTCATAGGACCGCAGCGCGAACACCTGGGCGATCTTCTCGCCCGGCTGGAACGCGAGCAGGTTCGCGACGTGCTGGCCCTTGGCGTCCCGTCCGCTGTCCGGCAGCTCGTAGGCTTTGGCCCGGTACACCCGGCCGAGGTTGGTGAAGAAGAGCAGCCAGTGGTGCGAGGTCGTCGTGAAGAAGTGCCCCACCACGTCCTCGCCGCGCAGCGAGGCCCCGCGCACGCCCTTGCCGCCGCGCTTCTGGGACCGGTATGCGTCCACCCGGGTGCGCTTCGCATACCCACCCCGGGTGACGGTGATGACGACGTCCTCCTCCGGAATGAGGTCCTCGACCGACATGTCGCCGTCATACAGTTCGATCCGGGTGCGGCGCTCGTCGCCGTAGCGGTCGACGATCTCGGCCAGCTCCTCCGAGATGATCGTGCGCTGGCGGGCGGGCGTGGCGAGAATGTCCTGGAAGTCGAGGATGAGCGACTCGAGGCGGTCGTGCTCGTCGACGATCTTCTGCCGCTCGAGGGCCGCCAGGCGACGCAGCTGCATGTTGAGGACGTGCGTGGCCTGGTCCTCGTCGACGTCGAGGAGCTCCATCAGGCCCGAACGGGCCTCGTCCACGGTGGGGCTGCGCCGGATGAGCGCGATGACCTGGTCGAGGGCGTCGAGTGCCTTGATGAGACCGCGCAGGAGGTGGATCTGCTTCTCGGCCTCCGCCAGGCGATAGCGGGTCCGCCGGACGATGACCTCGATCTGGTGATCCACCCAGTGCCGGATGAACGCGTCGATCGGCAGGGTCCGCGGCACCTCGTCGACGAGCGCGAGCATGTTGGCGCCGAACGTCGTCTGCAGCTGGGTGTGCTTGTAGAGGTTGTTCAGGACGACCTTGGCGACCGCGTCACGCTTGAGGACGATGACGAGACGCTGACCGGTGCGCCCCGAGGTCTCGTCGGTGATGTCGGCGATCCCCGTGACACGGCCCTCGCGGACGAGCTGGGCGATCTTCTCGGCGAGACTGTCCGGGTTGACCTGGTAGGGCAGCTCGGTGACGACGAGGCAGGTGCGGCCCTTGAGCTCCTCGACCTCCACGACGGCGCGCATGATGACCGATCCGCGACCGGTGCGGTAGGCGTCCTCGATCCCGCGACGGCCCATGATGAGCGCCCCGGTGGGGAAGTCGGGGCCGCTGATCCGCTCCATCACCGCATCGAGGGTCTCCTCACGGGAGGCCTCGGCGTTCTCGAGCACCCACTGCGCCGCAGCCGCGACCTCGCGCAGGTTGTGCGGCGGGATCTGGGTGGCCATACCGACGGCGATTCCGGAGCTGCCGTTGACGAGCAGGTTCGGGAATCGGGCCGGCAGGACGGTCGGCTGCAGGGTCTTGCCGTCGTAGTTCGGGATGAAGTCGACGGTGTCCTCGTGGATGTCGCGGACCAGCTCCATCGCCAGCGACGCCATCCGGCACTCGGTGTACCGCGGGGCGGCGGCGCCGTCGTTGCCGGGGGAGCCGAAGTTGCCCTGGCCGTCGATGAGCGGGTAGCGCAGCGACCACGGCTGGACGAGCCGGACCATCGCGTCGTAGATCGCGCTGTCGCCGTGGGGGTGGTACTTGCCCATGACGTCGCCCACGACGCGCGAGCACTTGTTGTAGCCGCGGTCCGGGCGGTAGCCGCCGTCGAACATCGCATAGACGATGCGTCGGTGGACGGGCTTGAGGCCGTCCCGGACGTCCGGCAGTGCTCGCGAGACGATGACCGACATCGCGTACTCGATGTAGGACTGCTGCATCTCGGTGTTGAGGTCGATCGGCTCGATCCGGTCGGTCTCCCCCGGGCTGCGGTCCGGGGTGGCGGACCCCAGGTCCTCCATCTCCTCGACATCGACTCCCTCGCCGTCACCGGGGTCGCCCAGGATGTCGTCGAGTCCACCGGGGATGTCGTTGTCGTCAGCCATTGCAAAGGTCCTTTATGCGGTATGTGGTTGCGCAGTCGGTCGGTTCAGTCACGTTCGGGTGGCTCGCCTCCGGCGCATCCCGTATGCGGTGGGCATCTGTGCGGAGGTGCCCACCGCATACCGGACCGCGGAGGTGGCCACGGAGGTCAGATGTCGAGGAAGCGCACGTCGCGGGCGTTCTTCTGGATGAAGGAGCGGCGCGACTCGACGTCCTCGCCCATGAGGGTGTGGAACACCTGGTCGGCTGCCGCCGCGTCGTCGAGGGTGACCTGAAGCAGGACGCGGGTCTCCGGATCCATCGTGGTCTCCCCGAGCTCGGCGAAGTTCATCTCGCCCAGACCCTTGTAGCGCTGGACGGGGTTCTCCTTGGGCAGACGCTTGCCCTCCGCGAGGCCCGCCGCGTGCAGCCCGTCGCGCTCACGGTCGCTGTAGGCGAACTCGTGGGGCGAGTTGGTCCAGCGCAGGCGATAGAGCGGCGGCTGGGCCAGATAGACGTACCCGGCGTCGATGAGCGGGCGCATGAACCGGAAGAGGAGCGTGAGCAGCAGCGTCCGGATGTGCATACCGTCGACGTCGGCGTCGGCCATCAAAATGATCTTGTGGTAGCGGGCGCGGACGATGTCGAAGTCCTCGCCGATACCGGTGCCGAACGCCGAGATGAGTGCTTGGACCTCTGCGTTGGCGAGCACCTTGTCGATGCGGGCCTTCTCCACGTTGAGGATCTTGCCGCGGATCGGCAGGATCGCCTGGGTCTCGGGGTTACGCGCCTGGGTCGCCGAGCCGCCGGCGGAGTCGCCCTCGACGATGAAGACCTCGGAGAGGGCCGGATCCTTGGTCGAGCAGTCGCGCAGCTTGCCGGGCAGGCCACCTGACTCGAGGAGCCCCTTGCGGCGGGTCTGGTCGCGGGCGCGGCGGGCGGCGATGCGCGCCGCGGAGGCCTGGACCGCCTTGCGCACGACCTCCTTGGCCTCGGTGGGGTGCGCCTCGAGCCAGTGCCCGAACTCGTCGGTCATCGCCCGTTGGACGAAGCCCTTGACCTCGGAGTTGCCGAGCTTGGTCTTGGTCTGCCCCTCGAACTGCGGCTCGCCCAGCTTGACGGAGATGACGGCGGTGAGGCCCTCCCGGACGTCGTCGCCGGTGAGGTTGTCCTCCTTCTCCTTGATGAGGTTGTTCTTGCGCGCGAAGTCGTTGATGAGCTTGGTCAGCGCCGCGCGGAAGCCCTCCTCGTGGGTGCCGCCCTCGTGGGTGTTGATCGTGTTGGCATAGGTGTGGACCGACTCGCTGTAGGCGTTGGTCCACTGCATCGCCAGCTCCAGTGAGAGGCTGCGCTCCTTGTCCTCGACCTCGAGGGAGATGACCTTGGCGTGCACCGGCTCGGAGCGCTTGGACCTGACGAGGTGGTTGACGTAGTCGACGAGCCCGCCGTCGTAGCGGTAGGAGGCGGTGCGTGCCTTGACGACCTTCTTCTCAGCGCCGCCGGCTGCGGGCGCTTCGGCGGTGTCGTCGACCTCGGCCACGACCTCGTGGACATCGGCGTCCATGTCGTCGAGGTCGACGTCGGCCTCGTCTCTCGGCTCGTCCGGGACACGTTCGTCGGTGAGGTTGATCCGCAGGCCCTTGTTGAGGAAGGCCATCTGCTGGAAGCGGGCCCGGATCGTCTCGTAGTCGTAGTCGACCGCGTCGAAGATGGCGGCGTTGGCCCAGTAGGTGATGGTCGTGCCGGTCGCGTCCGTCTCCTCCATCTTGCTGAGCGGACTGATGGGCACGCCGTGGTCGAAGGACATCCGGAACGCGTGGCCCTTCTGCCGGACGCAGACGTCGAGCCGGGTGGAGAGGGCGTTGACGACGGAGGAGCCGACACCGTGCAGGCCACCGGAGACCTTGTAGCCGCCGCCGCCGAACTTGCCGCCGGCGTGCAGCTGGGTGAGGACGAGCTCGACGGCGCTCACGCCCTCGGTCGGGTGGATGTCGGTGGGGATGCCGCGGCCGTTGTCCTTGACCCGGACGCTGCCGTCCTCGCGGAGGGTGACGTCGATGGTGTCGGCGTATCCGGCGAGCGCCTCGTCCACGGCGTTGTCGACGATCTCCCAGACGAGGTGGTGCAGACCCCGCTCCCCGGTGGAGCCGATGTACATGCTCGGGCGCTTGCGGACGGCCTCGAGTCCCTCGAGGACGGTGATCGACCCGGCGTCGTACTCGGGAAATGCTGCGGGGTCGATCGGAACAGCATTGGTCGGGACGGGACCTGCCGTCGCCGGCTCGGTCGGGACCGGCCTGGGGACGCTCCCCTCGGGCGAACCGTGCTCGAGATCGCTACTCTCGGGGCTGCCGTTTTCGGGGCTGCCGTTTTCGGGCTCGGTCGTCGGCTGCTCAGCCACTCGTGCTCCTTCGCTGTGCCATCTCGCTGAGGTGACCTGCGTGCGCGCGCGGCCGAGGCATACGGTCTTGGTATGCGGTGGCCCGCCCCGCGGACAGGTCATGCGAGGCGCCCAGAGCCAGGGGGTTCGCCGGGGTGGCGACCCGTCGCAGCGCTGGGCGCGGAAACTGTCTCCATTCTACCTGTCTCCGGGGCCCTCCATGCATCCAGACGTGCCTGAGAGGCGATTTCCGTGGACAACTCACCTGCGTCAATGGGGGATTACCTGGAATGGGGGTTCAACGGCTCTGTGCGCCCTTCCTTCACGGCGGCGGCGAGGCGGTCGAGCACTCGCTGCACGATCGCGCCGTACTCGACAGCGACCGCTTCGAGATCCGTGCTCTGCGGGTCGAAGAGCCGGAAGGTGCGCAGCCCCGCCGCGAGGCCGAGCAGGAGACATGCGAGCTCGTCGACGTACCTCGCACCCTCGGAGGTGGACGCCGTCGCCGAGTGGGGGAAGCGGGTGAGGATCCGCTCCCGGAACTCCGCGCGCACCGCCGCCGGGTCCGGGGCGTCGAGCAGGAGGTAGACGGCCCTCAGCCACGGCTCGGCCGCGTCCTCCTCCCGGCGCTGGAGCATCCGCCGGACCAGGTGCTCACCGAGGCCCTCGACCGGGACGTCGGCACCGAGCGGTGTCGGCTCGGTGGGTGTGGCCAGGGCGAAGAGCCCCTCCTTGGAGCCGGCCACCTTCATCACCAGGGCGGGGGAGACGTCGGCCTCGGAGGCGACGGCGCGGATGGTCACCGCGGTGTAGCCCCGCTCGCCGAAGAGCCGCCGGGCGACCTGGATGATCCGCTCGCGGGAGTCGGCGTTGCCGGGCGTGAGTGGGGCGGTCACGCCGGGGCGGGGGTCGAGGCGCCGGCGTGGTCGAGCGGCCGGGGGATCCCGGTGACGATGTCGATGTCGAGCGTCGTGGACGTCGCCAGGACGGTGAGGGCCCGGGATCGGGTGCGGCCCGTCGCGTGGTCGACGACGGTAAGGACGTAGCGGCCGGACGGCGGCAGGCCGATCT
>JBHEPF010000150.1:0-5552 GCA_046260445.1 Dermatophilaceae bacterium | reverse complement strand
GGGTTGGCACAAACCGCCCTATTGCCAGGTTCTTGACGGGGCAAGCCCGAGCCGGGGTTGGCACAAACCGCCCTATTGCCAGGTTTGGTCCGTCAGGCTCGCGCAGGTCGGGGCGCATCCGGCCTGTTGCGCGTGTGCTCCGTGGGATTGGTGTGACGAACACGTAGGCTCCCACCATGGCCACACGTGCGTCTACACCTCACCGCGCCCCCGCCCGTGCGTCCAGCTCCTCGGGCTCGACCCGCGGACCGGCCTCGCGCGCCGGGCGGAGCACGAGCGCGCGCTCGAGCACGTCGAAGAAGAAGCCCGCGCCCCGCAAGAGCGCCAAGGGCGGCGGGCTGCCCATGCCGCTGCGCGCCCTGAAGTCCACGTGGATGGGCGTCGCGCACACCGCCGGGGGAGCGGTGCGTCGGGTCGGCTCGGTCGGCTCCGACCTGGAGCCCGAGCACCGCCGCGACGGGCTGGGCCTGCTGTTCATCGCCCTTGCGATCGTCGTCGCCGCCCGTGAGTGGTGGATGCTCACCGGCCCGGTCGGCGACGTCATCCACGCCGTCATTGCCGGGACCTTCGGCCGGCTCTCCGTCGGCGTCCCGATCGTCCTGCTCCTCATCGGCGTGCGGATGCTGCGCCGCCCGAAGAACGAAGAGGTCGCTTCCGCCGACAGCCGCATCCTCATCGGCCTGTCCTGCTTCACCGCCGCCGCCGCCGGGCTCGTCCACATCTCCGAGGGCGTCCCGCAGCCCCCCGACGGCGCCAACGGGATGCGCGCCGCCGGTGGCATCGTCGGCTTCATCGCCTCCGACCCGCTCGTCATGGGCCTGACGACGACCGGCGCGATCCCGCTGCTCATCCTCCTCGGGGTCTTCGGGCTGCTCGTCCTCTTCGCCACCCCGGTCCACAAGATCCCGCACCGCTTCGGCCAGCTGCGCACCTTCATCGAGCACGGCACCGCCGGGCTGGCCGCCGAGAAGGAAGCCCAGGAGGCCTCGGCCAAGGGTGGCTCGGCCCGCGGACGCAAGCCCCGCGAGACAGATCTCGGTCCGCGCGCGGGGGACGAGGCATACGAGCAGGCGGCCATCGTCGAGAAGGCCGGCGCGGCCGCGAAGATCAAGGCCGGTCTGCGCAAGGCGACCGGCCAGAGCGAGGCGGTGCCCGAGAAGGAGCCGACCGAGCCGATCCCCGTCGGCGGCAAGGGTGCCAAGAAGGGCGCACCAGGACCCAAGGCCGAGCTCGTCGCTCCCCCGACCGCCCAGCTGCCCGCCCGCGTCGAGCAGCTCAGCCTCGCCGGCAACGTCACCTACACCGTGCCCGACAGCGGCATCCTCGAGCACGGCGCGCCGCACAAGACCCGCTCCGAGGCCAACGACCGCATGGTCGAGGCGCTCACCAGCGTGCTCGACCAGTTCGAAATCGACTGCCAGGTCACGGGATTCATGCGCGGGCCGACGGTCACGCGCTATGAGCTGGAGCTCGGGTCGGGCGTCAAGGTCGAGCGGGTCACCGCGCTCTCCAAGAACATCGCGTATGCGGTGGCCTCCGCCGACGTCCGCATCCTCAGCCCGATCCCGGGCAAGTCCGCCATCGGCATCGAGATCCCCAACGCCGACCGCGAGAACGTCTGCCTGGGCGACGTGCTGCGCAGCCAGGCCGCGCGCAACAACCACCACCCGATGGTCATGGGCGTCGGCAAGGACGTCGAGGGCGGCTATGTCATCGCCAACCTCGCCAAGATGCCGCACCTGCTCGTCGCGGGTGCCACCGGCGCCGGGAAGTCGAGCTTCGTCAACTCGATGATCACCTCGGTGCTCATGCGAAGCACACCCGACGAGGTGCGGATGATCCTGGTGGACCCCAAGCGGGTGGAGCTCACCGCATACGAGGGCATCCCGCACCTCATCACCCCGATCATCACCAACCCCAAGAAGGCCGCCGAGGCTCTCGACTGGGTGGTCCGGGAGATGGACGCGCGGTATGACGACCTCGCGCATTTCGGCTTCCGGCACCTCGACGACTTCAACAAGGCGGTCAGGGCCGGCACGCTCAAGCCGCTGCCCGGGTCCGAGCGGGTGTTCAAGCCGTATCCGTACCTGCTCGTCATCGTCGACGAGCTCGCCGACCTCATGATGGTCGCCCCGCGCGACGTCGAGTCTTCGATCGTGCGGATCACCCAGCTCGCGCGGGCCGCCGGCATCCACCTCGTGCTCGCGACCCAGCGGCCCTCGGTTGATGTCGTGACCGGGCTGATCAAGGCCAATGTGCCCTCCCGGATGGCGTTCGCCACCTCCTCGCTCACCGACAGCCGGGTCGTCCTCGACCAGCCGGGCGCCGAGAAGCTCATCGGCCAGGGGGACGCGCTGTTCCTGCCGCAGGGTGCGAGCAAGCCGATGCGTGTCCAGGGCGCCTGGGTGACCGAGTCCGAGATCCACAAGGTCGTCGAGCACGTCAAGACCCAGCTCCAGCCGAACTACCGCGAGGACGTCATCGTCTCGGCCGCGAAGAAGCAGGTCGAGGAGGACATCGGCGACGACCTCGACCTGCTGCTCCAGGCCACCGAGCTCATCGTCACGACGCAGTTCGGCTCGACCTCGATGCTCCAGCGCAAGCTGCGGGTCGGCTTCGCCAAGGCCGGGAGGCTCATGGACCTGCTCGAGTCGCGCGCCATCGTGGGGCCGTCGGAGGGGTCGAAGGCGCGTGACGTGCTCGTGCGTCCCGATGACCTGGATGCGACGCTGGCCATGATCCGGGGCGACGAGGTGCCCGAGGCGGCCGTGGCGGACGACATCGGCGATGACTTCGGTGACGAGGACTATGTCGCGGGCGACTACGCCGCCGACACGGCCGAGCCCGACGTCGTCGAGCGCTCGTTCGAGGGGCTCGAAGAGGTCGAGGCGGAGTCCGACGAGGACGCCTGGGAGCTCACCCAGCGCTGAGCGGCGCCAGCGTCCAACAAGGAGTGACTGAACCGGGGTCATGACCCCGGTCCAGTCACTCGTTGTCCGTCACGAGCCATGAGCGCAGAGGTGCCCAAGGGACACTGTGGATAACGCTCGGCCGAGGCGGCTCGGCTCGGGCACAGTGGCCGGGTGGACCTCGACTCGCTCCTGCGCGACCAGCACGGTGTCGTCACGCACGCCCAGGCGATCGAGTCCGGCCTCACCGTCGATGCCATCCGGTGGCGCGTAGCGGACGGTGAGTGGCTGCGCATCTCCCGTGGCCTGTACCGAGTCCGCACGGCTCCACTGACATGGCAATGCCGCGCCCACGCGCTCTCGCTCAAGCTCGGGCCGGCCGGAGCCCTCACCCTTGAGACCGCGGCTCACGTGCATGGCGTGGAAGGGCGGCAGCCGCAGATCATCACCGGGACGGTCATCGGGCGTCAGGTGGAACGGCTCGTGGGGACGAGGGTCACGCGGTGCTCACGACTCGACGCGGTGACGAAGCAGGGCCTGCCGGTGACATCGCCCGCGACGACGGTGCTCGACCTGGCGGCCCGACCCGGGACGACGTGGCGGGAGACCATCCATCTCGTCGCGCGATGGGTGCACCAGGGGCTCGTCTCCGTGGAGGAGATCGCGCGGGCACTCGATGAGTGTGGACGCCACCCGCAGCGCCGAGTCATCACCAGGGCGCTTGAGCCAGTGGCCGAGGGGGTGGAGAGCGTCCTCGAGCTGCAGTCCCTCAGGCGGGTGGTCGCGCGGCACGGGTTGCCTATGCCCACGCTGCAGGTGCGAGGCGCTGGGCCAGGCAAGGGGATCCGCAAGGATGCCGAGTGGGAGGGGTTCGGCGTGGTCCTCGAGAGCGACGGCGTCATCGCGCACGGAGGCGAGTCGATCCACCGCGACCGACAACGCGACCGCCACGTGGCGCGAAGTGGGCGAGTGACGCTGCGCGCCGGGCACGTCGACATCGAGTTCGGCGCGTGTGAGCTGGCCCTCGACGTCTATCTCACGCTGCGGGCTCGCGGCTGCCGAGGAGGGATCACGCCGTGCGGGACGTCGTGTGCCGCCGCCGCTCGGCCGGCGGACGTCGCGAGCTGAGCGACAAGATATGACTCAACCGGGGCTATGACGCCGCTTCGGTCACGCGCTCCTGCCGTGACGCCAGCGGTGAACGAAGGGACGGCTCGGCTCGTCACAAGGTGTGACTCAACCGGGGCTATGACGCCGTTTCGGTCACGCGCTGCTCGTCGGAGGGGACGGGGTCGGTGTCGTCGGCGGCGGGCCCCTCGGCCGCCGGGCCGGCCTCGGCAAGGGCGTCGGCGATCTCGGCGACGAACTCCTCGATCTCCTCATCGCCCAGGACCGGGCCGCCCGCGACGAGCCGGTCCGCGCCGAGGAGGATCGCCGAGGAGGTGCCGGGCATCTTCAGCGCGTTGAAGGCGCGCGAGGCCGGGTCGTAGAACAGCCGCTCCGCCACGCCCGCGAGGCCGAGGTCGCCGAGCTGCAGCGTCTCGACGCCGAGCACCCGGACCGGGGGCAGCCGCTCGGCCCACTGCGGCAGACGCCGCCAGGTCTCATACGTCGAGGGGCAGCCGCAGGTGATGAAGATGAGGAGCACCGGCTGCTGCTCGGCGAGCTGCAACAGCGTGGACGGGTTGCGCGAGGCGTCGAGAAGGATGGCGTCGGGGATGGCGACCCGCACATACTCCTCCTCGACCGGGGCGGTTGGAGCGGGCGCGGGCTCGTGCTGGCGCTTCTTGGCACTGCGTTGCTTGACCGGCGCGGGCGGGGAGAGGACGAACCAGGTGACGAGGACGGCGAAGCCGGCGCCCAGCACGAGCAGCCACTCACGGGCCGTCGCGTCGGTGAGGAAGCCGATGACCGTCGCATCCTGCGCCCAGGTCATCCACACGAAAGCAGCGGACCCGGCCACGAGCACGGTGTTGCGCGCGAGCGTCTTCGCGGTTACGCGCTGGTCGCCGATCTGGCCGAAGCAGCCGCAGCTCGGCCGCGGGTCGAAGGTCATCGCCCGCGCGATGATGACCCAGTAGGCCAGGAAGAGCACGAGGGCGCCGACCGCGGCCAGTCGGGCCAGCGGCAGCCACGGGCTGAGCATCGCCAGCCCGAGCACGATCTCACCCGGGGGCAGCGCGACAGCGACCCACTCCGGCTTGAGCAACCCGGGCACCCGCAGCAGCCGCACGGCGCTCGCCGTCGAGGCGCGGGCCTTGAGCTTGGCCAGCGCGCTGACGACGAGCACGATCACGAGCGTGATCGGGATGAGGGTGAGGGCGGGAGCGGCATTCGACACGCGCCCATTATCGCCGCTATGAGGACCGAACCGGACCCGCATACGGTCGTAGGCTGGTGCCATGCCGCTGCGCTTCGCCGACGAGGTCCAGGACGATCCGTTCGCCTCTCCCAACTTCGCTCAGCGGGCGTTCCGCACCGCTCAGTCACAGCCCTCCGCCTTGCTCCTCGCGGCGCAGTTCCTCGGGATCCTGCTCTTCCCCTTCATGGGGCAGACGACGTTCGGCCGAGTGACCGTCTCGATCTTCGGCGCCCTCGTCCTCGTCCTCGCGCTC
Source organism: Dermatophilaceae bacterium (assembly GCA_046260445.1). GTDB lineage: Bacteria > Actinomycetota > Actinomycetes > Actinomycetales > Dermatophilaceae > F2B08. Next base: position 28 of record JBHEPF010000150.1, on the reverse strand, counting down.
TGGACGGTCCGCAGCACGCCTGCGCTGA
>JBHEPF010000083.1:0-12328 GCA_046260445.1 Dermatophilaceae bacterium | reverse complement strand
GGCGCCCGCCTCGTCCTGCCAGATGTTCACCCAGGTCGCCTTCCGGCCGGCCCGACCGAGCCGCCCCCGAAGCCGCGCACAGAACACGCACCCGGGTCGCCAGTAGATGACGACCTCGCGCTCGGACTCCGTCCGTTCCATCACCTCGTCGTGCCTGGCACTTCGTCCCCCCTGCCGTGGGCTCAGCCACCACGCGACCGCGACCCCGAGGGCACCGTAGCCGACGGCGCGAGTGACGTCACCCGTGACCAGAGCGTTGCCGACGACCACCGCGGAGGTGAGGAGGACGATGATCCAGAGCCAGCGCATACCTCCAACGGTAAGCCGCCGTAGGCCTTGTCACCCGCAGGTCCGGATCTCTAGCCTGGAGTGGCACTCTCCAGGATGAGCCCTCGAGGAAGAGGTGTGCCGTGACCAAGGAACTACGTTGCCGCGACGTCGGCTTCGACTGCGAGGCGGTGGTCACCGCCGACAGCGAGGAGCAGGTCCTGCCCCAGGTCGCGGCGCACGCCAAGACCGTGCACGGCCTCACCGATGAGCAGCTCGCGGATCCGGACCTGATACGGCAGGTGCGCGGTCAGATCCACGAGCGGAGTTCGTGAGCCGGCTGGACGGCGGTGGGCCCGTCAGGCCCGCTCGAGCACGAAGACCCGGACCTCCCGGTCAGTGATCCGCTGGCGATAGGCGCGGTACCCGTCATAGGTCCGGTCGGCGAGCGCCATGATGTGATCCCGCTCGTCCGGGATCGCCGGCCGGGCGATGATGTCGATGGACATGCCGTGGTGGGCGACCGTTGCGGCCGGGTCGGACTCGAGGTTGAGGACCCAGTCGGGGGTGTCTCGCTGCCCGAAGTTCGCGCCGATGACGCCGAGGCCGTCCTCGTAGGGGATGGCGACGAGGTAGATGGTCCGGGGCCGGCCACTGTTGCGCCCGGTGGTCGTCAGCTCGACCACGGGCAGGGCTGCGAACACCTCGGGCAGAGTGCGACCGGTGAGCCGGTGAGCCACACCGTCCAGGATCGGCAGCGTCCGGGAGATCACGAGCGAGCCGGCCCGGGTGGCCGCGACGGTCTGCACGGCACGCTGCAGCGGGTTGGGTGCGTGAAGGCGGCAACCGAGGGACTCAGCCAGGCTCATAAGGACTGAGTATGCGCCAGCGAGTGATCCTGTGGCACCCCTAGCCGCGGGGCGAGTGTCCGGGCAGGCTGGGAGCATGCCCGCATCAAACCTCGACTCCGTCCACACCTCCGGGTCCACCGCAGCCTCCGGCGACACCTTCGGCGACCCGAGGGTCGACACCGCCACCCTGCGCCGCATGGCGGCTGCGAACGCCACCGCCCTCGTGCTCGGCTATCTCCCCATGGCGCGATGGGAGCAGCGGATGCGAGCGACGGGCGGGCCGGGCATCGTCGGCCTGCAGCTGGCTCGGGACACGGGCGTGGCGAGGGCCATCCTCTCCACGTGGGGCGTGGAGGGTCGCCGGGCCGCGACCGAGCAGACCTGGGCGGACTTCGTATGGATGCAGACCTACGGCATCACGGGGGCCTACGTCGTCGAGCTGGCCCGGCGACGTGCGGCGCCCGCATCCGGTTGGGCCAGGGCGGGCCGCGTGGTCCGCTGGCTGCCGCATGCCGCCGTCGCCTGCGACGTCGTCGAGGGTGTCGGGCAGCTGCGGACCCTGCGGTCCTGGCAGGACCCGGGTGAGGGCACCGTCCGGATGACTCGCGTGGCAGCAACAGCGAAGTACGCGCTTCTCGGGGCAGCCGCACTGTGGGCCGTCGGTGCCGCCACGATCGGGGCGCGCCGCCCCGAGTGACCGCCGACGGCGGTGGCCACGATGGGGGTGACCGATGATGGGGTGGTGAGGAGTGCATACCGCTGGGTGGGGGCGCTGGCGGCCGTCATCGCCTTCGGGGTCGTCCTCCTGGCGCTCTTCGCCCTTCTCGGGCGGGCTGTCCTGCCGGACCGGACCGCCGCCGCGCAGTCAGGGACCGACGAGGGGGTCGTCGTCCGCGTCGTCGGCGTCGTCGACGGAGACACCCTGCGAGTGAGTGTCGACGGCGTGACCGAGCGGCTGCGCATCATCGGCATCGACGCACCCGAGCTGCGCGGCGGCGAGTGCTTGGCGCAGGAGGCCGCGAGCCATATGCAGCGGCTCGCCCAGAGCCAGTCGGTGCGGATCGCCGAGGACAGCACCCAGGCCGACCGGGACGTCTATGACCGGATCCTGCGTCACGTGTGGCTGCTCGACGGGCGCAGTGTCGGCATCGAGATGCTCACAGCCGGACTGGCGACGGAGTACACCTATGACGCGCCCTACGTCGGCGTCGAGGACCATGTCGCGGCCGAGGATGAGGCCCGCGCCGCCGGCCGCGGCCTCTGGGGAGCCGGATGCGACGGCCGGGCGGCTGAGTCCGCCGCACCTGGCCCCGGCGCAGCCCTCGCCGAGGAGCCGGAGGGGTGCGAGATCAAGGGCAACATCAACGCCGAGGGCGAGCGGATCTACCACGTCCCCGGGCAGCGGTTCTACGCGCAGACGAGGATCGACCCGACGAAGGGCGAGCGCTGGTTCTGCACCGAGCAGGAGGCCCTCGACGCCGGGTGGCGGAGAGCGCGGACCTAGCTCACGTCCGGCGTTGGGCGCGGGGCGGCGACAGCCGGTCGACCCGTCGGTCGCCCTTCGCACCCGCGTGAAAAGGACTGTGGATGTGGGCGCCCCTCCGTCGCCCACATCCACCGGTCCTACCCCATCAAAAGCCAGATTCCGCGGGCGCGGAAGACGCGTCAACACATCAGGACAGGCCCGTACCGGCCGCACGCACGCGTGCGTGCGGCCTCGTCGTACAGTCCGTACAAGTCCGTACAGCAGGACGAAGGGATAGGGGTCGACGAACCCCGTCCATGGGGGTGGCTTACAGACATATATTCCTTGTATGGCCGCGTCACGCTCCGTCCCCGACGAAGCACGCAGCGTGGCCTTCAACCCCCAGGACGTCGACACCCACGCGGACTTCGCCGCACTCCTCACCGAGGCACGGCTCAACGCCGGCCTCTCGATCCGGGAGGTCGCCCGCCGCACCTCGACCCCGGTGAGCACCTTGGGGGGCTACTTCGGCGGTCGGCACCTGCCCGCTCCCAACCGACCGGAGATCCTCCGGGATCTGCTCACCGCGATGTCGGTGCCGCCGGACGACCACGACCGCTGGGAGCGCGCCCTGCGCCGCGCGTTCCAAGGGCGACGTTCCGGCACCCGGATGGCATCGCCGTATCCCGGGTTGCGCGCGTACCAGTCGGGTGATGCCGAGACCTTCTTCGGACGTGACCAGGCGACACAGGCACTCCTGACGACCTTCCACCGTTCGCACCGGGAGAGCGACCTCCCCATCGTCGTCGTCACCGGAGCCTCGGGCTCCGGCAAGTCGTCGTTGCTCCGCGCCGGCCTCATGCCCTCCCTCGAGGACTGGGACATCGCGGTCATCGAGCCGGGCGCAGACCCGATCGCCCAGCTCAGGCTGTTGGAGCCCGAAGACCCCCGCAGGCCGGCGTGCCTTCTCATCGACCAGGGCGAGGGGTTGTGGAGCAAGGCCGACGTCGACGGCCGCGCGGCGTTCCTCGAGCACGTCTCCACCTGGGTCCGCCCCTCGCCTCGTCGGGATGGGTCCGGTCCGGAGGGTGCCTCCGAGGACGCACCCCCGCGGGTCGCGGTCTTCGGGATCAGGGCCGACTTCTACTCCCAGGCCGCCGACCACGACAGTCTGCGCACGGCTCTGCAGCAGAACCACTACATCCTCGCCCCTCTCACGAGCGCCGAGCTCGCCGAGGTGATCGTGGAGCCCGCGCGCCTTGCGGGCGTCACCGTGCGGCCAGACCTCGTCAGCGCCATCGTTCACGAGGCTCTCTCCAGCCAGCAGGACACCGGAACCTTCCTCCCGCACGTCGCCCACTGCCTGTCCCGCATGTGGACCCAGCGGGAGGGGCCGGAACTGACCCTCGATCTGTATGAGAAGACCGGCGGCATCAGTGCGGTCATGCGGGAGTCGGCCGAGTCCACCTGGCTGTCGCTCGACGAGTCCGAACGGCCCGTTGCCCGCCGGCTCCTCCTCGCGATGGTGGAGACCTATCCGGGCCTGCCGCGCACCTCGCGATCGGTCCTCATCGACGAGCTGTCCGAGACCGAGCAGTCCATCGTCGACACCTTCGCGGGAGCCCGCGTCGTCTCGGTCGTCGAGGACTCCGCATCCCTCGCCCATGAGGCGATCATCACGGCGTGGCCGAGGCTGCGCGCGTGGATCGAGGACGACCTCGAGCGGCTCACCCTGGTGCGCCGCCTCGAACGGGAGGCGGACGCGTGGATCGTCGCCGACCGTGACGACGACCTGCTTCTCCGCGGGACACGGCTCCTCGGCTATCAGGACCTCGCCGACGAGGAGGGCGACGACGTCGGGCCACGGGAGGCGGAGTTCCTCGCAGCAAGCCGCAACCTCGCGAACCAGGAGGAGGCGGCCCGGGCCAAGCGGCAGCGGCAGCAGACCACGCTGCTCCTGCTCGTCTCGGGTCTGGCGGTCGCGGCCCTCGTCGCCGTCCTCGGCTACGTCAACGCCAACCGGCAGCTGGGCATGGAGAGGGACGCGGCGGCCTCGAGACAGCTGGCGGCCCTGTCGGCCGAGGCGGGCGAGACGAGCTATGTGACCGCGTCCGGGCTTGCTCTCGCCGCCTTGAGCACCGCCGACACCGTCGAGGCGACCTCGGCGGTGCTCGCGAGCTCCGCCCTCGGGGATGTCACGCGGTTGACCGGACCGATCGGCCAGCGGATGGTCACCGGCTCACCCGACGGACGCATACTCGCCGCCTCCGACGCCGGCGGACAGATCGTCATCTATGACGTGACCGGTGACCGGGTGACCGAGACGACTCGACTGGAGGCGCCACAGAGCGACGGCGAGGGCACGGTCTTCGCGCTCCAGTTCTCCCCCGACGGTCGGTTCCTGGCTGCAGGCGGGACGAGCGGCTCGGTGCGGGTCATCGACCTGTCCGAGCCCGGCGCTCCCGGCGAGCCGGTCGACCTTCCGGCCGGGGGAACGGTGTATGCGCTGGCCTGGCCCGACGACACCACCCTGTATGCGGGGACCCAGAACCCGGGTCTGCTGCGGTGGGAACGGGCCGGCGACACCTTCGAGAGCGCGGCGGCACCGACCACCGAACACGCGGTCCTGGCCCTCGCGACCGACGGTGCAAGGGTGGCCGCCGGCGACGAGGTCGGGGGCGTGACGCTGTGGCCGCTCGATGGAGGGGCGGCCGGCGCTCCGGTCAGTGCGGCCCTGTCCGGGCTCGGGATCGGCTCGCTCGCCTTCGACGGCGATGAGCTCGTCGTCGGCGGACGGGACAGCATCGTCCACCGCCTGCCACTGGAGGACGACGCACTCGGCGAGCCGGTCGAGCTGACCCGGTTCGGCAGCTGGGTCAATGCCATCACCACCTCCGGCAACTTCGTGGCCGCAGGGTCCTCCGACTCCACGGTGCGGGTGTGGCGCACTGACGCTGACCCCTCGGGTCGCACCCTCGGCTTCTCGGCACCGGTGACCGCGCTGCAACCGGTCAGCGGCCAGCGTCTCGCGGTGGCCCTCACCAACGGCGACGTCCACATCCTCGACCTCGCTCGCGCCCTGGTCTACCCGGGCCCGGGGAACGTCTTCACGACCCAGTTCTCGGCCAACGGTGAGCGCCTGCTCGTCGTGCCCGGGGCGATCAACCGGCTCTCGGTGTTCGACACATCCGTCTCGGACGATCCCTCCCTCCTGCTGCGGATCGACGGTGACGAGGAGTCGGGCTTCAACGGCGTGGGAACCATCAGCCCCGACGGTGACCTTGTCGTGGCGGCACGACGGGACGGGACGATGCTCGGGTTCGACATCACCGATGCGCAGCGCCCCGAGCGGGTGTTCACCGAGAAGGTCTCCGAAGAGATGCCAGAGCACGTCGTCTTCGCTCCGTCGGGGGACTTCTTCGTCGTCGGCGGCGACGACGACAACGTGCACGTGGTGTCGCTCGCGGGTGCTTCCGTCACCGACGTGCAGCAGCTGACCGGCCCCACCAACTACGTCCTCAACGTGGGCGTCTCCCCGGACGAGACGCAGATCGCCGCGGCCAGTCTCGACGGCTCGGTGCACCGCTGGGTCCGCGAGGGCGATGCCTGGACCGCCCTCGACCCGATCCAGGTCGGCAGTGCCGTGCTCACCCTCGCGTTCCACCCGGACGGGGACCGGCTTGCCGCGGCCGGGAGTGACTCCGTGGTCCGCGTCTGGGACATCGGCGACGGCGCCCCCGATCTCGCCGAAGAGCTGAGCGGGCCGGACAACGAGGTGTACCAGGTGAACTTCTCCAGCGACGGCCGCCTGGCCGCCGCGTCACTCGACCAGACCGTCACCATCTGGGCACCGGCGGACGCCGGAGGTGCGAGTCCCTACACGACGTATGCCGTGCTCCGGCCGGGTGCCGGAGCCCTCTACGCGACGGGCTGGGCACCGGGAGGCGGCCAGCTCGTCGCCGGCGGCGTGGACGGCGCGGTCCATCTCTGGGACATCGACCCGGAGGCGATCCGGGAGCGCATCTGCACCACCGGCGGGGACCTGCTCAGCCAGGACGAGTGGGACCAGAAGGTCGGCGGCCTCGCCTACGAGTCGCCCTGCTCCTAGAGCACACCTGTCTGCGAGAGACGCGGCGAAGCTCCCCGCGAGGGACGGGAATCCGTCGCCTGCAGGGACGAAATGCCACCGGTTCCCCGTCCGTCGCGGAGGGAGGGGGCGCCGTCAGACCCCCAGGTCGCGCCGGGGGAAGGTGACCAGGCCGGCGACGAACGCGACCAGGCTCAGGCCTGCGAGCAGCGCGAGGCCGGCCCAGTCGGCGCCCTGCCCGAGAGGGTCGGCTCCGTAGGCCCAGTGATACGGCGAGAGGCGCTCGATCCCTTCGACGATGCTCGGGCCGAGGTTGTTGGCGAAGAACCCCGCGACCGCGACGATGACCGTCACCGCGAGCGCGACCCCCGGTCGCCCGGTCGCGGCACCGATGGCGAGTGCGATGAGGGCGTGAGCGAGTCCGAGCATCGTCAGGGCCGCGACCCCACCCGCGATGTTCGCGAGCGGCAGCCCCAGGCCGGACGGTGCGTTGACGGCGATGTGCACCAGCGCGACGCCGAGCCCGAGCACCAGAACGAAAATCGTGACACCGAGTGCTCGCCCCACATAGACCTGGCGCCGGCTCACTGCTGCCGTGACCTCGGTCTCGAGCGATCCGTTCTGCTCATCGCCGGCGATGGCGCGCACCCCGCGGGTCATCGCCGCGATGAGGATGAGGATGAGCCCGACGAGGCCGTAGACCGTGGACTGCGCGTAGCCGGAGGGCGACGCGAGGTCCTGGAAGCCGAAGGTCGAGATCATCTCGGGCGGAAGAATCTGCATGTAGTTGTCGAGGACCTCACGGTCGGACGCCACGGTCCGGTAGAACGACAGGTAGACCGCGCTCGCCGCGGCCAGTCCGACCGCCCAGCCGAGCAGCCCCCCGCGGTTGGTCCGCAGCCAGCGCGTCATGATCTGCAGGGTCGTCATCGGTCCGCCCCTTCCGTCGTCTCGCTCCGATAGAGAGCGAGCACGCTCTCCTCGAGGTCCGGAGCCTCGGCCCTCAGATGCGAGACGGTATGCGCCGCAAGAGATTTGAGCAGAGCGTCCGGCGAACCTTGGTGCTCGATGACCACGACGTCCGCGTGCTCATGGAGATCGGTGACGCCACTGACCCGGCGAAGCGCGCCGAGGTCCACGGGCGAGGAGAACTGCACGGTGAACCGTGTCCCGAGCGTCCCGCGCAGTTCGTCGAGCGGCGCCTCGGCGATGATCCGGCCCTCGCGGATGACCCCGATCCGCTCGGCGACCTGCTCGAGCTCGGACATGACGTGCGAGGAGAGGAAGACCGTCTGCCCCCGGTCGGTGGCCTCACCGACCATGGCGTGGAACTCCTGCTGCACCAGCGGGTCCAGCCCACTGGTCGGCTCGTCGAGGATGAGCAGCTCGGGCTCGTGGGCGAACGCCCGGGCCAGGCCGACCTTCTGTTTGTTGCCCCGGCTCAGCTTGCCGATGACGCGGGACGGGTCGAGGCCGAGACGCTCCGCATACGGCTGCCACGCATCGGGTGCGGCGCGGTGGATGCGGGCCTGGTAGTCCAGCCAGGACCCCGCATCGCTGCGACCGTCCATCGCCAGCTCACCCGGAAGATAGCCGATCCGGGCGCGCAGGTCGGCGCCACCGCCGCGGGGGTCCGAGCCGAGCACCCGCACGGTCCCGCTCGTCGGCCGGAGCACGTCGACGAGGATCCGCATCGTCGTCGTCTTCCCCGCACCGTTGGGCCCGATGAACCCATAGACCTCGCCGCGCTGGACCGCGAGGTCCACCCCACGCAGCGCCTCGGTTCGGCCGTAGCTCTTGTGCAGGTCCCGCAGCACGATCGGGTTCTCGCTCATGTCTCCCTCTGTGTCTTCTGTGGCAGGTTCGTCTCTTCTGGCAGGTCGCCACCCACCGTGATGTCGGTCGTGAACAAGCCGTCGGTGAAGATCGCCATCGTCAGCCGCTGGTATGCGGTGGCCGCCGGGTCGTCCATGAGGCCGCCGCCGCCGAGGTGGCGGGTGAGCCACCGCTGGGTCCCGAGGACACCGAAACCGAACGAGGCCAGGAGCGCGGCCGCCTGCTCGATGTCGATGTCTGCGCGGACCCGGCCGGCGTCCTGGAGCTCGCGCAGCAGCCGCGCGGACTCGCTCTGCCACCGTGCGTACCAGGCCTCACTGCCCGGCCCCCCGTCGGTGACGGCCCGCACGATGTAGGCGAGGGCGTCGTCGATCTCCGGGTGTCTGTCGCGGTACGCCGACACCGACGGCAGCGCGCCACCGAGGAGCATCCGCCCCTTGGTGTCGGTGTAGCCGAGCACGCGCTCGTCGCAGGCCTCCCGAAGACCGTCCTTCGAGCCATAGTGGTGCAGGACCAGCGCCGGTGACACCCGCGCGAGCCGGGCGATCGCGCGGACCGAGCCGGCCGCATACCCGTCCTCGCCGAAGACCGCCAGAGCCGCACGCAGGATCCGCTCCGGCGTGGAGATCCCGGGCTGGTCGACTGAACGCACGTTCAGAAGTATAAACGATCGTTCAGGACCGCACTCGACGGCCACCCGAGCCGAGGCGATCCCCCCGAGTCGAGGCAGTCCCGCGGCGGGATGTCGCCATAACGCATCGGTATGCGAGGCGGCCTCCTCTCACGACGCGCGCCTGTTCTCGGGCGCGCGACCGGGCGGCGAGCGCGGCGAGCGCGGTCAGCCGAGCATCTGGCCGAGCATGCCGCCCGAGCTCTGGTTGCCGCCGCTGCCCCCATGCCCGCCCTCGGTGACCGACTCACTCGGCTGGACCAGCACATACCCCTGACCGCCGAAGGCCATCTGGAGGGTCTCGCCGGTGCCGCCGCGGATCATCGAGCCGAGGCCGCCGGTGTCGATCCGCACGTCCATCGTCACGCCGGAGGTCCACAACACGACCGCCTGTGCATCGGCGAAGGTCGGCGACGAGGCCACATCGAGGGCGATCGGCTCGCCCTTGGTCGTCACGGCCACATAGCCGGTCCCCTTGAGCGCGACGTTGTAGAGGCCGCCGGTCATCACTCCACCTCGGGCCTGGATCCGGTGGATGTCCCACTGGATCGAGCTGCTGAAGGCGAGGACGTTGTTGCCGTTGACCGAGACCGCGTCGTTCTCGAGGTACATGACCTGGACCTCGGCGGCGTTGTCGGCGACGAACAGCTCGCCGGAGCCGGAGCACGTCATCATCGAGACGCCCTCGCCGGTCACGGCGGACTTGAACATGCGGCTCATGCCGGAGCTCTTCTTCGCGAAGCGGACATCGCCCTGGTAGGCCACCATCGAGCCGAGCCGGGCCATCACCTCGCCGTAGCGCATGTCGACGCGGAGCAGCTTCTTGTTCTGTAGGGAGAAGGGATCCTGGGTGTCCTTCTCGCGGAAGTCGGTGAAGAGTGACCCGTGAACTGGCATCGTTTCGCGTTCCCATCTGCGCGTGTCGATCCCGTCGCCTGACGGCGCCCGGGGAGGCCGGACCCGCACCAAGATAGCCCTAGCCGGGGCGCTGCGACAGGACTAGCGTGGATCCCCACCCGACCGGACGAGTCGACGACCGGGAGACGACCAGGAGATGAGCATGAGCTTCTTCGACAAGGCCAAGCAGGCTGCGGCCGAGATGGCGGCGAAGGCGGATGCGGCGATGGCCCAGGCCGGCGTCAGCGGTCAGGGTCTGACGGGCTCCTTCGGCGGCGGACAGCGCGAGAGCGACACCGTCCTACGCGACTACGGTCTCATCGCGTGGCGCGAGCAGACCGGCCACCCGGTCGACGGGGACGACAAGGAGCGGGTGCTCGCGGCGATGCAGGCCCTCGAGGCGTCGGGCGCTGTCGCCGGTATGCGCCTCTCGCCTCCTCCTGCCACCCCGCCGCCGCCTCCAGGCGCCGCTGCGGCGGGCGCGCCGCCTCCTCCCCCGGGTGCTGCGGCGTCCTCGGGCGCATCCGCCCCACCTTCTCCTCCGCCCCCTCCTCCGCCGGCCGGGCCGTCTTCGCCCCCCTCCACCCAGTCCGGCGGTGGCACCGCCCCGCCCCCGCCGCCGCCCTCCTGGGCCTGAGCAGCGCGGCTGGCCGTGGCGGCTACCCCTCACGCGTTCGACCCGCGGTGGCCGTGGGCCGAACGGCTGAGAGCGCAACACTACTGACGCGTCACCCCTAGCCGGTGGTCGACGGCCGCTGCTAGTGTCACGCGAATTCGAGGGAAGGCCGAGCCAGGCCTTACGACTGACCCGACCCTCACTCGCGGCACCGCTCAGCACAGCTTCCTGACGTGACCGGTCCCCGGGGCCGGTCGAGGACCGAGGCCCTGATGGCACCTGCAGACCGGGCGCGCACAGCAGCGAAGCGCGCCGCGGAGACGATGACGCTCGCGAGGCGCAGACAGCGCTGCGCGGCGTCGTCCGGCTCGTCGCCGACCTGCCCCGGGAGACCACCCCTGTCGTCGTCTGGGAGGACCGCGGCAGCGAGCTCGAGGTCGACACCGCGCGGCGACGATCACGCGCAAGGTCGGCATAGTGACGATCGGAGTCGCCGTGCGCTGCGACCGGCTGCCTGAGCGGACGCTCATCGAGGTCCCGATCGGCGTCGGCACCGCGGAGCGTCCGACGGGTCTGGTCATGTCCGCGCTCAGCCACCTGGGCGGGCCGGCTGTCGTGGTCGACCCGACGATCGAGGCCGACCCGACCGCCCCGCCATCCGCCTCACCCGCGACTTCCACGCCACGCCGGCTCGGCTCGGCTCGTCCGGGCGTACACGGATTCCGACCTGTTCGCCCGCTGGGTCGGCCCGAACGGCATGGACAGCGAGGACCTCATCTGGGAGGCCCGCAACGGCTTCTGCCGCAGTCGGGTCACTACGGCCCTCGGCAGCCCGTCTCGGACGAGGCCGACGGTACCGCCCGGCTGATGGCCTTCATCGGCCGTGATCCCGCCTGGCAGCCGCCGGCGACGTCCTGAGATTCGCGCTCCTGACCCGAGCGGCGGCACCTCCCACAACGACAACGTATGACTGAACCGGCGCCATGACCCCGTTCCAGCCACATCTTCTGGCGCAGCAAAGTCCCCGCCATGATGGATCCCGTGCCCGTCGAACGAGAGATCACCGAAGCCGTCTCCCTCACCCTCCCGAACGGCCGACTCAACCCGGAGGCGGTCGGTTGGACCCGACAGCCGCTGCACGCCACCGACGGCATCGGTCGCGGCCGGGTCGGCGTCGGCCGCAACAAGCGCTGGGAGTACTGGGCGATCACCACACCCACCCACGTCGCCTCGGTCGTCGTCTCCGACATCGGGTACGCCGCGGTCCCCAGCGTCTTCGTCCTCGACCGCCGCACGGGTGAGCAGATCGCGGTCGACGGGATCACCCCGCTCGCGCGCGGGACGCGGCTCTCAGGCACCCTCGACGCCAGTCCGAGCCGAGCCCGCGCCAGGGGTTTGACGATCGACCTCGACCCGAACGCCACCGACCCGACCGCGCACGACCCGACCGCGCACGACCCGAGCGCCCACGGCACCCGGATCCGCGCCACCACCGAGCGCGTCGAGCTCGACGTCCTCGCCCACCTCCCCGACGGACACGAGCGCCTCGGGGTCGTCGTGCCCTGGAGCGAGCGCCTCTTCCAGTACACCGTCAAGGACCTGGCCCGCCCGGCGGTGGGCCGACTGACGGTCGATGGCA
>JBHEPF010000075.1:0-12587 GCA_046260445.1 Dermatophilaceae bacterium | reverse complement strand
CCACCGCCGGTACCCCGGCCGAGATGGTCCGGTAGTCACAGGCGAGGGCGATCTCGAGCCCACCGCCCATCACCGCACCGTTGACGAAGGCGAACGTCGGGACCGGGAGGTCCATGATCGAGGCGTATGCGGCATGCCCCGCCTTGGCGATCTGCAGCGCCTGGTCGCGGTGCGTCACGGAGGGGACGCCGGTGAGATCGGCCCCGACGGCGAAGATGAACGGCTTGCCGGTGATGCCGACGGCGTGGATCTCGCCGGCCTGCGCCCGAGCCCGAAGGGTGTCGACGACGCCCTGGAGCTCGGCGATGCCCTCGGGCCCGAAGGTGTTCGGCTTGGTGTGGTCATGGCCGTTGTCGAGCGTGATGAGGGCCATCGTCCTGGCCTCGGACCCGTAGCCGGTCCCGGGGAGGACGAGGTCGCGGACGAAGGCGTGCGTGACGACCTCGGTGTGGGCCGGGGCTCGGCTCGTCGTGGTCTTCTCTGCTGCGGTGGCGGTCATGGCTCAGGCGTCCTTCGCGTGGTCGGAGGAGTAGTGCGGGTTCTCCCAGATGACGGCGGCGCCCATACCGAGGCCGATGCACATCGCCGTCATGCCGTACTGGACCGACGGGTCCTCCTCGAACTGGCGCGCGAGCTGGTTCATCAGCCGGATGCCGGAGGAGGCGAGCGGGTGGCCGACGGCGATGGCTCCGCCGTAGCGGTTGACCTTCGGGTCGTCATCGGGGATACCGAAGTGGTCGAGGAAGGCGACCACTTGCACGGCGAAGGCCTCGTTGAGCTCGAAGAGCCCGATGTCCTCGATCGACAGGCCTGCCTTGGCCAGTGCCTTCTCGGCGGCCGGGACGGGGCCGAAGCCCATGAACTCGGGCTCGACGCCGACGAAGGCGTACGAGACGAGCCGCATCTTGACCGTCAGGCCGAGCTCGGTGGCGGACTCCTCGCTGGCGAGGATGCACGCGGTCGCTCCGTCGTTGAGCCCCGCGCTGTTGCCCGCGGTCACCCGACCGTGGGCACGGAACGGGGTCTTGAGCGTTGCGAGGCTCTCCATGGTCGTGCCGGGACGCGGCGGCTCGTCCGTGGTCGCGAGGCCGTAGCCGAGCTCGGCGTGGCGGGTCGCGACAGGCACGAGGTCGGGCTGGATCCTGCCGTCCTCGTATGCCTGGGCCAGCTTGGTCTGCGAGCCGACGGCGAAGGCGTCGCTGCGCTCCTTGGTCAGCTGCGGGAAACGGTCGTGCAGGTTCTCCGCGGTCGCGCCCATGCTCAGCGCGGACGGATCGACGATCTTCTCGGCGATGATCCGGGGGTTGGGGTCCACGCCCTCGCCCATCGGGTGACGGCCCATGTGCTCGACGCCGGCGGCGATGGCGATGTCGTAGGCGCCGAAGGCGATGGCCGAGGCGGTGTTCGTCACTGCGGTCATCGCGCCGGCACACATCCGGTCGACGGAGTAGCCCGGGGTCGTCTTCGGCAGGCCCGCCAGGAGGGCGGCCATCCGACCGATGGTCAGTCCCTGGTCGCCGATCTGGGTGGTGGCGGCGATGGCCACCTCCTCGACGCGGTCCTTGGGAAGGTCGGGGTTGCGTCGGAGCAGCTCGGTGATGCACTTGATGACCAGGTCGTCGGCGCGGGTCTGGGCGTAGATGCCCTTGTCCCCGGCCTTGCCGAACGGGGTGCGCACCCCGTCGACGAACACGACACTCTGGACCGTCCGTTGACTGTCCGTTCGCGGCATACCGCTACTTCCCTTCGATCGGAGAACAACGCCACTAAGCAAGCGCTTAGCGGCCTCTCCTCATGCTAACGAGGGAGTCCGCGGCGAGGCATCACCCTCCGGGTGAGGCGCTGGTCACGTCGACCGTCAGATGAGAGGGGTCTCCTCGAAGGCCCGGGCCAACATCGGCGCGACGATGGCGCGTTGCCAGGGGCGGACGCCGAGGCCTGCGAGGGCCAAGGAGAAGGAGTCCTCGGTCGCCTCGGCCGGCGGGGACCACACGACCCGTCGCAACGGGTCAGGTGAGCAGACATTCTCGACGGGGATGCTCCGCTCCTCGCCGAAGGCCATCAGCTGAGCGCGGGCCGCAGCGAGCCGGGCCGCCGCAACGGGGTTCTTGTCGGCCCACGCCTTCGGAGGTGGTGGCCCGTCATGGGGCAGCGACCGCTCCGGCAGCCGGCTCTCGGGCAGGTCGTGGGCGCGGCGCACGGCGGCGAGCCACTGTCGCTGGTACCGCGCGACGGCCCGGTTCCGCGGTAGGTCGGACGGCGTGTGCGGCCCGGCCAGAGCGATGTCGACGAGCACCTGGTCCGGCATGAGGCGCCCTGGACTGATGTCACGTTCGGACGCGATCGCATCGCGCGCCTGCCACAGCTCACGAACGACCGCGAGTCCGCGGCGCGTGCGGATCTTGTTCACCCCTGACGTGCGCCGCCACGGCTCGGTCCGGGCCTGGGGGGTCCAGCCCAGGAGTGCTTCGAACTCCTCGCGCGCCCAGTCGGACTTGTCCTGGGCCCACAGGTCGGCGCCCATGAGGTTGCGAAGCTCGCCGAGCACCTCGACATCGAGCGCGGCATAGCGCAGCCATGGCTCGGGCAGCGGGCGGGTGGACCAGTCGACGGCCGAATGCTCCTTGGCGAGACTGATCCCGAGGTAGTGCTCGAGGACTGCGGCGAGCCCGACCCGCGGCAGACCGAGGAGGCGACCGGCGAGCTCGGTGTCGAAGAGCTGTCGGGGCCGCAGCCCCACGTCGGCGAGGCAGGGGAGGTCCTGGGTCGCCGCGTGCAGGATCCACTCAGCGTCCCCGATGGCGTCGGCGACCGGCGTGAGGTCGGGGCATGCGATGGGGTCGATGAGCCACAGCCCGGATCCCTCGCGCTTGAGCTGGACGAGATATGCCCGTTGGCCGTAGCGGTAGCCGGAAGCCCGTTCGGCGTCGATCGCGACCGGACCCTCGCCCTGGGCGATCGCGTCGGCGACCTCGTCGAGCTCGTGCTCGTCGGTGACGACGTGGGGGACGCCGTCCTCCGGAGTGTGCAGGACCGGAAGCGGGGGGCGCTCGGTCACGCCGTCCTCGGTCACGCCGTCCTCGGTCACGCCGCCATTCTTCACCGGCGGCGCCCCGGCAGCGCCACGACCCCCTCGGGCAGCGGAGGCAGCCCGCCGATCGCGCACAGGACATCCCCCCAGGCCTGAAGGTGCGCCCCGATGCGCGTCGGGTCGATCGGGGTCCACGAAGCGCGGATCTCCATCTCGACACTGGCCGGCCGGTCGGCCAGGCCGGCATAGCTCTCCGACACCACGCGCGTCACCGTTCCCGCCTCTGCTGTGTACTCGACGCCGTGACCGTCCAGAGCATCGACGAGCCATGACCAGCCGACGTCCCCGAGCACGGGGTCGGTGGCCATCTCCGGCTCCATCTCGGCCCGCGCATACGTCACGGCCCGCCAGGCTCCGCCCCAGGGCTCCGGCTCGCTCGGGTCGTGGAGGAGGACGAAGCGTCCGGTCGCCAGCGCCTCGTCAGCCGAGGCGGTCTCGAGGACATCCGCGGTGAGGGCTACCGCATACGGAGCGATGCGGGAGGGCGCGGGGACCTCGGTGAGCTTGATCTCGGGGCGCAGCACGGCCGCGCGCAGGTCGGCGAGGGCAGCGGAGAACTCCGCCGAGCCGGCGCCGGTCATGCTGCGGGATGCCACAGGTCGAGGGTAAGTGCTCTACGACGCTTCTCGTGGGAGGCGAGCAGGCCCGTGTCGCCGGGTGCCGCCGCCGCTCGGTGCACCCGGTGCCGCGACGGGCGCAGGCCGTCTCGCACATACGATCATCAGGTGACCTCCAGCCCAGAATCAGCACTCGCGCAGACGCCTGCTGCCCACCCCTCGGACTCGGTCCTCGTGCGCGCAGCACGTCGGGAGCCCGTGACCCACACCCCGGTGTGGTTCATGCGTCAGGCGGGCCGGTCGCTGCCGGAGTACCGGAAGCTCCGTGAGGGCATCGCGATGCTCGACTCCTGTATGCGGCCCGACCTCGTCGCGGAGATCACCCTGCAGCCGGTGCGCCGGCACGGGGTCGACGCCGCGATCTTCTTCTCCGACATCGTCGTCCCACTCAAGGCCGTCGGGGTCGACCTCGACATCGTCCCGGGCGTCGGGCCGGTCATCGCCGAGCCGGTGCGCTCCCGGGCCGACCTGGACCGCATCCCGGAGCTGACGCCGGAGCACGTCCCGTACATCTCCGAGGCGGTGCGGCTGCTCGTCGCCGAGCTCGGGCCGCGGCCGCTCATCGGGTTCGCCGGCGCGCCCTTCACCCTTGCCTCCTATCTCGTCGAGGGTGGTCCGTCGAAGAACCACGAGCGCACCAAGGCCCTCATGCACGGCGACCCGGAGCTGTGGAATGCACTATGCGCCAGGCTCGCTCAGATCTCCGGTGCGTTCCTGCGGGTCCAGGCGCAGGCCGGTGCCTCGGTCGTGCAGCTCTTCGACTCGTGGGTGGGGGCCCTTCAGCGGGCCGACTACCGGCGCTTCGTGCTCCCGCACTCGCAGGTCGCGCTCGCGGCGGTCGCCGACCTCGACGTGCCGCGCATCCACTTCGGCGTCGGCACCGGCGAGCTGCTCCCGATCATGGGGTCCGCCGGTGCCGAGGTCGTGGGGGTCGACTACCGCGTCGACCTCACCGAGGCCATCGAACGGCTGGGGCCCGAGTATGCGGTGCAGGGCAACCTCGACCCGGCCCTTCTCTTCGCTCCATGGGAGCCGCTCGCGGCTCGGATCGAGGAGATCGTCGAGGCCGGCCGCGGGGCCAGTGGCCACATCTTCAACCTCGGCCACGGCGTGCTGCCCTCGACCGACCCGGACGTCCTCACCCGGGTCGTCGAGCACGTGCACGCGGTGAGCGCCCGCGACTGACGCGACCTGAGGTCAGGCGCCCGGGTCCTTCGGTGTCGAGCCCGGGGCTGACGGCGCCGGCGCCGGCTCTGGTGCGCTGGTGGGCTCGTGGGACCGCTCGTCCTGCACCGGCTGGGCGTGGTTCGCCGCTCTCGCCCTGCGACCTCGCCCGATCCGCCGGATGAGCGTGATGAGCGCCCAGCCGGCGAGCCCGCCGACGACGAGCCACGGCAACAGCGCACCGATGGTGGTGATGAGGACCGCGGCCGACGTGGTGAAGGCGTTCCAGGCGTCCTTGAGAGCACCGATGATGCCGCCCTCGGGTTCGCCGAGCTCGTCCGTCGTGGTGAGCATGATCGTGATCGGTGATGTCGCGATGCGCTGGTCAAGGGAGTTGAGCCGGGCCTGGAGAGCGTCCAGGTCGGCCTGGCGAGCGCTCAGTGCCGTCTCGAGCTCGACGATCTGCTTGATGTCCTCGGTCCGGTCCATGAGGGCGCGCATCCGCGTGATGCTCGCATCGAGCGTCGCGATCCGGGCCTCGACGTCGACGTACTCATCCTGGACGTCATAGGAGTTGGAGGAGCGTGTGCGCACCTCGCCGAGTGCGGTGAGCTCGGTCATCGTCGCGTCGAGCTCCTCGCTCGGGACGCTGATCGTCATCGTCCCGTAGCGGGTGATGTCGGTGCCCTCGGGGCCGTAGAAGCCGTCGCCGAACTGCTCCTGCGTCACGGATCCGCCGGCCTCGACGGCGATCTGGCGGACCCGGGTCGCGGCTTCCTCGATGGAGTCCACCTTGACGCCGAGGGAGGCCTCACGCACGAGGTAGTCCCCGGAAACGACGTCCTGAGCCGTGGTGGCGTCGCCGTCGGCGGCCCGCGCGGCGGCCTCGTCCGCCATCTCGGGCGACATCTCACCGCCCGCGTCCGAGTATGCGACTCCGGGCATCGCGCTGTCGGAGTCCCCACTGCTCCCCGCCGAGCACCCGGTGAGGAGGGCCGCCGATGCGGCGCCGATGACGATGAGCTGCTTCAGCTGCATGATGCGAGCCTTTCTCGTTCCGCGGCGGGTGGGCCCGGTCGCTCTTGACTGACGATGTCCCTCCGACGCTCCGCGCCCCAGCCCCGGATCCCCCCGATTTGGTCACGGTTCGGTGACGGGCGAGAGTTGAGCCCATGTCCACCGTCATCGTCGGCGCCGGGATCGCCGGGCTTACCGCCGCCTGGCAGCTCGTCCTCTCCGGGGAGGACCCCGCCTCGGTCACGGTGCTGGAGTCAGCCGACCGGGTCGGTGGCAAGCTGGCCCGCGCCGAGGTCGCCGGACACCTCGTTGATGTCGGTGCCGAGTCGATGCTCGCCGTCCGCCCCGAGGCACCGGCGCTCGTCCGCGAGCTCGGGCTCGGCGATGCGCTCACGTCCCCGGCGACGACGAGCGCGTCGGTGTGGTCCAGGGGCCGGCTGTGGCCGCTGCCCACCGGGACGCTCATGGGGGTGCCCTCCGATCCTGAGTCGGTCCGCGGCCTGCTCTCCGATGCCGAGGTGGCCCGGCTCGGCGACGAGCGCCCGTGGCCCGGGCCCCTGGCCGGTGACGTGGCGGTGGGGGAGTACCTCGCGACCCGGCTCGGCGATGCCGTCGTCGACCGGCTCGTCGAGCCGTTGCTCGGGGGCGTCTACGCCGCCCAGGCACGCCGGCTGTCGATGGCGGCCGCCGTGCCGGCGCTGTACGCCGCCGCGCAACGGGGCGAGAGCATGCTCGGCGCTGCCGCGGCAGCGGGTGCTGCGCGTGCCGGAACCCGACCGGGCGCCAGTGCCTTCTGCGGGATCGTCGGGGGAGTGGGTCGACTGGCGGAGGAGCTCAGGGATGCCCTCCTCTCGAGGGGGGTGGCGATCGAGACGGGAGTGATCGTTAGGGAGCTCACGCGCACCGGGCCCGGCTGGGAGCTCGTGACCGGCCCCGTCCCAGCGCCGGATCGCGTGACTGCCGACTCTGTCGTCCTCGCCGTGCCGGCTCCGGCGGCCGCCCGACTGCTCGCTCGTGCCGCCCCTGGCGCGTCCGCTGTCCTGGCCGAGGTGGAGGTCGCATCGATAGCCGTCATCACCCTGGCCCTCGACCGGCGCGACCTGTTCGAGCGGGGCTGCGCACTGCCCGGCTCGGGGTTCCTCGTCCCGGCCACCGAGGGGCGGACGATCAAGGCGAGCACCTTCAGCTCCGGCAAATGGGCATGGGTGGACGACCTCAGCGACGACCTGCTGTTCGCCCGGGCCTCGATCGGCCGGGCCGGTGAGGTCGCCGCCCTCCAGCGACCCGACGAGGAGCTCGTCGACATCGCCGTCACCGAGATGGGGGAGGCCGTCGGCTTCAAACTCCCACGGGTCGTCGACAGGCACGTCCAGCGGTGGGGCGGGGGTCTGCCGCAGTATGCGGTCGGTCACCTCGCGCGGATGACCCAGGTCGAGGCGGCCATCGCCGGGGTGCCGGGTCTCGAGGTCTGTGGAGCCGCATACGGTGGTGTCGGTATCCCTGCCGTCATCGCCTCCGCACGTGCTGCCGCAGACCGGCTGCTGTCTTCGAAAGGTCTCTCATGAGCGAGCGCCCCGCCCCTGCCAAGCCCACCCCGTCCCAGATGCGCGAGATCAACGCGACCATCCGCTACGCGATGTGGTCGGTGTTCAAGGTCGACTCACCCCTGGGCAAGGGCGATCGGACCGAGCTCACCTCCGAGGTCGAGTCGCTGAGCACCCGGCTCGGCGATCAGGGCGTGACGATCCGAGGGTGGTACGACGTCGCCGGTCTACGCGGCGACGCCGACCTCATGGTGTGGTGGCACGCCGAGACGATCGAGGAGCTGCAGGACGCCTACCACGGGCTGCTCCGCACCGACTTCGGCGCCCACCTGACGCCGGTCTGGTCCAACGCGGCACTGCACCGCCCGGCTGAGTTCAACAAGAGTCACATCCCGGCGTTCATGGCCGACGAGGGGGCGCGGGCGTATGTCTGTGTCTATCCGTTCGTGCGGTCCTACGACTGGTACGTCATGGATGAGGCGGAGCGCCGCGACATGCTCCGCGAGCACGGGCAGATGGCGCGCGACTACCCCGACGTGAGGGCGAACACCATTGCGTCCTTCGCGCTCGGTGACTACGAGTGGATCCTCGCGTTCGAGGCCGATGAGCTGCACCGCATCGTCGACCTCATGCGCGAGCTGCGCGCCTCACGGGCACGTCTGCACGTCCGCGAGGAGATCCCCTTCTACACCGGCCCGCGGGTCGAGATCGCCGACCTCATCGCCCGCCAGCGCTGATCCCGTTCAGGAGTCGGCGGGCCGCAGGGTGAGGCTGACCGAGTTGATGCAGTAACGCTGGTCGGTCGGGGTGTCGAAGCCCTCGCCCTCGAAGACGTGACCGAGGTGGCTGCCGCACGCGCCGCACCGCACCTCGGTCCGCGGCCGGCCGGGCATCGAGCGGTCCTCGAGGTACTCCACCGAGTCACCGGCCAAGGGGGCGTAGAACGACGGCCAGCCGCAGTGGCTCTCGAACTTCGTCTCGGACTGGAAGAGCTCGGCGCCACAGGCGCGGCACGCATACACACCGATGCGCTTCTCGTCGGTGTACTCGCCGGTGTAGGGCCGCTCCGTGCCGGCCTGACGCAGCACCTGGAACTCCTGCGGCGAGAGCTCGACGCGCCATTCGTCCTCGGACTTGCGGACGGCGTACTCGCGGTCGCTCGGGGTCATCGTCATCGGAGTCGTCTCTCAGTGCTGGTAGGTGCCGTGCAGGATGGCTCGGCCGAGGGTCTTGAACGCGAGGTTGAAGCTCATCACCGCGTTGGATGCGTTCTCGTCGATGCCGAGCGAGGCCTCGCCGACGGCGTGCACGACGTAGAAGTAGCGGTGCACCTGGTCGCCCTCGGGTGGTGCGGCGCCCATGAAGGCGGCACTGCCGCCGTCGTTCCTGAGCATGTATGCGCCGCTCGGCAGAGCGTCTCCACCCTCGGCTCCCGCGCCGGTCGGGAGGGACGTGACAGCGGCGGGGATGTCGACGACCGACCAGTGCCAGAAACCGCTCGGGGTCGGGGCATCGGGGTCGAAGCAGGTCACGCAGTAGGACTTCGTGCCGTCGGGGGCACCGGACCACTCGAGCTGCGGGGAGGTGTTGCCGAGGGCGGCCACCTGGTCGTCCTTGACGGGCTCGCCGTCAGCGACGTCCGAGCTCGTCACGGTGAACGACGCCACGGCGGGGAGGAGGTCGTACGGGTCAGGGGCAATGGGGCGATCGAGGCTCATACTGCGACCATACCCAGCCGATAGGGTGCGCTGCATGGCATCGCGCGCGCGGGAGCGGATCGTCGAGGTCGAGGGCCCGGACGGGGTCCGTGCGGTGCGGATCAGCTCACCCGACCGGGAGATGTGGCGGGCCCACGGCGGACGGTCTGCGATCACCAAGGGTGACCTGGCCGACTACACCACGGTTGTGGGCGAGCACCTGCTCCGCCACGTCGCTGGTCGCCCGATGACCCTGCAGCGCTTCCCCGACGGCATCGAGGGCGAGGAGTTCTACCAGAAGAACCCGCCCAAGGGGATGCCCGACTGGGTGCGCGTGGTCCGCTGCCGCTATCCCAGTGGGCGACGGCACGACCAGATCGTCATCGACGAGGTCGCGACCGCCGTGTGGACCGTCCAGATGAACACCGTCACCTGGCATCCGTGGCCCGTCAAGCGGGCCGACGAGCACACCGCCGCTGACAACCCCGACGAGCTGCGCATCGATCTCGACCCACAGCCGGGGCGCGACTTCGCGGACGCGGTGCGTGCCGCATACCTCCTCAAGGAGGTGCTGGCCGAGGTCGGTCTGACCGCCTGGGCGAAGACCTCCGGCAACCGAGGCGTCCACGTCTACAGCCGGATCGAGCCGACCCACGAGTTCCTCGACGTGCGGCACGCCGTCATCGGCATCGCGCGTGAGCTCGAGCGCCGCGACCCCGACCTCATCACGACGTCCTGGTGGAAGGAGGAGCGCGGCGAGCGCGTCTTCGTCGACTTCAACCAGGCCTGCCGCGACCGCACGATCGCGAGCGCCTACAGCCCGCGTCCGCTCCCCGGAGCACCGGTGAGTATGCCGGTCCGTTGGGACGACCTCGGCTCGGCCGACCCGGGCGACTTCACGATCCACACGGTCCCCGGACTCCTCGAGGCGGACGGGGATGCCTGGACCGACCTCGACGCCCACCGTGGGCGGATCGACCGGGCGCTCGCGCTGTGGGAGGCCGACCTCGAGCGGGGACTGGGCGAGCTGAACTTCCCGCCGGACTACCCGAAGATGCCGGGGGAGCCGCCGCGGGTGCAGCCGAGCAAGCGCCGCACCGACAAGGACGACTCGGAGTACCTCACGCCCAAGGCCGACCGCGACGAGGAGCACCGCGCGACGTGGGACATGCCGGTCGTCCCGCCCGTCTCGCCGATGCTCGCCAAGCCCGTCTCCGGTCTCGACGCCAAGCCCCTGGAAGGCGCCGAGATGGTCTTCGAGCCCAAGTGGGACGGCTTCCGCTCGATCATCTTCCGCTCCGGCGACCTCGTCGAGATCGGGAGCCGCAACGAGAAGCCGCTCACCCGATACTTCCCCGAGGTCGTCGAGGCGGTGCTCGAGAGCTTCCCCGAGCGAGCGGTCATCGACGGCGAGATCATCGTCCAGAGGCCGGGCGGGGACCGCCTCGAGTTCGACCTGCTCA
Organism: Dermatophilaceae bacterium; assembly: GCA_046260445.1. GTDB lineage: Bacteria > Actinomycetota > Actinomycetes > Actinomycetales > Dermatophilaceae > F2B08. The sequence goes on along the minus strand of JBHEPF010000075.1, from coordinate 1,994 downwards.
GCCAGCGGATCCATCCTGCTGCCAGCCGGGTCCGCAGGCTTGCCGCAGAGACCCCGGCCCGGTTCGTCGCCTTCGACCTGCTCGCCCTCGGGGACGAGGACCTCACCGGACGGCCGTTCGCGGAGCGACGGGAGAGGCTCGAAGAGGCACTGGCCGACGCTCAGGCGCCGATCCACCTGACCCCGGCCACTCGCGAGCGCGCCGTGGCCCAGGAATGGTTCACCCACTTCGAGGGTGCCGGCCTCGACGGCCTGATCGCCAAGCCGGTCGACGGGGTCTACGAGCCCAACAAGCGCACGATGTTCAAGATCAAGCACGAGCGCACCGCTGACTGCGTCGTCGCGGGATACCGGGAGCACAAGAGCGGGCCGGACGCCGTCGGCTCACTGCTCCTCGGCCTCTATGACGACGAGGGCGCCCTCGCGAGCGTGGGTGTCATCGGAGCACTGCCGATGGCGACTCGCCGGGCGCTCGTGGATGAGCTGGCGCCGTTGGTCGCGGAGTGGGACGAGCACCCCTGGGCCTGGGCCGCGCAGGAGGACGGGACACGCACTCCGCGCTCGTCGGAGTCCAGCCGGTGGTCGGCGGGCAAGGACCTCTCCTTCATCCCGCTCCGACCCGAGCGCGTCGTCGAGGTGCGCTACGACCACATGGAGGGCGCACGCCTCCGGCACACGGCGCAGTTCGTTCGGTGGCGGCCGGACAAGGACCCCCGCGACTGCACCTACGACCAGCTCGACGAGGCGGTGTCCTACGACCTGCAGGACGTCCTCGACGGACGGGTGTGAGGGTTTCCTGATGAGGTCGTCGACCGCCGGCCGGATCGCAGCCGGGGGAGTGCTCGGCTCCGCCGTACTGGCCGGTCTGGCGTCGCTGGGCGCGGCCTCGTACTTCGCCCGGCGCGTCCTCAGCCCGGACGGAGAGGGGCCGACGGACCACGTCGTCTACGCGGTCGACTCCGACGCGGTGACGCTGTCCCGGACCGAGGAGAGCGAGGTGCCGGGCCGCTACGGGCTCTGGGACGAGGACCGCGCGGCGCACCTGCGGATGGGGGACATCCACGAGCTCACGGACACCACCGTGACCCGTGGACTGCTCGGGGTGGACTTCGGCGAGTTCGTGGCCGGGCCCGCACGGTTCAACCAGTACTACTACGCGCAGTCACCTGAGGAGGCGCTCGGCCTCTCCACTCGAACGGTGACGATCCAGGCCGAGATCGGTGACCTCCCGGCCTGGCTCGTGCCCGCAACGGGCGGCGGTGACCGGTGGGCCGTTCTCGTGCATGGCCGGGGCGCTCTGCGACTGGAATGCGTCCGGGCTGTCCGTGCGCTCCACGAAGCGGGTCTGACCGTCCTGATCCCCGCATACCGCAACGACACCGACGCGCCCCGCGGCCTCGACGGCCGATACACGCTCGGTCTCTCCGAGTGGCGGGACGTTGACGACGCCATCCGGTATGCCGTGCGCCGGGGCGCCCGGACCGTCACCCTCGGCGGATGGTCGATGGGCGGGGCGATCTGTATGCAGGTGCTCGCCCAGTCCGATCTGGCTGCACGGGTGACGGGCGTCTTCCTCGACTGCCCGGTCCTCGACTGGGGCGATGTGCTGCGGCACCACGCGCGGACGAACAACCTGCCGACCCCGATCGCGCTGCTCGCCAGAGTGGTGATGGGGAGTGAGTCGGCGCGCTGGCTCGCAGGGGTCTCGGAGTCGGTCGACGTCGCCCGGACCGACTGGGTGCATCGGGCCGAGGAGCTGACACACCCGATGCTCGTCATGCACTCGGTCGCCGACGACTTCGTGCCGATCGGGCCGTCGCGGGCGGTCGCGGCGGCGCGGCCGGACCTGGTGACCTTCGAGGAGTGGGAGGTCGCGAGGCACTGCAAGCTGTGGAACACCGACAGCGAGCGCTGGGAGCGGGCCGTGCAGGAGTTCGTCAGCCGCACCGGGTGATCCGCCAGAGGGCGAAGACCGTGCCGTCGATGACGGCGCCG
>JBHEPF010000073.1:0-14824 GCA_046260445.1 Dermatophilaceae bacterium | reverse complement strand
ATCCTGGTGACGCCAGATGTATACGACCGCCCCGCAGCCACACTCCTTGCTAGCCCCTTCTCCGGGGAACCGCCGCCGCAAAGTCCGTAGGTCCTAGCGCTCGAAGGCGCACTGACCTGCGCGTATTCACCCCCGAGTCCGCCTAGGCCGCCGAGATGACGGCCTCAGGCCGTCCCACGGGCCGTGCTTGCCGCGTCCGCTTCGGGTCGGAAAGGTGCGCCATACGCAGCTTGACCTGCGACGATGAACGAGTGGGCCCCGTGGGGCTCGAACCCACAACCTACGGATTAAAAGGCTGCGAGGAGCCCTCATGCGCACATGCGATAGTGCCCTGACCTGCGTAAACGTGACTATCTAGCGCAATGAGAACTGCTGGTCTCAGACCTGTGACGGCCTACTGACGGCCTAGCACGGCCGCCACGCGGGCGCCACGCGGGCGCCAGGCGGGCGCCAGGCGGGCGCCAGGATCGGCGATTCCGATCGAGATCGGGGGTCAACCGAAGGTTGACGCGATGTGGTGGTTCATCCTTTGGTTGACGTGTGCGGGCAACAAGTCGGCGTTCAGGCGGGGGATGGCCGAGGCCGACATTCTGCACGCCTACTGCCATGGGGTTCGGCGCGTTGAGGTCGAACAGCAGGGCGAGGTGCGGCTGATGGTGATCGGTCCACCCACCCCCGCCCCCACCAACGCAGGTGCACGCCGCCAGGAGTCGTCAGTGTTGCAGGGAACAGCCCGCAGAACTTCACCCAGAACACGCATGCCCGTTACCCGGCTAAAGGACGCAGTTGGTCCCGTCGGCTGGACTGTCTTCCGGCCACGACCTTCCGGCCACGACGGTGCGAGCACCGTCTGGCGCCGGGCGTTTGTCGCAGTCCCGTCGGGGACACTGGGGGAACACCGACCGTAGCTTCGACAAGGAGTCAGCCGTGACCGAGGGAACCGTCCGCTGGTTCGATGCCGACCGGGGGTTCGGCTTCATCGCCCTCGGGCAGGAGGCAGAGGACCTGTACGTGCATGCGTCCGAGATCGTCAGTGACGACGCGATGAAGCTGCTCCGGGAGGGGCAGGTGGTCGAGTTCGAGATCGGTGAGGGGGACCGGGGCCCGCAGGCACGCCACGTCCGGGTCACGGCCGACCAAGCCGTCGATACACCGCTGGGCGGGCTCGGCACCGTCGCCTGGTACGAGCCCGCCAAGGGGTACGGCTTCATCACGTCCGACGGCGGTGGTGCCGAGATCTTCGTGCACAGTTCGGCCATCGTGGGGGGCGGCGTGGTCTCGCAGGGGCAGCGGGTGGCGTTCCTCGTCGTCGACGGGGAGAAGGGACCGCAGGCTGACCATCTGCTCCCCTTGGGAGCCCAGGCCGCCCGGCAGGCCGTGGCATCTGACGGGGCGGACGGCACCGTGTCCTGGTACGACGGGGACAAGGGCTTCGGGTTCATTACCCCCGAGTCGGGCGGCCCCGATGTCTTCGTCCACGTCCGGGCGCTGGGCGACGGGCTCCCCGAGCTGGGCGAGGGGGACCGGGTGACGTACGACATCGTCGTGAGCGAGAAGGGCCCGCAGGCTCGCGACGTGCGCCTCGCGCGCAGCTCGACACCGCGGAGCGCACTCGCGACGTCGACGACCCGCGCTCGGTCGGGACACCAGGAGGCATCCAAGGTCCCGGCGCGCGGCGGCGAGGGACTGGTCGCGCGCTACGACGCGGAGCGGGGGTTCGGCTTCATCGCCCCGGACGCGGGAGGCGCGGACCTGTTCGTGCACGTGTCGGTCCTCAGAAGCGCCGAGGCGCTGCACCAGGGTGATCGGGTCCGGTACTAGGTGCGACAGAGCGATCGAGGACCACAGGCCGACCGCGTCGAACGCCTGTGAGCCGGACGGCGGTCCGGGCGGAGCTGGCGCTCAGGCGTGTCCCGATCCCACCGCACGCTCATGCCGGGACAGGCGGTTCCCGACGGCACCCAGGTTGAGGCCAGCGCGTCGGCCTACTCGCGAGCGAGGGTAGTCAGGACGTCGATGACCTCGTCAACGTCCTCTGGGTCAAGCGCGAGCTCGTGCTTCCCAGTCCCGGTGCTGAAGCCAAAGACTTTCAGGCCCGGGTCCAACTGGTTCCATCCTTCTTGAACCGAGGTCGACCGAGGGGAGTCCACATCGAGCCTGTCGATGGCGAAGGTGCGGCCGTTGAAGGTCAGTTCACCCGCGCCGACGCGAGTTTTGCCCCGGTTGCCACGTCATCGCCAGGATCCCGCCATCAGTAGCCCGCACACTGCATTCGTACAGTCCCTCGGCGCGGAGCTCCGCCCGCTTCTCCGCGCGGCGACCCTCCACGTGGCCGACGAAGACACCGCCAAGAATCCCCTCCACGATCGCGCTAACCGCGCCGCCAACGATGCCCCACATAGGCCGAGTATGCACCCTCAACCCAGCATGCATCACTCAAACCGAAGGCGGCTCAACGCCCGACTCGCGGCGAAAGGGGCGTGGGTCCGCTCCTGTTCCTTTCAGCAGATACAAGGATCGGTTCGGCCGCATGACGTCGGTGAGATTCCGGGTCCGGCCGTAGCATCGACATCATGTCGTTGGAGTCGTTCGCCCCGATGCCATCGCCTCCGTCACCGACGCCGGCGGATGGGTTGCTGTACGCATTGCGGGAGTCTGATCTTCCGGCCATGAGGGCAAGACTCGCTGAGGACTTTGACTTCCATCTGCCCTCGGACCGTTGGCGGCATCTGACGGCTGGCCTGGTCGAAGCGTGCTCGCTGGCTGTGGTTGCGTACGGCTCGATGACCTTGCTGCTCGAGGGCAGTCCTGGCTCGACTTGGCTGGTGCTGCCTCCCTTGTACTTGCTCGAGCGTGCTCTTCGCTCGGGGGCTGGTCCTCGACCGGTGTCCCGATGGGCAGGGTGGGTCTTTGCGATCTGCGTCGGCCTGATGCTTCTGGTCGGGCTCGGCGTGGCGTCGGAGGCTGCGAGGGGTCCGCTGCCGTGGCTGGTCGGCCTTGCGATCGCGGCGGATGCGGCGGTCGGCGCATGGCGGATGGGCGTGTTGACGGAACGGGCCGTCGTCTCGGTCCCGGGTGCAGAGCCTCTGGTGATCGCGGCCGTGTTGCGCGACCAGGACGGGGCGTCCCTAACGCGCCTGGAGCAGGCCGTGGCCATGCCGCCGGCCGACCTGCGGGGGTGGGTGACCGCCATGACCCAGGCAGGCGTGGCGTGGACAGAGAAAGGGCTTGTAGCCCGCCGGCGGCCTACCTGACCAATGACGGACGCCAGTGGCTCGAGACGTGGACCGACCCGAGGGACCATGCAGAGGTTTCCCGCTCTGCCTCCGATCTGAGCCTCACTCTCGCGGGGGCGCTGGTGTGCGCCTGGCTGGCGGCGGTCTTCGGTCCGCCCGAGTCTCGGACCGTCCTGACCGTCCTGACCGTCCTGGCTGGCCTCACGACGCTGACCCTGGGCTGGGTTCTCCTGCGCTTTATCCGGCGCGGGCATCAGCAGACGGCCCTCACCCACCGGCTCACGCTCGGTGCCCTCGCGACGAGCTCGCTGCTGTCCTGGTTCGCGCTGGCGTTAGTGGCCGACACCCTCCCCAGCGCTTACCTGGTCACTTTCCTCGCCTCGCTCTCCTCCGCCGCACTACTGACGCAGATCCTTCGCAACCGCAGGCGGCCACAATCGCACAGCCCTGCGCGTTAGGCGGCGAGGATGCTCCTCGACACCCTCGAGCAGGTGTGTACGGTCTCCCGGCAGCAGGTGTTTACGGTCTCCCGGCCAATGTCATCCTCGCGGGGGCGATGCGTGGAGGTCGAGTAGTCGGCTGCGATTCTTCGGCGACCGCCGCCGTAGACTCCGGCGGGTGAGCAACCCTGGGCCGTACCTCACGATGGAGGACGTCATCGGCGGCACCCCGCTGGTGCGTCTGCAGCGCCTTCCGGGGCCGGAGAACGAACGCCGCGGCAACGTGCTGCTCGCCAAGCTCGAGGGGAACAACCCGGCCGGCTCGGTGAAGGACCGGCCGGCGATCAGCATGATCCGCGGCGCCGAGGAGCGAGGGGAGATCTCCCCCGGCGACACGCTGCTGGAAGCCACGTCCGGCAACACCGGGATCGGCTTGGCGATGGCGGCGGCGATCAGCGGCTACCCACTGGTCCTGGTGATGCCCGAGGACGCCTCCACCGAGCGGATCCAGACGATGAAGGCGTACGGAGCCGACCTGGTTCTGACCTCGGCCGAGGGCGGCATGGAAGAGGCCCGCGACGTCGTGACGCGGATGGAGCGGGAGGGTAGAGGCCGGGTCTTGGACCAGTTCGGCAACCCGGACAACCCCCGTGCCCACGAGGACGGCACGGGCCCGGAGCTGTGGCGCCAGAGCGACGGACGGATCACGCACTTCGTGTCCGCGATGGGCACCACCGGCACGATCACCGGGGTCTCGCGGTTCCTGAAGTCGCGCAATCCCGGTGTTCAGATCGTCGGGGTCCAGCCCGCGAAGGGCTCGAGGATCCCCGGGATCCGCGCCTGGTCACCGGAGTACGTGCCGAAGATCTTCGATCCGTCGGCGGTGGACCGGACTGTGGAGGTCTCCCGGACCGACGCCGAGGAGATGGCCCGCCGGCTGGCCCGCGAGGAGGGCATCTTCGGCGGTGTCTCCGCGGCCGGCGCTTGCTGGACCGCCCTGCAGGTGGCCGAGGAGGTCAAGGGGGCCACGATCGTCTTCGTGGTCTGCGACCGCGGCGACCGGTACCTCTCCAGCGGCGTGTTCCCCGCCTGAGAGTCTTGGCCGACGCCCGGGGCCCCCACTGTCGTATACGCGGAAGGACGTCGCGAAAACGGCTTAGAGATCGCGCGGATAGGTCATGGGCGTCGGGTGGGTCGGGTGTCCCAGCGGTGGGTGGTCCAGGCGATGCGGATCAGTCGTCTGGTGATGATCACGGCGTTGGCTAGCGCGACGAGCGCGTCGATGACGCGGTTGTGTCGCTCAGTGCAGGTGGCCAGCTTCTTGAATCCGCGGTTGTGCCAGGAGTTGGTCCGTTCGACCACCCATCGGGCGCCTGCCTGCAGGGGGAAGCCTTTGACGCTGATCACGCCCTCGCAGCCCAGTTCTTCGAGCAGGTCGCGGGTCTTGGCGCTGTCGTAGCCGGCGTCCAGGTGCACCGTGATCTGCTCGGGCAGTCCCACCCCGAGTCCTTGGTCGAAGCGGGCCAGTTTGGCCAGGGTGGGGCGCAGCAGCGGGGAGTCGTTGCGGTTGGCTGGGGCGATCACGCACCCCAGCGGGATCCCAGTTCTGTCGACCAGCAGGGAGCGTTTCGTGCCGAGTTTGCCTCTGTCCACGGGGGATTTGCCGGCGGCCTGGCCCCCGCAAGGGGCTTTGACGATGCACCCGTCGACGGTCACCTGAGACAGGTCCAACCCCACGATCTGGTCGTAGGCGTCCAGGCAGATCTGTTCGAGCTGGTCGAAGACGCCGGCGTCGATCCACTCATCGCGCCGGCCGCGGATCGTGGTGCCCGAACAGCTCGCGTCCGCGACCTTGTCGTAGGCGGCGCCCAGGACCAGCACCTGGACCAGCTTGTCGAAGACGACCCGGTCGGCGATGCGGGGGCGGTGGCAGCCCAACGGGTGGGTGTCCACATGCGGCGGGAGCAGCGCGGCGAACTGGTCCCACAACGGTTCGATCAGCGAGGATGGCAGAGCAGGCACGGACGCCTCCTGGAGACGGCTGACTTGACACCACCTCTCCTACTCGCGTTCGTGCCTGCACCCCGGTAACAACACGCGTCCCAACAGTCACACCCGCACCTATCCGCGCGACCTCTTAGGCACGTTGGTCGAGCACTGTGCTCGACCACCGTGTGTTTTCATTCCTTCTGATCCTCGATCTACTCATGTTCGTCGCGATCGGCTGTGCAGCCGTCGTCGGGATCGCCTACCGAGTTCGGCGTGACGTCTGGGGACCTAAGCCGACGCTCTGGGCCAAGGCGGCATCGTGGGGAAGCTTGGTGCTCTTAGCGATCTGGCTGGCCTGGCGGATGGTTGGCTGGTGAGAGCGGCTGGTGGTTCGACACCGCGCTCGGCGCAGGAACTCTTGCTGGCATGCAGGGGGCCTGTCTCCTGGTGATGGTGGCAGACAGCATCTACGCCGCCACGAGGCCACCCGCCGGCAGGCATAGTGCCTAGTGACGGCCGCGCGCCGCGATCTTTGCTGTATACCCCCGTCGGCGCGTTTCGCGGCGGTTTGACGCTGGCTTCGAGGCCCCTGCTGAGTTGCGCCCAGTTCCCGGCGCAGTGACGCACCCCTTGGCGGCGATGTGATCCAGGTCCGTGAGTCAGGTGTTGGACGAGTCTGGGTTGGTGCTGGGCGCAGCGCGCGGAGCCTAACCTGACACATGTGAGTCCACGGGGGCCGTCCGCCGTCCTCACACTCCCTCGACCAGGTCCGGACGAAGGGATGAAGGCCATTCCCCTGGCGCGGCGCCACTGCTAGCGTGATCTGGGACACGTCGCAGGGCGGTCATCGCTGCGGACCAGGAGTGGCAGCGCACTCGGTCATCGAGGCTCATCGTGAAGGCGAACAGCAGGGTTGCTGGTTTCGTTCTCGGTCTTGGCGTGGTGTTCGGCGGCGTCGCGAGCGCGTCAGGGGCGCCTACGTCTGTCGAGCGTGACGCGACGACATTCATGCTCACGACCTTCACCACCACGACATCGACACCGACAGACGTGCTCAGTGGTCGCGGCCCGAAGCCGCCCAAGCCGCCGAAGCCGCCCAAGGACGGCGGCGTGCCGCGCGTCGGGGACGACGTGGTGACCACTGACGAGGACACGGCCACGACGCTGCCCGCCCCCGGGGTGCTGCGCAATGACGGTCCCGGCAACTCGCCGCGGCGCGTCACCGCAGTCAACGGGGACACCGCCGCCGTCGGCACTGCGGTGACCCTCGCCTCCGGGGCCACCCTGCGCGTCGACGCCGACGGGAGGACCAGCGTCGACCCCGGCCCGTCGATGCAGTTCCTCGCTGCCGGGGAGCGGCTCACCGAGACAGTGGCCATCACTGTGACGCACACCTCCGACGCGAGCGCGGTCTCGACCCTGACCATCCACATCGACGGCCTCAACGACGCGCCCGTGATCGACCAGGACGACCCGGTGGAGGTCGACACCCGCAGCGATGCCGTGGCCGGCGACCTCGGGCTCCAGCTGACCGCCACCGACGTCGACGCCACGGACATCCTGACCTGGTCGATCGACAGCCCGGCAGCCGACGGCACCGCCTCCGTCGACGCGTCCTCAGGCCTTGTGGACTACCTGCCCGACGCCGGGTTCTCCGGCCTGGACGAGTTCGTCGTTCGCGTCTACGACGGACAGGGCGGCAGCGACACCATCACCGTGATCATCGACGTCGCGTTGGCGGGGCCGGTCGCGGTCGCAGACTCCCTCACCACGGACGAGGACTCCGTTGGAGTGGATCCCGCCCCGGGGGTCCTGGCCAACGACCTCCCCGGCCTGGACGGGCCGCTGTCCGTCGTCGCCCTCGACGGCGACCCGGCCAACGTGGGCGTCACCGTGACGCTGGCGTCCGGAGCCGTTCTCACCGTCGGAGCTGATGGCGCGACGACCCTCGACCCCAACGGCGCCTTCGAGTCGTTGGCGCCGGGCGGAGTGCACGAGGAGAGCGTGTCCGTCACGATCGAGAACATGGTGGGCGTGCAGAGCACCGCCGACCTCGACCTCGAGATCACCGGCGTCAACGACGCGCCGGTCATCGACCAGGGGCCGACTGTCGCCGTCCAGACCCTGACGACCGCCGTGGCGGGTGAGCTCGGCCTGGAGCTGACCGCGACCGATCCGGACGTCCCCGACACGCTGACCTGGTCGCTCGACACCGCGGCGACTGACGGCACCGCGAGCGTCGACCCGGTCACGGGCGTCGTCGACTACCTGCCGAACTCCGGGTTCGACGGCGTCGACAGCTTCGTCGTCGCCGTCGACGACCTCTACGGCGGCCAGGACACGATCGCCGTCACCGTCACCGTGGTGCCCCCCAACAGCCCACCGGTCATCGACCAGGGCCCTGCGACCACGGTCACGATGAGCGAGGACGGCGCGCCGACGGCCTTCGCCCTGACGCTCACCGCGACCGACCGCGACCTCGACGACCTGACCTGGGAGATCTCCGCCGACCCGGCCGCCGGCACGGCCGGCGTGGTCGCGCCGGCCACCGGGACCTCGGTCGCCATCACCTACACGCCGCCCGCGAACTTCAACGGCTCGACGACGTTCGACGTGACCGTCAGCGACACCCGTGCGACGACCGACACGATCACGGTGACGGTCATCGTCGAGCCGGTCAACGACCCCCCGACCGTCACCCCGCCCGGTCCGTTCGACGTGATCGGCAACGTCGGCATCACCGTGCCGGACGGCCTCAGTGACCTCCTGGCGGGTGCCGCTGACGCAGCCGACGGCGCGGAGGCCCTGCCTCTGACGGTGACGGCAGCAGCCAGTGCCGCGACCACCCAGGGCGGCACTGTCGCGATCGCCGCAGACGGCAGCTTCGGCTACCAGCCGCCCACCGGCTACTCCGGTGCCGACTCGTTCACCTACGAGGTATGCGACAGCGGGGTTCCTGGTACGGCCTGTACGTCCGACACGGTCAACCTCACCGTCAGCGCCCCGATCTGGTTCATCGACAACTCCGCACCCGCCGGTGGCACTGGCACGCTCGCGAGCCCGTTCCCGTCGACCGCGGCGTTTGCGGCGGCGGCCGGGACGACGACCGGCGACATCTACCTCGCCGAGACCGGCACCGACTACACGACCGGGATCACGCTCGGCGCAAACCAGAATCTCGTCGGTGAGGGCGCCACGGGCACAAGCCTGGCAGCCGTCCTCGGCCGGACCCTGCCCCCGCACTCCAACGCCCTGCCGGCCGTGGGCGGCACGAACCCCGACATCGCCCCAACCTCAGGCAACGGAATCACCCTCGCTGGCGGCAACCGGGTCCTCGGAGTCGACGTCGAGGTCACCGGCAGCGGCGCCGGCATCCGCGGCACCGCGATCAACACGATCATCATCGACGACGTCGGCGTGGTCTCGTCGACCTCCGGCCCCGCGCTCGACCTTGCGGGCGGCGGAGGCACCATCGACGTCGGCGCGGTGTCGACCAGCGCGCGCAGCGGTCCGGGCGTCATCCTCGCCAACGTCACCGGCACCGTCGCAATCGCCTCCGCGTCGGTCCCCAACCCGTCGAGCGCGGTGGGCAACGCCGTGCAGGTCACGGGAGGCTCGGCCGCGATCACGATCGGGACGGCCACGATCAGCAACACGATCGTCGGCACGGCGACGACCTTCGGCGGCCCCCGAGGCCTGCCGACGAGCGACGGCAACGGTGACGGCATCTTCCTCAAGGACCTGACCGGCAGCTTCACCCTCAACGGCGGCAGCATCACCTCGTTCGGCGACAACGCCGTGGACATCCGCAACAGTCGCAACATCACCCTGTCGGGCGTGACCATCGACGGCAACTATGCCGGCAACAGCGGCGTCCAGGCCCACATCGCCCAGAACATCTCCATCATCAACTCCACCATCCGAGAGATCGACGACGTGGACGCGGCTCCTCTCGTCACCGACTCGGGTATGCGCCTGACCGACGTGGAGGGCACCCTCACCATCTCGGGCTCGACGATCAGCCTCTCCGAGGGGTACGCGCTGCGCAACGGCACGATCGGCAGCGCCCAGCGCGCCGTCGAGCTCGACAACCGGCAGGGCTGCACCCACGACGGCAGCCCTAACTGCGCCCTGACCGTCAGCGTCACCGGGTCGACGTTCACGGACTGGGACTTCCAGGGCCTCTCGCTGCGGCACGTGGGCGGCACGATGTCGGTCTCGGTCGGCACCAGCACGTTCAGCCGCATCAACGGTGCCGCAGTCAGCACCGGCCCGGCGACCGCCTCGACGAGCCACACGCACACCTCCAGCGTCCTCGGCTCGACGTTCACTCAGGTCGGCATCGCGGCCGAGGTGTTCGGCAGCCGCGGCGGCGACACCACGACGAACATCGTGAACAACACCGTGACGACGACCACCGGCGACGCCGTGCGACTCGTGGGCTTCAACCAGCCCGGGGCCGGCAGCACAGGCACCTACCGGGGCACCGTGAGCGGCAACACCATCACCGGCGTCGCGAACCAGCTGCACGGCTCCGGAGGAGGTTCGGGGGTCTTCATCGCAGCCGAGGACTCGGCGGTCGTGCGCACCGTGGTCGAGAACAACATCATCACCGGTCACACGGTGGCCGGTGGCGCTCCGACGAACGGCAACACCGTCGAGGCGCTCCGCACCCAGAACCAACGCAACGGCAACCTCGACCTGACATTCCGCAACAACGCCATGACGAGCTTCGCGACGAACTTCTTCGGTGCGGTGTTCATCGGCAACGACACCGACACCGACACCGGTGACGGGGTGACCAACACCTGCGTGAGCTTCAGCCTCAACAGCTATACCAACGCCGCCGGGCTGTTCGCCAACACCCACGCCTTCGACACCCTCGGCAGCGCCGTCATCGAGCTCCCCGGCTACACGGGGACCAACGACGCCCAGCTGAACACCTACCTCGCCGGCCGCGGCGAGACCGGTGCCGTCGCCCTCACCTTCGGCAACCAGCCAGTGACGGGCACCTGCACCCTGCCGACGCCCTGACGGCTGACGCTCAGTCCCTCACCACCACCCAGTCACCGCCGACGCATCACAGCCGAGTCTTATCAACGAGTTCGACCGCCGAGTTCCACCACCAAGCAGACACACTCACCCACGAGCAGGGAGTCACTCCATGGCCGAACCATTCCTCGGCGAGATCCGAGCCTTCGGGTTCGCCTTCGCCCCAAGGGGCTGGGCGGCCTGCAACGGCCAGCTCCTACCCATCAACTCGAACCAGGCACTCTTCGCACTCCTGGGCACCACCTACGGCGGGGACGGGCGCACGACCTTCGCCCTGCCCGACCTGCGGGGGCGCGTGCCCATCGACGCCGGACCCACGCATACCCAGGGCAACGTCGGCGGCACCGAGACCCAGGTGCTCAGTGTCAGCGAGCTGCCGACGCATACCCACGGATGGGTCGCGTCCTCGACCCCAGCCGCCAGCGCCAGCCCAACAGGCAACCTGCTCGCCGCCTCGACCGCGACCAACCCGGCCTGGGCCGCCGCGGGCACGCCCGCCGCCATGGCCCCCGCCATGATCGCTGCTAGCGGCGGCAACGCCGGCCACGAGAACATGCAGCCATGGCTGGCCCTCCAGTACTGCATCGCCCTGCAGGGCATCTTCCCCTCACGCAACTAGGAGCCACCATGTCAGATCCATACATCGGCGAGATCCGGCTCTTCGCCGGCAACTACGCACCCGCCGGCTGGGCGTTCTGCGACGGCTCCCTGCAGGCAATCAGCGAGAACGACGCACTGTTCTCCTTGCTCGGCACGACCTACGGAGGAGACGGCAGCACGACGTTCGCGCTCCCCGACCTGCGAGGCCGCGTCCCGATCCACACCGGCCAGGGTCCCGGCCTGACGTCGAGGTCCGTCGGCCAGGTCGGCGGGGCTGAGCAGGTGACGCTCGCCCCCGCTCAGATGCCCACCCACAGCCACCCTGCGTACGGAGCGGACGACACGTCGGTGACAACGAACCCCAGCGGCCGCGTGCTCGGGCACCCCACCACCAACACCTACCGCTCCCCCTACGGCGGACCCACCACCACCATGTCCGCCTCGAGCGTCGGCATGGCTGGCGGGAGCCAGCCACACAACAACGTCGCCCCCTCGCTCGCCATCAGCTTCATCATCTCTCTCTTCGGCATCTACCCGTCGCCGACCTGAACAACCCGACCTGAACAACCCAACCTGAACCGCCCGACGTGACCGTTCCCGCGGTCGTCGCGGATGGCCCCCGGTCACCTCCGCCGTCCGCCCGCTCGTCCACCACCCGCATCCCACCGGAGGCACCCATGTCAGACCCCTTCGTCGGCGAGATCCGCACCTTCGCCATCACCTTCGTCCCGCGCGGCTGGGCGGAGTGTGCTGGTCAGTTGCTGCCGATCAGCCCGAACAGCGCGCTGTTCTCGCTGCTCGGCACGACGTACGGCGGCGACGGCAGGTCCACCTTCGCCCTGCCCGACCTCAGAGACCGCGCGCCGATGGGCCAGGGCCAGGGACCCGGGCTCTCCCACCGCTCCCTGGGCGAGCCCGTGGGCTCGGCCACCGAGACACTGCTCCCCAGCGAGATGCCCAACCACTCTCACGCAGTCAACGCACTCGGCCCCGCCAACACCAACAGCCCCACGGGCGCTGCGCCCGCGGTCGCGCCAACCGTCCAGCAGTACCAGTCCGGAGGCGCCACGGTGCCGATGGCCGATGGCGCGCTGGGGCCGACCGGCGGCGGGCAGCCCCACAACAACCTCCAGCCCTATGGCACGGTCCGCTACTTCATCGCACTGCAGGGCATCTACCCGCCGCGGTCGTGAGTCGACGGCACCGACTGCGCCAGGCCGACCCCGACGACAAGTCGTTCCTGGCATGTCTCTTCGCCGCCACGCGGGCGGACCTGCTCGCCCCGGTCGGCCTGCCCCAGGACCGGCTCGCTCCGTTGCTCGCGATGCAGTGGCAGGCCCAGCGCGCGGGCTACGCGGCCGACCATCCCGCTGCCGTCGACAGTGTCATCGAGGTCGGTCAGGAACGCATCGGCCGCGTCCTAGTCGAGTGGCGGACGGCGGAGGTGCACCTCGTCGACATCGCCGTCCTCCCAGGCCGCACGGGCGAGGGGATCGGCAGCGCGGTCATCGACGACCTCCTCGAGCAGGCGCGGTCCCGCGACTGCGTCCTCGTCCTGTCGGTCGCCCGCGACAACCTGCGCGCCGTGGCGTTGTACCGACGGCTCGGCTTCGTCGAGGACGGTGGTCGCCCGGCCTCCCCGGCCCACCTCGCCATGCGCCACGCGTGAAGACCGTGGACCGCCCTCGTCGGCCCGGCATGGCCCGAACGGTCGCTCCCCCGTCGCGTCCATGCTGTGCGTACTCAGTCGGTCGCCGGGTTGTCCTGGCTGAACGTGTTGACCAATGAGCCGTCGGGCTCTCTCCGCCAGAGGAGGCACCATCCACGAGACCGCGCAGCACCGCTCCAGTGAAGACGGATGACGCCTCGGCCAGGTCGACCGATCCGACGAGAGCCGCGTTGGGCGCAACCCAAGCGGGCTCAGGTCTGACGGGCGAGCGGCCCCGCGTGCGATCAGATGCGGGCAAAGGCATGCTGATTCCCCTGTCTGTCAGCCTTTGGTGAGACGCCTCGGTGATCCGGGGAGTGTGTCTTTGACGGGGCGAGAGATTGAGTTTCACTTGGGCTGCCCGATGTTTTCCGGACTCGGTTTTTGGGCCTTTTCAGGCCGCTTTTGGAAACTCCCGGTGTGATGCGAGGATCTCGTTGGGAGTCATGTACCCAAGCCCCGAGTGGAGCCTGCGTTGATTATAGAACAATTCGATCCACCGGGCGATGTCTTTCCGGGCCATCTCACGGGTTGAGAATTCCTTCCGGTTGACGAGCTCAACCTTGAGGAAACCATTGGTCGATTCGGCCAGCGCGTTATCGAAACAACTCCCGGTTCTCCCGACAGAACGCGACAAACCTAACCCTTTCAGGACCTTCTCGTATTCATCGGACGTATAGTTGCTGCCTCGGTCCGAATGCGCTACGGCACCTTCGGGAAGGTCGAGATTGCGGGCGGCCATCTCGATCGCCTCGGTGATCAAGGGCGTCTTGTAGTGATCGGCCATCGCATACCCGACGATGGCCCGCGAGCAGCAGTCGATGACCAGCGCCACGTACAACCAGCCCTGCCAGGTGCGCACATAGGTGATGTCCGAGACGAGCTTGGCTCCGGGGACCGCGCCGGTGAAGTCACGCCGGACCAGGTCTGGGATGTGCCCCACCTGCGCCGCCGGCTTGGTCAAGGCCCGCCGGCGAGCCCGCGGCTGACAGGCCACCAGCGCCCGCTCACCCATGATCGCCCGCACCGTCTCGCGATGACACGGCCGGCCACGACGAGCCAGCTCGGCATGGATCCGCCGGTACCCGTACGTGCCCTCGAACTCGGCGAAGATCACCTCGATCACCTCACCCAGCTCGGCCCGCCACGCCGCGCTCGCCGAGACCGGCCGGCTGACCCAGTCATAGAACCCCGAGACCGAGACCGCCAACCAGGTACACATCAACACCACCGTGTACCGGGCGCTGCCATCAGCGTTACGCACTGCCTTCTGCGCGTCGATAAACGAATACTTCTCGCTCACCGATACTCCTTGGCGAAGAAGGCCGCGGCTTTTCCCAGGAACTCACGCTCGAGCTTCAGCTCGCGATTCTCCCGCTCCAGCTCGGCAAGACGGGAGCGCTCATGCACCGTCAAAGGCGGCTCCGCATCCGGATTCTCGTCACGGTACTTCTTCACCCACACCCGCAGCGTCTCCGTCCCGACACCATTCTCACGCGCCACCTGCGCCAGCGTCTTCTTCGTCTGCTGCTCAAGGAACAACTCAACCATTTGCTTCTTGAACTCAGGACTAAACCTAGTTCTCTTCATTGACACAACCATCATCCTTTCCGGACCAACCTATTGGGATGTGAATCCGGAATCAATAGGGCACGCCAGTCGGTGGCACCCGTCCGGCCGATGACCTGATGGCTTCGTCGATGTCGACACCCCGCCCCGCCCAGGGGATAGCGACGGGCAGCGGGTGGAGCGCGCGGAGGGCGTGCTCGGGCCTCGACCGCGACCTGTTCGGTGGCCGG
>JBHEPF010000072.1:0-7117 GCA_046260445.1 Dermatophilaceae bacterium | reverse complement strand
GCACGGGCGACCACGGGTCCCACGGCGTCGTCGCCGCGGTCCCTGTTGCCGAGGCCGATCACGAGGGGTCTCACGATCGCGTCACCCGAAGGTCGAGGAAGTGGGTAGCGCAGGAGATGCAGGGGTCGTAGTTGCGGATCGCCTGCTCGCACCGGTGCGTGAGGGCATGGTCGTCCAGGTCGGTCCACTCCTGGACGGCGGCCCGAAGGTCGGCCTCGATGCTGGCCTGGTTCTGCGAGGTCGGCGGGACGATCTGGGCGTCGGTGATGATCCCGGCCTCGTCGAGGACGTAACGGTGGAAGATCGTCCCCCGCGGGGCCTCACTGGCCCCGGACCCCTCGCCGGCGCGGGGCGGCACCGCGACGAAGGGAACCTGGCCATCGACCCACCCGGCGATGATCCGCAGTGCCTCCTCCACCGCATACAGCAGCTCGACGCCACGCACGATGATCGAGCGGAACGGGTTGCGGCAGGTCTCCCCGAGTCCGGCCTCGAGTGCCGCCTCCTGGCAGGTCGACGACAGCTGGTGGAAGTTGAGCGTGTACCTCGCGAGCGGTCCGACGACGTAGATCTCGCCGTCGAGGGTGGCCTGCAGCGCGTTGGAGTGGGCGACATGGTGCTCGGTGATGTGCTTCGGGAAGTCGGCGACGTCGAAGGTGAGTCCGGTCGTCGCCACCGGGATGCCGGACTCGATCGCGTAGCCGTGCGGTGACCGCAGGGCGAGGTAGGGGTAGGGCTGGGTGAGCTCCGGGAAGTCGAAGCCGGAGACCAGCCGGATCGCCGCGAGTGCATCGTCCCGCGCCTGCTCGAGCATGGGAACAAGCCGGGTCAGCTCGGTCCGCGAGGGCAGGCGGTAGAAGCCGCCGATGCGGACGTTGACCGGGTGGATCGCCCGGCCGCCGACGGTGCTCATGATCTGGTTGCCTGCCTTCTTCAGGCGCAGCCCCAGCTCGACGGCCTCGGGATGGTCGGCGGCCATCTCGAGGGCCCCGTCGTACCCGAGGAAGTCGGGTGCGTGAAGGAGGAACATGTGCAGCGCATGGCTCTCGATCCACTCACCGCAGTACAGCAGGCGCCGCAGGGCGTGCAGGTGAGCCGGCAGATCCACGCCGCAGATGTCCTCGATCGCCCAGCAGGCCGCCGTCTGGTAGGCGACCGGGCAGATCCCACAGATCCGGGCGGTGATGTCGGGGGGTTCGGTGAAGCTGCGACCGCGGAGGAAGGCCTCGTAGAACCTGGGTGGCTCGAAGATGGTGAGCTGCACCGTCTCGACCACGCCGTCGCGGATCTCGATGTGCATACCGCCCTCGCCCTCGACGCGGGCGAGCATGCCGACCTGCAGGACCTGGCCGCCGTCCTTCATCGTGTGCGTCACGGGGTCGCCTCCTCGTTCGCGCGCTCGGTCGCGACGCGGGCGCTCTCGGCCCGGAAGGCCTCGTTGCCGGTGTTGAAGGTCCGGTACAGCCGGACCACCTCCGGCTCGCTCATGCCCTGGGCCCGGAGCCGGCGTGTCATCGACGGCAGGTTGGCGGAGTCCTGGGGGCCGAAGCACCCGTAGCAGCCGCGGGCGAAGGACGGGCAGAGCGCTCCGCAACCGGCCTGGGTCACCGGCCCGAGGCAGGGTGTGCCGTGCGCGACGGCGACACAGACGTTGGCGCGCTTCTTGCACTCGACACAGACGCTGTAGGTGGGGATCCGCGGCTTGCGGCCGGCGAGCAGGGCGGCGAGAACCTCGAGCAGCTGCCCCTTGTCGATCGGGCAGCCACGCAGCTCGTGGTCGACGCTCACATGTGCCGCGATGGGCGTGGAGCGGTCGAGAGTCTCCACGTACTCGGGGTGGGCGTAGACGATGGAGCGGAACTCGTAGACGTCGGTGAGGTTGCGCAGCGCCTGGATGCCGCCCGCGGTGGCGCACGCGCCGATGGTGACGAGCGTCGTCGACATCTCCCGGATCTCCTGGATCCGCTGCGCGTCGTGTGCGGTCGTCACCGAGCCCTCGACGAGCGAGACGTCATACGGCCCCTCGGTCACTGCTCGGGTCGCCTCCGGGAAGTAGGCGATGTCGACTGCCCCGGCGATGGACAGCAGCTCGTCCTCGCAGTTGAGCAGGGTGAGCTGGCATCCGTCACAGGAGGCGAACTTCCACACGGCCAGCGATGGGCGGGACGACTGCACAGTCATCACAGCTCCCACCTGGACATGAGGGGCTCGAGCTGGTCGAAGCCGAGCACCGGGCCGTCGACGCAGAGGAAGAGCTCGCGGAGCTGGCAGTGTCCGCACAGCCCGACGCCGCACTTCATGTTGCGCTCCATCGACAGCCGGAGCCGGTCGGCCCGCACCCCGCGGTCCCGCAGGGCGAGGGCGCAGGAGCGCATCATCACCTCGGGCCCGCAGACGTATGCGGTGGTGTGGCTGGGGTCGAAGCCGGCCCGCGGCACGAGCTGGGTGACGAAGCCGACCCGGCCGCGCCAGTCGTGGGGGCCGTTGTCGACGGTCACGGCGACCTCGATGTCGCACTCGTCCTGCCAGCGGGCGAGGTCCGGGGCGAAGAGGATGTCCTCGGGTGTCCGTGCTCCGTAGAGGAGCAGGACGCGGTTGTACCGCCCGCGATGAGCGGCGACCTGGAGCAGTGCGGGGCGCAGCGGGGCCAGTCCGATCCCCCCGGCGATGAACACGGCGTCACCGCCCTCTCCGCGTTCGACCTCCCATCCGGTGCCGAAGGGGCCGCGTACGCCGATCACGTCGCCCCGGCCGGTGGCGACGAGGGCGCGGGTGACGCTGCCGACGTTGCGGATGGTGTGCTCGAGCAGGCCGTCGACAGTGGGGTCCCCACTGATCGAGATCGGCACCTCGCCGACACCCCAGGCATGGAGCATCGTGAACTGTCCGGCCTCGAACCGCAGCGGGCCACCCTCGACCGGCGCCAGCTCGAGGGTGAACGTATCGCGGGTGTCCCTCCGCGTGCGCTGCACCCGGAACAGCCTCGGCACCATCGCGTCGTCGAGACGGGGCTCCGCAGTGAGCAGCTCGGTCATCGTCGCTTCTGTCCGTAGAGGTCGAGCAGTCGCACCCGGGCCGCCTCCAGACGGTCGTGCATGACGAGGGCGACCCGCGACATCAGGGCGTAGCCGACCGCCGGGTCGGTGTCGCACTTGGCCCGGAGGCACTCGGCGTCGAAGCTGACTGCGCGCGTGTCCACCGTGGCCCGGGCGTCGAAGACCCAGCGGTAGGGCGGGACGAGCCAGGAGAACCCGAGCACCTCGCCGTCCTCGACGGTGTCGATGATGCTGGCCCCGCCGGCCAGCTCGTGTAGCTGGATCGCGATGCGCCCCTCTCGAACCAGGTAGAAGTGCTGCGCCGGGTGACCCGCCTGGAAGACCAGCTCGTCGGGCCGGAAGTGGACGTTGTGCGCGCAGCCGGCGAGGAGGGCGATCACGTGGTCGTCGAAGCCTTCGAAGAAGGGATGCCCGGGCAGGGTCTGCTCGAGGGTGCGGATGCTCATGACTGCCTCGCCTTTCGCTGTTCACGGTGCTCTGCGACCCGGCGTAGCTCCGCCGCCTCCGCGGTGATGTCGATGCCGGCCGGGCACCAGGTGATGCAGCGGCCGCAGCCGACGCAGCCCGAGGTGCCGAACTGGTCCTTCCACGCGGCCAGCTTGTGCGTCATCCACTGCCGGTAGCGTGACCGCGTGGACTCCCGGACCGGGCCGCCGTGGATGTAGGAGTAGTCCTCCGAGAAGCACGAGTCCCACACCCGGTGCCGCTCGGACGTCGTACCCGTGAGGTCGCTGACGTCGCTGATCGAGGTGCAGAAGCACGTGGGGCAGACGAGGGTGCAGTTCGTGCAGTTGAGGCACCGGCTCGCGACGTCGTCCCACACCGCCGAGTCCGCGTTGTCGTAGAGGATGTTCTTGAGGTTGGCGTCGTCGAGGGTGCGGCCCATGCGCTCGGCGGCCTGCTCGCCGACCCGGCTCGCGGCCGCCATGTCGTCCTCGGTCGCCGCCGCTGACGCGGCCTGCTCCAGGACCTCTTCCCCGCGCTGCGTGCCGGCCTCGACGACGAACCGGTGCGGACCGTCGGCGTAGAGCTCGGTGAGCGCGAGGTCGAAGCCCTGCCGCGGGACCGGGCCGGTGTCCATGGAGACGCAGAAGCAGGTGCCGGCGGGGTCGGAGCAGGTGACGGCGATGAGGAACGAGTCCTCGCGGCGGAGGGCGTAGTGGGCATCGGTCACGAGACGACCGGTGAGCACCCGGTCGTGGATCCTGATGGAAGCGAGGTCACACGATCGCAGCCCGAGGAAGGCGTACGGCGGGCCGGGCTCGTCGTCAGCGGGCCGGTCGAGGTCGGGTGTGGAGGAGTCGGCGCGGACCCTGGTCCGGCTCCGCCAGAGGAGCTCGTCGGCGGGGAACAGGACCGGCTTGGCGGACTGTGCGCCGCAGGCGAAGGCGAAGACCGCGTCGTCGTCCCGGCGGCGCAGCCGGTAGCTCGCGTTGTCCTGCTCATCCCCCCACCCCTGGGGCAGCGAGGTCACGGAGGTGATGGCGCGGAAGTCGATCGCCCCGTCGGCAACGGTGGGTCCCACGACGGTGTAGCCGCGGCCGGACAGGGTGTCGATCAGATCCTGCAGGCCGTCCAGCGTCAGGGTGCGCACACTGGTCATCTCTTGACCTCCGTCGCTCACGATACCCCTGGCGGCAGCTCTCGAAGGAAGAGTGAGGGCACGCACACACGAAGCCCCGCCGCGGGTGCGGCGGGGCTTCGGGTGGATGTGCGCAGTGGCTCAGCTCTCGTGGTCGTCGAGCGCCTTCGTCACCCGGCGGTGCGCCTGCCAGATCTCCTCGGGGAGATCGTGGAACTGGTTGAGGTGCTCCTCACGGAAGCCCATCTCCTGGCGCCACCGCTCGATGTCGATGTTGAGGATCCGGTCGAGGTCCTCCTGCGGCAAGTCGAGCCCGGTGAGATCGAGCTCCTCCTCCGTCGGGATGGTGCCGACCGGGGTGGCGCGACCGGTGACCTCGCCGTCCCGCAGCCGCATGAGCCAGAGGAGCGGGCGGAGGTTCTCGCGGTATCCGGGCCAGAGGAAGTGGCCGTCCTCCGCGTCACGCTGGAACCAGTTGACGTGGGCGAAGATCGGCTGCTCCTTGGCGGCACCGACGATCTTGAGCCACTGTGCGGCGTACGCGCCCTCGGGATAGGACAGGAACGGCCGCATCGACATCGGGTCGTAGCGCAGCTTGCCCTCGACGCCCTCCGCGGCGGCGGTCGCCTCAGCGCCGAGCGTGAGGCCGTCGTAGACGCCTTCGGCAAGGTCCGTGATCGCGCGGACGAGCGGCTCGCGGTCGCGGGTTCGGCCACCGAAGATGATCGCGTCGATCTTCACGCCGGCCGGGTCCGAGTAGTTGTCCGCGACGTTGGGCACATTGGCCAGGCTGGTGGTGAACCTGCTGTTCGGGTGGGCCCACGGCTCCTCGCGCTCATCGGGCAGCCGACCGGAGATGAGCTCGCCCTTCCAGTCCCGCCAGCCCTCTTCGTCGGCCGGGTGGTGCTTGGTGCGCCCCTCCCACCAGACCTCATGGGTCTTCTCGTTGTAGGCGACGTTGGTGAACAGGGCGTGAGTACCGGGCTCGATGGAGTCCAGCGCCGTCGGGTTCGTCTCCTCGTTGGTGTCCTTGGCGACGCCGAACACACCGTTCTCCGGGTTCATCCCGTAGAGGTGACCGTCCTCACCGACCCAGAGCCAGGCGATGTCATCGCCGTAGAACGAGACGTGGTACCGGTCGCCGAGGGCGTTGGGCGCCAGGGTCATCGCGAGGTTGGTCTTGCCGGAGGCGCTGGGGAACCCGCCGCAGATGTGCCACTTCTTGCCGGTCTCCTTGTCCTCGATCCCGAGGAGCATGAACTGCTCGGAGAGGAACACTCCCGAGGCATACCCGTCGTAGGAGGCCTGCCGCAGCCCGTGGGCGATCTTGCCGAGGAGGGCGTTGCCGCCGTAGGAGCTGCCGAAGTGGAGAATCGTCCGCTCGTCGGCGACCGTGACGAAGTAGCGCTTGTCGTCCGGGGTGCCCTGGCCGAGGTTCTCGAGGTCACCGGTGACGTGCACGGCCCGGACGAAGCTGTCCGGGTCCGCGAGCTCGTTGATGAGGTCGACGCCGACTCGGGCCATCCGGATCATGTGCATGACGACCGTGCGGTTGTCGGTGAGCTGGATGCCGGCCGCGTACTTCTCCAGCGGGCTGCCCAGGGGCGCCATGAGATAGGGGATGACGTACATCGTCTTGCCCGCGAGGGCGCCCTGCATGTGCCCTTCGACAACCGGGCGGATCTCGTCGCTGTGCCGCCAGTTGTTGTAGGTGCCCTTGTCGCGATGGTTGCTCGTTGCGACGATGGTCCGCTCCTCCGAGCGCGCGGTGTCCTTGTAGTAGCTCTGCGAGTAGTAGAGACCCTCGCCGGCCGGCTTGATCTCACCGGCATCGAGACTCTCCTGGATCAGCCGGGTGTCGTCGGAGGCGCTCACCACCTCGACGCGATCGGCTTCCGTGTGCTCCGCCCAGTGGCGGACGAACTCTCGGACTCCGGGGTTCTTCAGACCCGCTTCATCGAGGACCTTGTCAACATCGACCACGGTCGGCGTACCTCTCTCAGTGCTGCGCGGCCGTCGTGGGGCGTTGCTCGCCACCGATCTCGATCGGGCGCCGTGCCCCCATTCCACCAGAGATGGTGACGACGCGGCATCTTGGTGGCACCCAATGTGAGAGATCCCTCGTCACGTCCTCGCTCGCCGCGCGGTCGCGCCGGCCACACGGCAAGACGGCGCCCCACGACCGAGTGGTCGTGGGGCGCCGGATCTGCGCGGACACCGGTTCCGCGCGGGCGGTGCCTAGTGCGTGTCGTGCTTTCCGTGGTCCTCGCCGTGCAGCTCGGCGTCGGGCAGCTTGCCCTCGGCGTGAGCGACGAGGACTTCGGAGCGACCCGGGTAGCGCACGTCCTCGATGACCTTCTGCATGAGCGGGGTCGGCTTCGGCGTGAACTGCGAGACGATGAGGATCGTCAGCAGGTTGAGGATCATGCCGATCGTTCCGATCCCGGTCGGCGGGATCCCGAGGATGAGGTCGTTGCCG
>JBHEPF010000019.1:0-19089 GCA_046260445.1 Dermatophilaceae bacterium | reverse complement strand
GGCCCCCACCGACACCGCCCCTGCCCGCGCCCGGCCCTCTCCAGTCACCCCCTCCGCTGGTCGAGAGTGCACGACTTGCCGTATGCGGTGGTCCCGTCACGGCAAGTCGTGCACTCTCGACAGCGGGCTGTGTGCGCTGGGAGGCGCAGCCCCTGCCGCCCACCCCGCCGAGGAGGGGCGCGCGCGCGTCTCTCATCAGTCGATTCGGCCCAGCGTGCCCGGCACCGGTAAAATCGGTGCGATGCCCTCCACCGCGCCGCCCCGGCCGACAGCCTCGCGCCTGTCGCTGGTCCGTGGGCTCCTGGCGCAGGTCCTTCGTGGGGGTCTCATGGGGATGGCCGACCTCGTGCCCGGTGTCTCGGGAGGCACCGTGGCACTCGTGCTCGGCATCTATCGCCACCTTATCGACGCCCTTAGCGCCATCGTGGCCGTCGTCGTCCGGCTCCTGCGCGGTGACCTCCGCGGCGCCCTCCAGACCCTCAAGCTCGTGCCGTGGCTCTGGCTCGTAGCCCTCGGCACCGGCATCCTCGGGGTCGTCATCATCATGGCCGGGCCCCTGAGGCACGCGATCGAGACCTATCCCGTCCAGCTCGCCGGGCTCTTCGTCGGGCTCATCTCCGCCGCGGTGGTTCTCAGCTGGCGCCAGCTCAAGCAGGCTGCGCACCACCACGTCCAGGTGGCCATCGCTGTCGCTGTCGTGACGTTCTTCGGGCTGGGCCTCAGCCCCGCCGCGTCGGCCGAGTCCGCGATCACCGCGCCGCTGTGGGGGTTCTACATCGGGGGGGCAATCGCGATCACCGCGATGATCCTCCCCGGGATCAGCGGATCGTTCCTCCTGGTGCTCATGGGTCTGTATACGCAGGTCCTCACCGCCGTCACCGATCGGAACCTCCTGGTCCTCGGGATCTTCGTCCTCGGGTGCTTCACCGGCCTCGCCCTGTCATCGACGACGCTGAGGTGGCTCCTCATGCGCTACCACGACGTCGTCCTCGCAGCGATGATCGGGCTCATGATCGGCTCGCTCCGGATCCTCTGGCCCTGGCCGGGCGGCTTCGAGAGCACGACCCTCGCCCTACCGACGGCCTCGACCTGGGCGGCCCCGACGGCGCTCGCCGTCTTCGGTCTCGTCCTCGTCCTCGGTCTCGACGCCATCGCTGCCCGGCTGCGCTCCGAGGACGTCTCCACGTCCGGAGAGCTGCCCACGCACCCATGACGCATCCGTCGGTACCGCACCGCGTGGTGCATCACCCTCTTGGCGGTGACGCTGAGCTCAGTCGCGATCTCCTTGTTCTGCAGTCCCCGGACGAGGAGTCCGAGCACCCGCTGCTCCCCGGGCGGTGAGCTCGATCGAGGCGACGTCCGCGGAGGGGCTCGGGCCGTGTGCTTCCCGGTCGGCGACGTGCTCCGGGGGCATGACGTGCAGCGCCAGCGATGCGAGCGCGATGGCCCGACGGTCCCCGGACCGGCTCGCCCGGGCCAACCCGGACGCAGCGATGGATGCCGCGACCTCGTACGGCTGCATCACCGAGGACATCGCGCCCGAGGAGATCTCGAAGCGCCCGAGCCGGCGCGCATGGCCGAGCCGTGAGGCGCCCTCGATCCCCTCGGCGCACGCCGCCATCGCAGCGCGGATACCGCCATGGGCCGACGTCTCCGCGGCCTTCCTTCACCCTGCCCGCGGCAGCCGCGGCTGCTGTCCGGCCCGCCGACAGCCGGTCGACCGAAGAGGCGGGACGTGACTGCCGAGGTCAGTGAGGGTCAGCCCTCGAACGTCGCCTCGAGCTCGATGGGCACCGACAGCGCCTGGCTGACCGGGCAGCCGGTCTTGGCGCCCTCGGCGGCCTCCTGGAACTGCTCGGCGGTGATGCCCGGGACCGAGCCGGTCACCTTGAGGACGATGCCGGTGATGCCGGTGCCGGGCAGGAAGGTCACGTCGGCGGTCGTGTCGATGGAGGTGGGCGGCGTGCCGGCCTGGGCGAGCGCGTGGGACAGGGCCATCGAGAAGCAGGTGGAGTGTGCGGCGGCGATGAGCTCCTCAGGGCTGGTGCGCCCGTTGGCCTGCTCCGCGCGGGACGGCCACGTCACGTCATAGCTGCCCAGACCCGAGGACTGGAGCGTGACCTGGCCGGCCCCCTCCATGAGGGAGCCCTCCCAGTGGGCGGAAGCGGTGCGAGTCGTCGACATCGGTGTTCTCCTCGTGCGTTGGGGGTGATCCGTGTGCACCCCCCACCTTTGCGACGAACCACCCTCCGCGCAAGGGTGGTCTCAGCCGAGTCGCGCCTCGACCCTGCTAGATCGACCCTGCTAGACCGAGCAGGTCGAGGAGCCGGTCGTGCGCCGCAGGACGGCTGCCGCGGCGAGCGCGAGGGGAGGCATGACGCCCCAGAGCGAGCCCTCGGCGATGGTGAGGAACCAACCCGCGGCGAAGAGCATGAGCAGCGGGGAGTACGAGCAGAGGTCACGCGGGAGGTGCCCGCGCTCGCCGGCCCGCGGCAGGTAGCTCGCGGCCACGAGTCCCGTTGCGAGGGACAGGAGACCGAGGACGACCAGCCATCCCGGGCCGCGGGCAGAGAGCGCGAGGTCGGTGAAGTAGAACCACCCGGCCACCGTGGCGACGGCGGCGACGAGCGAGTGCCGCGGGGTCCAGCCGGGCAGCCACGGCGCCACCGGCAGGTCGCAGCCCTTGAGCATGGGCGGCCCAGCGGGGGCAGACTCCTCGTGCGTGCTCTGCTGCACGTCGTCACCTGTGGTGTGGGGCATGGGTCCGTCCTTCGCCGTCGACTTGTCCACTGCGACTATACCCCAGGGGGTATGCGGTGGTGCAGCAGGTGGGTCCGTTCAGTCGAGCGGGGCCTCGGGACCAGGCTCAGTGTCGGCCTCGGTGGCGGCCTCGGTGTCGACAGGCTCAGCGGCGACAGGCTCGGTGTCGGCCTCGGTGTCGACCATGACAAGCGACATGTGGCTCGGCTCGAGGGCGACGAGGGCATGCCGGATGCCGGGCTCCATATAGATGACGTCGCCCGGGACCATCGTCGTCGTCTCGCCGCCGAGGGTGTAGTCGAGGCGGCCGTCGAGGAGCTGGACGACGACGGCGCGGGGCGAGGAGTGCTCGGTGAGCATCTCCCCGGTGTCGAAGGCGAAGACGACGACGCGCAGCAACGGGTTGTTGACGACCACCCGCGAGGTGATCGAGGACTCGCTCACCGGCATCGCCTCGAGCAGTCCGACCGAGACGACGGACTCGGAGACGGGGGTGGATCTCGCCATGGCGGCTCTTCCCTTCACTGCACGGAGGAGCGGTGCTCGCGGGAGGCGAGCAGCGCATACGGCAAGCCTCTCACGCGGCCACGGGCTCGGCAGGTGGCAGGCATCCGATGGGGAGACAACGTGTGAGTGGAACGGCGCGATGACCCCGTTTCACTCACACTCTCTGATCCGGACCGGGCGGTGGGCGTGGGTCTGCCGGATCAGCGGGCCTGGGCGGCCGAGGTGTCACGCCTGAGCGCGACAAGTCGACGCTCGACGAGCTTGACGACCTCCTGAGCCCACAGCACGACCGAGGCCATCGCGAGGCAGACGAGCCACTGCGTCCCGGTGAGCGGCACGGTCGTGAACGCGTGCTGCATGAAGGGCACATGGACGACGACGACCTGGAGCGCCACGACGAGAGCGATGGCGCCCCACAGCCACGGGTTGTGGAACATGCGGTAGAACGCGCTCGCAGTGGCCGACCGCGAGCTGAGCGCGTTGAGCAGCTGCGCGAGGACGAGGGTGGTGAAGCCGGCCGTGCGCGCCGTGTCGAACGACTCGGACCCCGGCAGCAGCCCCCCGGGCAGGAACAGGTCCATCGTCAGCAGCGTGATCCCGCCCATGGTGAAGCCAGTGAAGAGGATCCGCGCCCACATCGGCCGGTCCAGGATCGGGCGGTCGGGGCGGCGGGGCGCGCGGGCCATGACGTCGTCGATCTCGGGGTCGACGCCCATCGCGAGCGCCGGCACCGAGTCGGTGACCATGTTGATCCAGAGGATCTGGGTCGCCAGGAGCGGCACGACGAGCGCGTCCGGGTTCGCCGGGTCGCGCAGCCCGATGACCCCGGCGAGGACGATGCCGAAGAACACCGTGACGACCTCGCCGAGGTTCGAGGACATCATGTAGCGCAGGAACTTGCTGATGTTGTCGAAGATGATCCGACCACGGTGGATCGCGGCGACGATCGTCGCGAAATTGTCGTCGCCGAGGATCATCCGGCTGGCTTCCTTGGTCACCTCGGTGCCGGTGATCCCCATCGCGATGCCGATGTCGGCGCTCTTGAGGGCGGGGGCGTCGTTGACCCCGTCGCCAGTCATCGCGACGACGTGCCCGTCCCGCTGGAGGGCGTCGACGATCCGCAGCTTGTGGTGGGGGGCGACCCGCGCATAGACACTCACCTCGCGGACCAGGTCGACGAGAGCGTCCTCGTCGAGCCGCTCCAGCTCCAGGCCGGAGGCGGCCCGCCCTCCCGGGGCGATGACGCCGAGGTCGGTGGCGATCCGCGCGGCGGTCGCCGGGTGGTCGCCGGTGATCATGATGGTCCGCACACCGGCGCGGCGGGCGGCGGCGACGGCCGCCTTGGCCTCCTCCCGCGGCGGGTCGATGATGCCGACCAGGCCGGCGAGGATCAGGTCATGCTCGACGTCGTCCGCCGGTCCGGGGTCGCCCGGGTCGACGATCCGGTATGCGACTCCCAGCGTCCGATAGCCCTCACCGGAGAGCTCCTCGACGGCCGTCGTGAACCGGGCGCGAGCGGCATCGTCGAGCGGCACGATCTCGAGTCCGCGGCGCTCGGCGACGCAGCGCTCGAGGAGGACGTCGGGGGCACCCTTGGTGTAGACGCGGTCCTCGTCGCGCTCATCGTGGCGCGCGAGGACGGACATCAGCTTGCGTTCGGAGGTGAAGGGGACCTCGGCGGTGCGCTCATAGAGGGCGATCCGCTCGGGCACCTCGCCGAGCTTGTGCGTTGCGACGACGAAGGCGGCCTCGGTCGGGTCGCCGTGGACCTGCCACTGCCCGTCGACCTCGGCGATGGTCGCGTTGTTGGCGACGGTGCCGCCGATGAGGACGAGCCGGGCCTCGATGCGCAGCGGCGCGTCCGGACCATCGGCAGCGGGGAGGAGTACGGCGTCGCCGACCGGCGCATACCCCGTGCCGGTGAGCTCGACCCGGCCGGAGGCGGTGACGATGGTCCGCAGTGTCATCTCGTTGCGGGTGAGGGTGCCGGTCTTGTCCGAGCAGATGACCGACGTGGAGCCGAGGGTCTCGACGGAGTGCAGGTGTTTCATCACCGCGTTGCGCCGGGCCATGGCTCGCACGCCGATCGCGAGGACGAGGGAGAGGATCGCGGGCAGGCCCTCGGGGACGGCGGCGACAGCGAGGGAGACGCCGAGCAGGAGGATGGTGACCCACTCGTCGGCGGTGTCGGCGCCCTGGACGATCGCGAGCGTGGCCATGACGACGATGGCGATGGCGATGACGAGGGTGCCGAGGGTGCGCGAGACCTTGGCGATCTCGATCTGGAGGGGGGAGGGGTCCTGCTCGGTAGTGTCGAGCAGTTCGGCGATGTGGCCCATCTCGGTGGCCATGCCGGTGCTCGTGACGACGGCGCGGCCGACGCCTTCGACGACGGCGGTGCCCTTGTGGACCATGTTGAGCCGGCCGGCCAGGGACACCTCGCCGGTGAGGGTCGTCGCGGACTTGACGGTGGCGGAGGACTCCCCGGTCAGGGCCGCCTCCTGCACCTTGAGGCCAGTGGCCTCGAGGAGCCGGGCGTCGGCGCCGACGGCGTCGCCCTCACTGAGCAGGAGGATGTCGCCGGGGACGAGCTCGGCGGAGGGGACGGTCGTGGGTCGGCCGTCGCGCCGGACCGAGGAGCTCGCGGCGGTCATCGTCGCGAGCGCGGCGACCGCGTCCTCGGCCTTGGACTCCTCGACGAAGCCGAGGACGGCGTTGAGAGTGAGGATCGCCCCGATGACGATGGCGTCGATCGGGGTCCCCTCGGCCCCCTCGATCACCCACGCGACGATCGAGACGACGATCGCGACGAGGAGGAGATAGACGAGCGGGTCCTGGAACTGAGCGAGGATCCGCCGCCACAGCGGCACGGTGTCCGAGGCTCGCAGCTCGTTGGGTCCGTATCGCTCGCGCCTGGCCTGGACTTCGGCGGCGCTCAGGCCGGTCGTGGCGTCGACGCCGAGGGTGTCGCAGATCTCCGCTGCCTCGATGAGATGCGGGGTGACGCCGGGTGCGGGCGGGCTCGCGATGGCCACGCCCTCATCCTCTCAGCACCTCGGCCCGGCGCGTGCTCCGGGGTTGCGCCCGGGCGTGCGGTTCCTCACCAGGTGATGCCGCGGTCGCGCAGCAAGTCCGCCGTGCGCGCTGGGGGCAGTGCGCGTGGGGGGCGGCAAACCGGTGTCGGGAGGCCCGTCGAGCGCGGGTTTGTCACCCCTCACGCGTCCCGGGCCACAGGTTTGCCACCCCTCACGCGTCCCGGGTCAGCCGGCTCGTAGCGAGCGTCTCTGCCCTGCCGGAGCTGCCCTGGATAGCTCGCCTGGGGTTCGGGGATCACCGTCCGGCCCGCCGATGGCTCCGACGACATCGTCATCAACCCCACGGGTGGGCCGGAGAGCCTGCAGCCGCTCTGCGAGTACCTCGCCCCCTGACCTGCGTCGGCCGTGCTGCAGGACGTGTCGCGCACACTCCGGGCACGGCCGTCATCAGGGGCGTCGCACGACCAGGCCTTGCAGGCGCTGCACCAGGGCGGGCGGCACCACAGTGTCCGGGTCGCGTCCCGCGCCGCCGTGCAAGGCCTCGGTGGTGGCGACGATCGCGGCATACAGCGGAGGGCAGGTGGGGCACCTCTCCAGGTGCCGCTCCACGCGACGAGCCGACTGCACGTCGAGCTCCCCGTCGATGAACTCGCCGATCTGCTTACGGGCTTCCCAACAACGCAAGGGCACCCCCTTCAGCGCCTCGCGGCGCTCGTGTCCGCGGGCCAGCTCGGTGACGAGCATCATCCGCCCGCGCCGCAGCCGTTGCTTCGCCGCCGGCAGGCTGACCCCTTGTACCTGCGCGACCTCTCGCATGGTCATCCCCTCGGCATCATGGAGCACCACGGCGGTCCGGTAGCCGACCGGGAGGTGGGTCAAGGCCTCGCGCAGGTCGGCGCGGGTCTCGGCGCGGGCGGCCACCTCCGTCGCATCGACGGTGTAGCTGTCCTGCTGCCACTGCCGCTCGGCCTCGTCGGCGACGACGTCGTCCGATGGCACCTCACGGTCCCGCCGCGCCGTATCGACCGCGATGTTGTGCAGGATCCGGTGCAGCCACGTCGTCAGGGATGACTCACCCCTGAACCCCTCCGCCCGCTCCAGGGCCCTGGTCAGAGTGTCCTGGACCAGGTCCTCGGCCCGAGCAGGGTCGCTGGTCAGGGAGCGTGCGTAGCGAAGTAGCCCGGGGACCTCCGTCGCCATCCTCCCTGCCAGCTCGTCGATGTCCATGCCGTGGAGGGTAGCGCTCTCGAGCTACCTCGAGACCGGCTTCGTGACCGACTTCGCCTCGTGCTGCCGGGCGCCGTCGGTGCTGATGCCCAGCACTCGGTAGAGCGGGCAGAAGCCGACAGCGGCCGTCACGAGCAGCACGGCTGAGACCACGATCAGCACGATGCCGACGGCACTCGCCAGTCCGATGGAGAACGCCGCCACGACGGCAGCCACCCCCAAGACGGCGCGGATGCCCCGGTCTGCGGTTCCGACGTTGTGAGTCATGCTGTCCTCCAGGTGAAAGTGATCGAGACGAACACTCCATAGACGAGTGGGGCGTGGATTTGGATACATCGGCTGGTCGAGCCGCCCGCGAGCCGCATCAGGACCGAGACCCCGCCCCTCGGGACTAGCCTGACAAGATGACCGTCTCTGCCGTCGACCGCCTCGTGCGCGTCGACGCGCCCGGTGTGGTGCTGCGGGCGTATGCTCCACGCGATGCGGCCGGCCTGCTCGCCGCCTTCGCCGACGAGGAGATCGCGCGGTGGAACCCCGGGCCCGCACGCCCGGACGCCGCCGCCGAGTTCATGGCGTCGCGCAACGACTGGGGCCCGGGCGACCACGCGTCGTGGGCCGTGGCGGACGCCGCGGATCGGCTGGTCGGCTCGGTGTCGGTTCACAAGATCGACCCGGACCAGGCCGACGCCGAGATCGGCTACTGGGTCGCGCCGTGGGCCAGGCGGATGGGGTATGCGACCCGCGCCGTCACCTCCGCCTCACGTTTCGCCTTCGGTCGGCTCGGGCTGCATCGGCTCTACCTCTTCCACGCGGTGGAGAACCCGGGCTCGTGCTCGGTCGCGCGCGCGGCCGGGTTCGTGCACGAGGGCACGATGCGACAGTCCTACCGCTATGCCGACGGTGAGTACCACGACGAGCACCTGCACGGGCTGCTCGCGCAGGGTCCCTCCGCGGGGTGAGCGGAGCGCAGGGACAGGGACCGAGGTGCGCGACTCGTGGTGGCGAGCACCGCAGGGCCGGCGCGGGTGAGCATGGGCAGGTGCACCCGCTCGGCCCGGCGCAGGACGTCGTCCCGCGGTGCTGCAGCAGCTGGTCCACACCGACCGGTAGGCCCGCGGCGGCGAAGGCGATCTCGCGCTCGTCGCGGATGAGGTGCTGGTAGATCGAGGCGAAGGCGGCCAGGGAGTCTCGGTCGACCGCCTGGACCTCGTCCACCGCTTAGATGACTCCTCTGATAAGTCCACGTTATGGGACGCATAAGCGAGCCAATGCCATCATGTCTAGGTTCCATCCCAAGCGCGATGTGTCCGCACGCCACGCCCTCTACCCACGATGACCCACCGAGGAGAGACGATGTCTCGATCTTCTTCACCCGCTCGCCAGGCGCTCGTCGGCATGGCTGCCTCCATCGCTCTCGTCGTCACGGGACTGTTCGCCGCGACCAGCGCCAGTGCCCATGACGGTGAACAGCACCACGACTCCGAGTACGTTCCGCCCCCCGTCGCCACGTCGGGGCCGGTGAGCGGCGCATACAAGAACGTCAACAAGCGCGACCAGCACGAGGTCTGGCTCGTCGACCAGTCGAACACCGACCCGACGTCGTCACCGACGCACGGCGGGCGGATCCACATCTTTGACGGGGCGGAGCTGCGCAAGGAGACCGCGTCGGCGTCTGCCGAGGTGGTCGAGCTGAGCGCGGAGACCGCGGAGCTGTGCCTCTCCGCGACCGACGCCAACCCGGTGCGCCCGCACATGATCTACTTCAACGCCGCCGAGACGCATGCGGTGCTCTCGTTCGTCGTCAGCGGGCACGTGGTGATCTTCGAGGCCGCCTCGCGCAAGCCGGTGGCCTGCTTCCGGTCCGAGCCCGGTTTCGGGAATGCCCGACAGGCCCATGCCGCGGTGCCGACGCCGGACGAGCGCTACATCATCGTCGCCAACCAGAACGGCAAGAAGGTCGAGCGGATCCGCACGGACTACGCCAGGAACCGGTTCGTGCAGGACAAGCGCGCCACCCTCGACCTGGCCTCGGGAACGACGCCGAAGGGCCTTGCCGTCGAGACTCGGGATGACCAAGCGCTGCGGCCGGACAACGCGCCCATCTGCCCCTTCATCCCGTCGACGGGTTACCCCGCCTTCATCTCGCTGCGCGGTGGTGGCCTGTTCGCCATCGACCCGTACTCGACGCCGATGAAGATCGTCTCCGAGTACCCGGCCACCGAGGTCGCCCGCGACGGCTGCGGGTTCACCGAGGCCCAGGGCTGGGTGTACGGCAACGGCGGAAGCAGGCCGGCAGACCCCTCGGGCTGGTTCGTGTACCGGGTGCCGGTGGGCGGGCCCGAGCTCTGGAACCCGAAGACGCAGCCCGCGATCCAGGTCGTGGACCACGACCGGCGCGGTCCACGCGACGCGCACGGTGTCGTCACCGTCAGGGACCGCTATGTCTGGGCGTTCGACCGCTCGGCCCACGTGCTGCAGGTCTACCGGGCCCGCACCGGCCGGACCGAGACGACGGTCAACCTGCGATCGGAGTATGCGCAGAAACCGGCCCCGGACATCGTCGCCCAGTCGCCGGACGGGTTCGCGGTCTACGCCGCGACGCGGGGACCCAACCCGTTGAGCGGAGCCCATGCCGCCACCGGTGACGCACCGGGACTGCTCGTCCTCGAGGTCCGCAAGGACGGGCGTGAGGGCGTGGTCCGAGGACACGTCGGGGTGAGCAACAAGATCGGCGGCAAGGAGCTGGCCGACCCGCACGGGCTGGCGGTGCGCAGCACGCGCTGACCTCGGGGACGGTCCTCCAGCTCCAGGTGGGGCGGTCATGCGCGACCGCCCCACCTGCAGGTTGGGGCTCGGTGGCCGTCGGTGATTCGACCGCCGCCCTCCTCCACCGTGCGGCGAACCGCCTCCACAACCTCGACCCCGTCTCGCCAGTTGACGAGGGATGGTTTCTGACTCGCTTCCTCGTCGAAAACGCGCCTGAACCCATCCCTCGAGAACGGGAGAGGCGAGGGGCGCAGACCGTCGGTCTGCGGGGTTGTGAGAGGCGGCGAGGAGGCGGCTCAGCCGGGGATCGCCGTCTGGAGGAAGCGCTCCGCGAGCTCGTACAGCCCCGCGGTCTCATCCCAGTCGACGTTGGCGAGCAGCACGGCCGTGACGTCGGTCGCGGGGGCGTAGCGGCCGACGGTGGCCACCCCCGGGTCGCCACCGCCCTTGCCGAAGACGCCGTCGTAGCGGATGTTGACGCCGTACCCGGCCGACCATCGTTCGTTCGAGGTCGCCCACCGGGTGAGCACCAGCCCCGGAGTCACGCCCTGCCAGACGCCGCCCCGCTGCACTGCGCGCACGAAGCGCTCGACGTCCTCGGCTGTGACCATCGCGCCGCCGTCGCCACCGCCGACGGCCGGCACCGAGAAGATATTCGTTCGCCACGGTTCGCCAGGTGTGAGGGGGCGTAGGTAACCCTGCGCGACGTCCGGGTGTGCCTCGTCCATCGCGAGATACCCGCTCGCCACCATGCCCGCCGGCTCGAAGACGCGCGTCTCGACGGCCTCGGCGAACGGCACCCCGGAGACCTCGGCGAGCAGGATGCCGAGCAGCACGTATCCGGCGTTGCTGTAGTGGTACGCGGTGCCCGGAGGGCAGATCGGCGGCAGGTCGGCGAAGAACCGCAGCAGCGTCGCGTAGTCGCGCACGCGGTAGGTGGGCAGCTCGTCCCACAGCGCCCCGTAGTCCTCGCGGTACCCGGGCAGGTCCTCGTCCTCCTCGAAGTAGTCCGCGATGCCGGAGGTGTGCGAGAGCAGGTGGTGGACGGTGACATCTGGGCGGAGGGTGCTGGGGCGCTTGCCCCCTGGAAGCAGGTCGACGATCGCGTCGTCGAGCGCGAGCTCACCGCGGCCGGCCGCGTCGAGCACCCCGATGGCGGTGAACATCTTGCTCAGCGAGGCCGTCCCGAACCGGGTCTGTGGCCGGACAGGTATGCGGTCGGCCCGGTTCGCCATCCCGTGACACGACTCCCAGAGCACCTCCTCGCCGCGCGTCGCGCGCAGGATCCCGGAGAACCCCTGCTCGTCCTCGAGCCGGGCCGCCTCGTCGCCGATCGCCTGCCACTCGTCTGTGGTCATCGCACCAGCATGGCCCTCCGACGGGCGCCCGTCACACAGCTTGAGCGTTCGGCCGACGCTGCCCCGTGGCGCGGCGACCGAACGGCGACCGGACCGCGACCGCAGCCCCCCAGGGTGATTGTTGACCCAGCCGGGCTGGCCGGCGGGCACGACCACAGGAGCAGTCATGTCACTTCGCAGCATCACCACAGCGATCGCCGCCGCCGGTCTCCTCGCCTCCGTCGGCGCGGGACCGGCACTCGCGGCCGCACCCGAACGCACCGTCGAGGAACTCGAGTTCGTCGTCGAGGAGCACCCGTACTTCTCCGAGGTCTGCGGCTTCCCGGTCAGGCTGCACGTCTGGGGCGATTTCCTCGTCCGGACCTGGACGGACGACTCGGGAGACCCGGTGAGGGAGTTCCGGCACTTCAGGTTCCGGAGCACCACCTCGGCCAACGGCAAGTCCATCGACGGACGCAGCGTCGGACCCGAGACCGTGGTCTTCAACCCGGACGGGTCCGCCACCGTCCACATTCGCGGGATCGCCCACCGCGTCGTCACCGGAGCCGGCACCGTCAGGCTGGCGTGGGGTTCGGGGATCACCTTCTGGCCGGCCGACGGTGGGGACGACGTCGTCATCGTGCCGACCGGTGGCCCGGAGAGCCTGCAGCCGCTCTGCGACTACCTGGCGCCCTGAGCCGCAACGGCCCGCGGCGCCCGCCTCGCGTGACTCCACCCCGGCCCGCAGCCCGGTCCGGACAGCGCTGAGCCCCCATCCCCGAGGGGGATGAGGGCTCAGCGTCGGTGCGGAGTGATCAGCCGATGATGCTGATGTTCGCTGCCTGGGGACCCTTGGGGCCCTGCTGGGTCTCGTACTCGACCTTGGCGTTCTCATCGAGCGAGCGGTAGCCGCTGCTGTTGATCGCCGAGTAGTGGGCGAAGACGTCGGCGCTGCCGTCGTCGGGAGCGATGAAGCCGAAGCCCTTTTCGGAGTTGAACCACTTCACAGTGCCAGTAGCCATGTTGGCCTTCTTTCTGAACGTTGGAGCGCATCCCGACTGTCGGGGCTCCGATGTTGGTGATGCCTGAAAACCTCTGCTGAATTACTGCGAGGTCCCGGACGGGATCACGACACCAACTGCAACATGCGGAAAAGCTCAACAACGAGTACGACTCTATCGGCATAACCCGTTCAGCACCAATCTGATGGCCACCGAAAAACAGCAAGGGGTATGCGCGGGGCCGGCCCCGCGCATACCCCACCGCATCGAGGATGCAGGTCAGCCGGCGACGGGAGCCGAGCTGGGCTCGGTGCGAGCGGCATCGCCGTCCTTGGACGGGCGGAGCCGGCCGACGGTGATGAGGGTGAGGCCCTCGAGCAGGGTCTGCACGCCGAGGAGGATGCCGAGCAGGGTCAGGGTCGCGGTGCCGATGTTGAACAGGACCCACAGGCCCAGCGCGACAGAGATCAGGCCGGAGATGATGAGCAGCACGCGGGCCTCGGTGGCCTGGGCGGCGCCGACGACGCGGGTGACACCGCTGGAGAAGAACATCGCGCCGGCGAGGAGCGTGAGCGTAACGGCGCCGACGAGGGGGTTGCGGAGGATGAACAGGCCGAGCACACCGAGCATCGCGCCACCGAGGATCCCGGACCAGAGACCCCCGGACTTGCGGCGGAAGATCGCGCCGATGATGAGGACGATGCCGGAGGTCAAGGCCATCCAGCCGAGGAAGAGCACGGAGATCGCCGTGGCGAAGACCGTGTTGCCGAGTAGAACGATGCCTGCGATCACGACGAGGATGCCCAGGATCACGTCCCAGGTGGTGCGTCGTGGCGTCAGGGCGGTGCTGTCCATGGTTCTCCTTCAAGGGCGCGCGGGCGCGCGAGCAGAGGTTTTTGCTGCCTCAGCCTGCACGCCCTGGGCGTACCCCGACATCACCCTTTCTGGGTGACCCGCGCAAAGTTTGGTCGCGCCTCCCGCGACGCGCCGCGCGCGCACTCGGCCGCCTCAGGTTTATCTCCCAGGGAAGGAAGGCTCATCTTCGGGCGACAAGCGTTCCGTCCCGAAGCTGAAGGTTCCTTCCCTGGGAGGGAATGATGGGACGACCCGCGCACCTGCGTGAGGTCAGTCGGCGTGCCCTGCCTGCTCGAGGCGCCGACCGCGGCGGCGACGGCTCCACATGAGATAGACGATCCAGGCCCCGAAGACCGCGCCGAGGATGGCGCCGATGAGCGAGCCGCCCCTGAACCCCGGACCGTCGACGTCGAAGATGCGCTGTCCCGCGTGCGCAGCGCTCCCGGCGCCGAGGACGATCGCGAGCGTCATGAGGTTCGGCAGGGCCAGGGCGATGCCGAAGAGGAGCGCGCTCACCGCCTTGCCGATGCTGCGCAGGTGCCGGGCGGCGACGCCGAAGAAGACGAGCGGCGCCGTCGTGAAGACCATGCCCATGACGATGCCGAGCAGGCCACCGACGAGGAGCCGGCCGTCGACCATCGTTCCCATGCGCTGCGCCCACCAGCGCGGCAGCACCGAGGCGGCGAGCAGGGCGAGCAGGACGAGGGCGACGATACCGACGACGGTGAGGATGACCCGGTTGACCGTGACCCGGCGTCCGCCCTCGGCCTGATGCTGCTGCTGATCTTGATCGGGTGGCTCGCTCTGACGGTCAGGTGACTGCGGCATACGGCCATTGTGGCGGACCCGACCATCTTCGGGAGGGAACGATCATCCCCGGGAGGCAACCGTTCCGTCCCGAGGGTGAAGGTTCTCGCCCAGGGAGATAAAAGGGAGGCTCCTGGGACAGGCGAAAGGGTGAGGCACCCAGGCGCGGGTGCCTCACCCAGCTCTGCGAGCGCTCGAGAGGCGTCAGACGAAGATGATCTGAGCGCCCTCGGCGATCTCGACGAAGTCCGAGGCGCTGATGACGCCCTCGACGCCGGGATGCAGGTCGGCCTCGAGCATCTTGGCCATGTCGAAGGACAGCTTGCAGGCGTACATGTGCGCACCGGAGGCCTCCATGAGGTCGAGGAAGTCCGGGACCTCGGGGATGTCGAGGTCGGCCATCTGCTTCTTCATCATGTTCGTGGCGAACGTGGTCATGCCGGGGAGGTTGCCCATCGCCTGCGGCAGGGACTTGTTCTCCCAGCCGGGCTTGATCCGGCCGAGCTCGTTCATGTGCATGGCCGTGTTGCCGGCCATGGTGAACTTCAGCTTGTGGTTGAGCTTGGTGTTGATCATGTCCAGGCCCCAGAAGGTGAAGAAGATGTGCACCTCGACGCCTTCACCGAGCGCGGCGTTGCCGACGATGAGCGCCGGGTAGGCCATGTCGAGGTTGCCCTTGGAGCAGATGAAGGCCATCTTGCGTGGACCTGTGTATGCGGGGCCCGAGCCGCCCTCGGAGGTGCCGGCCTCCGCGTCGGCTGAGTTGGTGGCCTGGCGCTTGCGGTCGCCGAAGTCGGGAAGGATGAAGCCCTCGGGTGCGGGGGCGTAGGTCGTAGTCATGTCGATCTCCTAGACGCAGCCGACGGGCTTGCGGAGGCCGGCGAGCCAGGACATCTTCTTGGCCGGCTTGCCGGGGTAGAGGGCGAAGAGTTCCTTGATGTCGAAGCCGCCGCCGGTCTGCATGCGGCGCAGCGTCGGGGTGACGTTGTTGCCGGCCGAGTCCTGGCGCATGAAGCGCAGCGGCGCGAGGTGGGCCTCGTCGAGCTCGATCCCGATGAGGGGCGCGAGGTCGGTGGCGAGCTCTTCGCTCCACTCGTCACGCTTGGTGAAGAACCCCTCCTCGTCGACCTCGAAGGTGCGCCCGTTGATGGTGTTCGTTGGCATGGGTGGTGTCACTCCTTCTCGTCGTCGGACGGCAGCTGTTTGCCGGCCATCGACATGGCGTTGGGGAAGGGCAGCTTGCGTCCGGGGAGCAGCATGTTCCAGTAGACCTGCTCGAACGCGAGCTTGCCGAGGTGGTTGATCCGGGAGCGTTGGAGCAGCTTCATCGGCCCGACGACGGGTGCGGGGAAGGTGCCCTTGAGCGGCTGGGTGTCGTAGTTGAAGTCGAGCAGCATCGCCTCGCCGCGGCCGGACTCGATGAAGCAGTTGGCGTGTCCGTCGAACGACTTCGGCAAGGGCTTGCCCACGATCGCCGCCTTGAAGTTCTCGATGAACTGCTCGACGGAGAAGTGCGCGACCGAACCGGCCTTCGAGGTCGGGATGTCGTTGGCGTCGCCGAGGACGAAGATCCGCTCGTGCTCGACCGAACGCAGCGTGTACTTGTCGACGGGGACATAGCCCGTGTCGTTGCCGAGGCCGGAGTCCATGACGAACTGCTGGCCGACGTTGGGCGGGATCGTCACGAGGAGGTCGAAGGGCAGCTCGCGCCCGTCGTATGCGACGAGCACCTTGCGCTCCGCGTCCACCTTCTCGACGGCGAAGTCCGCCGCGAGTCGGATGCTGCGGTCCTTGAGCAACCCGCCGAGCTCCTTGGAGGCGACCGGCTTGGTGAAAGCACCGTCGAGTGGGGTGACGAAGGTGATGTCGACGAGGTGGCGCATCCGGCGCTTGCGGAAGTGGTCCTCGACGAGGAACGAGAACTCCAGCGGCGCCACGGGGCACTTGATCGGCATCTCGCTGGTGTGCACGAGGACCTTGCCGCCCTTGAACTCCTTCAGCGCCTTCTTGAGAGCGGTGGCGCCCTCGAGAGTGAAGAACTGATGGACGGTCGTGTGCTGCTCGAGCGCCTCGGCCATACCCTCGACGAGGGTCGGGTCGGGCCGGGTGCCGCTGGCGATGACGAGCCAGTCGTATGCGAGGGTCGAGCCGTTCTTCAGGTGCACCTGCTGTGCGGCCGCGTCAACGGTGGTGACCGCCGACTCGATGAAGTCGACGCCCTTGGGGAGGAACTTGCGACGGTCCTTGACGACCCGCTCGGCCTTCATCCAGAAGGGGATGAAGAGGTATCCGGGCTGGTAGTGATGGGTGTTGTTTTGGTCGACGACGGTGATGTCCCAACTGTCGTCGAGGGCTTCGCGGAGGAGGTTGGCAGACATCGTGCCTGCGGTGCCCGCCCCCAGGATGAGGAGCTTGGTCATGCTCTTGACTGTATACCCCCAAGGGTATGGAGCCCGCATTGGGAGAGGGGGTCTGTGAGGGAGCAGACAAGGTGCGGTAAGCCTCGCCTTCCTTGGCGATTCGTGCCGCGCCCCACCGGCTCAGGGGACCCACTGCTCCTGCAGGTCGACGATGCTGCCGTCCACGACCTCGATCCACACGCCGAAGGGGAACCCGTCCCGGGTGTCGGCCACCTCGATGAGGTCGGCGACCGTCCCGGACTGCTGCTCGGGGCTCCCCGTCGGATGCATGACGACGGTCGCGTCGGGGCCCACGGGAACGGTGCGCACCTCCTCGCTCGCGTCGCGCACGTAGTAGTCGTTCGGCGGCGGCGACTCGGCGCCGTCCTCGTCGGCCGCCATCACTGCGTCCTCGCCGATGAACCAGCACGCGAGGTCCAGCGCCAGCTCGTCGGCGGTCAGGTCCTCGACCGTGCCGTACCACTGCCCGTCGGGCAGGTCTCCCGGGCCCGGCTCGCACCCGGACCCCTCTGGCACCGGGATGCTGGGGTCGACGCTCGCCGTCTCCTCGGGCTCCCCGGTCTGGCCGGGGGCGGTCTCTCCCGCGATGACCGTGGGCGAGTCGTTCGGATCACCGGTCTCGTCAGATCCGCAGCCGGTCAGGGCGACGGCCAACGCCACTGAGAGGATCCCTACCCCACCACCAACACGTCGGTGTGCCATATCTCGATCATCCCCCTGCCGACACCCCTCCGCCAGGTGATGGCAGTCTCAGTGGTGATCGCAGTCTCAGTAGGGATGCGCAGCGACGTCGGTATGCGTGAAGTCCGCTCCGATGAAGAGCAGCGGTTCGCCGGCTGTCACCGAGAGCGCATATGAGAAACAGTCGCCGACGTTCAGGCTGGCCTTGGATCCCGAGCCGCGGCCGAATCGGCGATAGGCGAGCCGCGCAATCTCAGACTGTCTTTCGGTGACCGGTTCGATCTCGATCTCCAAGACTCGAAGCAGCGCATCCAGGCGCTCGCCATGTCGCGCGGACCTGGCGTCAGCGACGATGCCGACCTCAACGGCTGTTCCCGCTGACATGCGGCACTGGCCGGCGGCTGCTGCGCGCAGTAGTCGGTCGCCTTCGGGCTCGGAGTTGAGAATTGCCATCAGGGCTGATGAGTCAACGATCATCGGGGGAGCCCGGTCGCGCTGTCATAGAGGTCCTCAACACTGGAGATCTCGGCGTTCGAGCGGCCCGGATCGGCGTTGTACTCGGCCACGATCTTGTGCGCCAGGTCGACCTTGGTCTCGATGCGGGCTGCCTCGGGATCGAGTCCATGACGACGAAGCAGTTCTTTGAAGGCCAGCTCGATGGCGCCGGTCTGCGTTCTGCCGGTCGCCTGTGCCGCCTGTCGCGCCAAC
Source organism: Dermatophilaceae bacterium (assembly GCA_046260445.1). Taxonomy (GTDB): domain Bacteria; phylum Actinomycetota; class Actinomycetes; order Actinomycetales; family Dermatophilaceae; genus F2B08. The sequence goes on along the minus strand of JBHEPF010000019.1, from coordinate 985 downwards.
GAATGGACCCGCTCGTTCTTGATGTTGAGTGCCCCGCGACCGCGTCGAGCGAGAGGTGGGCGTTCGGCTGGCTCCGCTGCGCCCATAGGATCGCGAGCGCGAGGTCGTCCGCGAGCCGCCCATGATTGGGCAGGAGCCCGGTCCCGGTGTTCGGCGCGATGACGACGTACCCGCGCGCAGCCAGCGCGGTGACCACCGACTGGTACCGGCTCGTCGTCTGGGTGAAGCCGTGACCGAACGCGACGACCGGGTATGCGCCGGTCGCGCTGCCCGTCGGCTGCACCAGCCGCGCGGAGAAGGACCGCCCGTCGAGGCTCACCGTGACGGTCGTGGTGTCGACCGGAAGGGCACCCGTCACGTCCACGGTGAGTCCACGGAGACGACGCTACTGCGGCCGGATCCCGAGCCCGGCCAGGGTCTCGCGCATCCGCCCCCAGTTACGGTCCTCGCTCTCGAGATACCAACGGGCTCTCGTGGACTCGTCGGCGTCCTGCTGGAGCACGTCCTTGAAGCGCCGGAACGCGCCTCGTCCCTCGATCGCCCGGAGCAGCCGTGCGCCAAGCTTCTCGTCGGCGACCCGCTCGGCGAACGACTCCATGTCCCGCCACGCCGTGTGGCTGTCGATGGCCGGCACCCACTCCCACGCCTCGTCCTCCTCAATGTCGACCACGGCATCGTCGCCGACATACCCCGCGTCGGTGAGCATCTCCGAGATCGCCTCGCCCGTGCGGGTGTTGACGTACCCACCCCGGAACTCGTCGCCCACGGACGACGTCTGGAGCACGACCTCCTCGATGTCGACCGGAAGCACCCGTAGCGCCGGCTCGGTGTCGCGGTCCTGCAACGTGGCGATGATGTCCTCGGCGAGCAGGTCGTCGCCGTCCCAGCCGCGACCCATCGCCCGCGCGTGCAGCGAGATGAGCAACGGCGCGAGCCGGTCCGCCTCGGCGCCCGGGACCGACCGGTACAACCCGAGGGTCGAGGC
>JBHEPF010000001.1:0-3736 GCA_046260445.1 Dermatophilaceae bacterium | reverse complement strand
ACCCTCGTCGACCTACTGGTATCTGCAGGCCGCCCCCGAACTTCTTGGCCTGGCCGCCGGCCGGCTCGAGTCGCCCCCGCGAGCACGACGATGAGCGCGCTGGCCCCCACCATCGAGGCGTTCTTCACCCAACGGCTGATCGCTCAACGCGACGCCAGCCCACGAACCATCACCGCCTACCGCGACACGCTGCGACTACTGCTCGCGTTCACCTACGACCGCACCGGGATCCCGCCCTCACGACTCGACATCAGCGATGTCGATGCCGCACTCATCGGCGCGTTCCTGACCCATCTCGAGACCGTCCGCGGCAACAGCGTGCGTACCCGCAACGCCCGCCTCGCCGCCATCCGCTCGCTGTTCGGCTACGCCGCCATCCGCCACCCCGAACACGCCGAGCTGATCCAGCGCGTCCTGGCGATCCCCACCAAACGCACCACCCGCCCCGACGTGAGCTTTCTCACCCCCACCGAGATCGACGCTCTGCTCGCTGCTCCCGAGACCGACACCTGGATCGGGCGCCGCGACCACACCCTGCTGGTCCTACTCATCCAAACCGGTCTACGCGTCTCGGAACTGACCGCGCTGCTCTGCAGCGACATCCACCTCGACGTCGGCGCTCACGTCCGCTGCCACGGCAAGGGCCGCAAGGACCGCGCGACCCCGCTGACAGCCCAAACCGTGAGCGTGCTACTCGCCTGGCAACACGAGCACAGCGGCAGCCCTACAGATCCGCTGTTCCCCAGCCGCCGCCGAGGACCGCTCAGCATCGACGCGGTCGAATGGCTCGTCACCAAACACGCCACCACCGCCGCAGCGACCTGCCCATCCCTGCGCAACAAGACCGTGACCCCCCACGTGCTGCGTCACACCGCAGCCATGCAACTCCTCAACGCCGGCGTCGACAGCTCCGTGATCGCTCTCTGGCTCGGGCACGAGTCCATCGCCACGACCCAGGTCTACCTGCACGCCGACCTGGCCCTCAAAGAACAAGCGCTCGCGCGCACCACCCCACCGAACACCAAACCCGGCCGCTACCGGCCACCCGACCAGCTGCTCGCCTTCCTCGAAGCCCTCTGATTATCCCGAACAGCCCAAGCACAAACACGCCCTGACCTGCACGAACACGCCCCCACCAACCCCTACTCGGGATAATCCTCTACTCGGCATAAGGACCGTGCCAACGGCTGCCGATCCCGCGGTCTATAGACCGGGGTACAACACCGATGGGCACGGGAATGGCGATCAAGGCGCGCCTAGCGCATGGCTGTTCGAACAGCCGCACTTCCCTCCAACAAGGTCGCAGATCGGTGTAACGTTAGGAGCGATTGCGCGCATCCTAAACGGGCGGTTTCACATGCTTGCGTCGATCGTTCAACGAGGATTGGTGGGGCTGCTCCTAGCTGCCTCATTGCTTGCGACTAGCAGTGTGCCGGCCACAGCGGGCGATACGGTCGAGTCGAATCAGGACTGCGGCGGAGAGACGCGACCGGACGCAGATGTCGCCCAGCTGTCTGGCCCAGACTTGAACCGACTAGTTGCAGAAGCTCGAGCGTCGCTCGAGTTCAAGCAACTCAGCAAGACCCTCAGAGCGGAAGGATTCGTTGCTCAGATTAATGCTGCCTTCGGTGCGGAGATTCCGAGCGCTGACGTTCAATCCTTGATTGTGCCCTTCCGCCTTCCGGATGACGCGAATCAGAGTTCAGATAGGAGCGCCGGGATTGTCTATCGGGTCGAGTCCGGTGAGGTCTATGTTGAGGCCGGGGTCTTCGAACTCACAAACATCGCTCCCGATGAGGCATTGCAGAATCCCGAGGTCGAAGTTACCAACAAGTGGACCGTTGTCGATGGCGAGGTGGTTACAGCCAATAGTTTCTGGGAGTGCTTCTGGGCGTGCATGGGCGAAGCCTGCGGCGCAGCGGCGCTCTTCTGCATCTGGTTCGGCCCGTTTTCGCTCCAATGCTTCATCGAGGTCTGCGGTGTCGTAGCGACGTCGATATGTACGTGGGCATGCTAAGCGTTTGCACGGGCTCTCGACACTTGGTCTATTCCGAGGGTCGAATACCGAGAGCCGCGAACAGGCAAGGCTGCAAATGAAGGAATCCGAGCCTGAGCGCCGAAAGGCGATCGTTGGGCTTCTCTGGAGGGCAGAGCCCATCGAAGATGCTTCCCTACGCGGCGCCGTCGTTGAAGCAGCAGAGTGGGTACTCAGATATCAGGGCAGCCGGGCGCTGCTACACCCTGTGTACATCGCCTATCTTCTTCTATCGGCCATTGCGGTCGTCGCAGGGGCAGACCCGCTCAGGACCCTCGCGGTAGCGGCCATCGTGACCGTGCTGTTCGTTTGGGCCAGTGGGCGATTTGCTCATCGCGCGAAACGCGCTATCGAGGCGAACGGTAACAGCGACTCGTGAGCGGGGAACAAGACCCTTGGCCCGCAGGGGCCGTGTTCGAAGTCGTGACGATTCGAACGTTGGTAAGACGGCGCCTGTTCAGACGAGGTAGGCGCGTAGCGCTTCGCGGACGATGTCGGACTTGGGGACGCCTTCACGATCGGCACGCTGCTCGAGCAGGTCGGCGAGATCGTCGTCGAGCCGGGCGTTGACGGTGGGAGATGGTCCCTCACCTTCCGTGAGGCGCGGGCGGCCTCGTCCAGTGGGGCGCGCGTGGATCTGGTCCGGCGGATACCCCGCTTCGGCGTCATTGGCGAGTCGCTCTGCAAGCTCGTCGGTCACCTTGACGGTGCTGGGTTGCTTGTTGGGCTCGTTCATGGTGTGTCCTCCCTCGGGAGGTAGCGCTCGTAGGTCTTGCGAAGCCTCATCGCATGGATGGTGACTTCGCCGTCTTCGATGTCATCGACGGTGATGATCTCCAGCATCCGGCCCATGCGATCAGGGCCGATGTAGAGCACGCCATGGATATGGTTGACGTTCGTTTCGACTGGACCGGTGGCGACGGCGTTGTCGATCGCGTGGTGGATGTCTGGGGCGGCGATCCCGTGGCGGTGGGCGCTGTCCCTGATCTCCATAACATAAGTGTATCACACTATTGTTCAGGGGCCGTCGACGGGACCATGAGGCCGCCTGGGTCATCAGCGATGGAGGTGGCGGGACACGTTTGCAGGCCCCACCGCACGACGGCAGGCGTTGCGGACCTTGGCCCGCAGGGCCGGGGTGGCAACGGGTTGTTCAGTTGCCGCCGGCGAGCTCGTGGGCGATGGCGTAGGTCGCGTGGCGGTTCAGCGCGTGGCGGGAGCGGTCGTAACGACGGGTGGTCTTGGGATCGGCATGGCGGGCGAAATCCTGCATGTCACGTAGCGACACGCCGGCGTCGAGTCCTATGGTGATCGCTGAGTGCCGGAGCCCGTGCGGGGTGAGGCGCACCGGAATGTCAGCGTCACGAGCCAGCGCAGCCACCAGGTACTGCACGTTGTAGGCAGTCATCCGGCGCCCCGCCCGGTTGACCAGCAGCGGACCGCGGTCCCGTGCGTCGATCGCGAGAGCGACGGCCTGCATGGTGGGTGGAGCGAGCGCAACCACCGTGGGTCGATCGCCTTTGGTGGTGGTCAGCTTCAAGGTGTGATGCCACGAGTGGTTGCCGACATCCTCGACGTTGCAGGCGATCATCTCCCCGCACCGCAGGCCGTTGAGGCCCAGCAGCATCGCAGCCGCCCACCACGCACCACCACGAACCTCGGCGGCGGCGAGCCAGTCGGTGAGCTGGTGGCGGGTCAGGC
>JBHEPF010000167.1:0-28802 GCA_046260445.1 Dermatophilaceae bacterium | reverse complement strand
GTCCACAGCTGGTAGACCAAGGTGAAGGTCAGACCGACTGCCATACCGGCTGCCGCACCCATGGCGGTCGCCTTCTTCCAGAAGATCCCGAGGAACAGGATCGGGAAGAAGCTCGCGGCTGCCAGACCGAAGGCCAGGGCGACCACTTCGGCGACGAACCCGGGAGGGTTGATGCCGAGGTAACCGGCGATGATGATGGCACCGACCATGGCGAACCGGCCCACGAGAAGCTGCCGGGACTCGGACGCGGCGGGGTTGATCCTCTTGTAGTAGATGTCGTTGGCCACCGAGCTCGAGATGACGAGGAGCAGACCGGACGCCGTGGACAGTGCGGCGGCCAGACCACCCGCGGCGACGAGCCCGACGATCGCGGCCGGGAGCCCGGCGATCTCCGGGGCGGCGAGCACCACGATGTCGTTGTTGATGATGAGCTCGGTGCCTGGGCCGTAACCGCCCGTCAGGTCGATCAGGCCGTTGCCGTTGAGGTCGTTGACCTCGATCAGGCCCACGTCCTGCCAGGTGTTGAACCATGCCGGGGTCGCGCCGATGGGAGTCTCGTGGATCTGGTCGAGGACGTTGAACTTGCTCATCGCGCCGATGGCCGGGGCCATCGTGTAGAGGAGCGAGATGAAGAACAGCGCCCACAGGGCCGAGTAGCGAGCGGCCCGCACGCTCTTGGCCGTGTAGAACCGGACGATGACGTGGGGCAGACCTGCTGTTCCGAACATCAGCGCCGCCGTGATGAGCAGCATGTTGATCATCGAGCTCTGAGTGAACGCCGCTGTGTACTCGGCGATGCCGAGGTCACTCTGCAACCCGTCGACCTGCTCGAGGATCTCGCCGAAGCTGAGGAAGGGCACCGGGTTGCCGGTCAGCTGCGCCGAGATCGCCACGACCGGGATGATGTAGGCGATGATGAGCACGGAGTACTGCGCCACCTGGGTCCAGGTGATGCCCTTCATCCCGCCGACGACGGCGTAGAAGAAGACGATGACCATGCCGATGACGACACCCCAGGCGCGCTCGACCCCGAGGAAGCGCTGGAAGACCACGCCGACACCGCCCATCTGGCCGGCGACGTAGACGAACGAGATGACCAGGGCGCAGACGACCGAGATCAGGCGAGCGGTCTCGTTGTACCGGTCACCGACGAAGTCGGGGACGGTGTACTTGCCGAACTTGCGCAGGTACGGGGCGAGGAGCAGGGCGAGCAGCACATACCCACCGGTCCACCCCATGAGGAAGACCGAACCCGCGTAGCCGTTCTGGGAGAAGGCGATGAGACCCGCCATCGAGATGAACGAAGCGGCGCTCATCCAGTCGGCGGCGACCGCGGCACCGTTGGCCGGGGCCGGAATACCACCGCTGGCGACGTAGAAACCGGCCGTGTCGGAGACGCGGCTCCGGTAGGCGATCCAGATGTAGAAGGAGAAGGTGATCGCGACGAAGACCGCGGTCCAGATCTGAGTCTCGGTCATGAGTGGTGCACCTCCTGCTCGTACTCGGTGATCCCGAACTTGGCATCGAGCCGGTCCATCATCTTGACGTAGACGAAGATGAGCAGGACGAAGATGACGATCGACCCCTGCTGAGCGAACCAGAAGCCGAGCGGCACCCCGAGGAACGAGACGGAGTTGAGCGGCTCGACGAAGATGATCCCGGCACCGAAGGACACCAGGGCCCAGATGGTGAGCAAGACCGCCATGAGTTTCAGATTTCCGCGCCAGTAGTCCTGACGTTGCTGATCATCCATGTTGCGTCCTCGTTGACGTTGTGGGTGGCACCAGCCCGTGCGCGACTAGCAGGCCGAACGTAGCCGGTGAGGTGCTCCCGCTCACCATCCTTCATGGGGGTGTTGCGGCCAGTGTGACGGCCTGCGCGCCGAGCGGTCGTTCGTCACGATGAACGGCACCTCACCCGGAGCCGGTGCAGGAGAGCGACCGTCCGGCGACGGGAACCGGGCGCTTCCCTGCTCGCGCTCTCCGGCGCAGTCGCGTCCGCGGGTCGGCGGTCTAGGGTGTCTCCCATGCCCGCTGTCCCCCGTCGCCGTATGCACCCTGGCCGCAAGCGCATGCTCTGGGCGACCATCGCGCTCTTCCTCGGCGCCTTCCTCCCCTGGATGTACACGCCCGTCGGCAACGTGTCGGGAATCGGCGTGCTCGGCGACCTCATGCTCCCGGGACAGCCCGGAGCGTGGGTCCTCTACTCGGCCTTCATGGCACTCGCGGCTGCTCTCGCTCCGTGGCGCATCTTCTCCGTCGTCAACGGGTTCATCGTCACCACGGTCGCCGTCGGCCTGCCTGTGTACCACCTGGTCCGCATGTTCGCACGGGTCGGCTTCGATGGTTGGACGCCCGGGCCGGGCGCCGTCCTCGCCGTCGCGGGAGGCGTCCTGTGCTTCATCGGCGCGCGCGAGCTGCTCACCCTCACCGAGGCCACACCCGACGCCGCACGGGCCGGCTAGGCGCAGTCCATGAACCGGCGCCAGAGGCCACGCCTCCTCATCTTCGACGTCAACGAGACCCTGTCGGACATGTCGCCCATGGCCGAGCGGTTCGCCGCCGTGGGAGCGCCGGCGCATCTCGCGAAGACGTGGTTCGCAGCGCTCCTGCGCGACGGGTTCGCCCTCACCACGACCGGGGCGAACCCCTCGTTCGCCGAGCTCGGCGACCAGGCGCTGCGCGGCAGTCTCGCCGGCCAGGTGGACGACCTCGAAACCGCGGTCGAGCACATCATGGCGGGCTTCACGAGTCTCCCGGTCCACCCGGACGTCGTGGAGGGGATCCACGCCCTGCACGGTCTCGGCGTCACTCTCGTCACCCTCAGCAACGGCTCGGCCTCCGTGGCGCAGGGGCTGGTCGACCGCAACGGCCTGGGCGACGCGTTCGAGCGCCTGCTGTCGGTCGAGGACGCGCCCACCTGGAAGCCTGCGCACGCGGCATACGGGTATGCCCTGGAGGTCTGCCAGGTCGAGGCGGAGGAGGCGATGCTCGTGGCCGTCCATCCCTGGGACATCCACGGTGCGCACGAAGCGGGCCTGGCCACGGCGTGGATCAACCGGACCGGGAGACCGTACCCCTCGTACTTCGCGCGTCCGGACATCGAGGTGACCTCTGTGGTCGACCTCGCGGCCCGGCTCGATGGTGACGGGCGAGTCTGAGAGCGAGCACGGCGCCGGCCGGGGCTTCGCCTTCTGCCTCAACGCCTTCTGCCTCAACACAGAGCGCGCCCGGAGGGATTCGAACCCCCAACCTTCTGATCCGTAGTCAGATGCTCTATCCGTTGAGCTACGGGCGCCGGTGTTGCCCGCGAGGATCACCCGGAGCAACGACGGGCAACCTTACCTCGCCGAGTCGACTGGCATGAAATCGCGTGCCACGGTGCGCTCCTCCGAGGCCTGGTGCAGGCGATGGCCGGCCAAGGCGGACCTTCGTGTCGCCGTCCCGGCGGCCCAACCCTCTTGGTGGCTACCTCAGCCGCTGAGACCGACCCGTGCCAGCAGGTGGGAGACGTCCGGGTCGGAGCCCCGGAACCGGCGATAGGTCTCCAGGGCCTCGATCGAGCCGCCGCGTCCCAACAGCTCCTGGCGGAAGCGCCCGCCGGCCGCCCGGGTCATGCCCCCGGGCTGCTCGTCGCTCGCCTGCTCCCGGAACCACGCGACGGTGTCGGCGTCCATCACCTCGGACCAGAGGTACGAGTAGTAGCCCGCCGCATACCCGCCCCCGAAGATGTGGTGGAAGTAGGCAGACCGGTACCGCGGTGGGATGAGCGGGAAGTCGACCCCGGCCCGCTCGAGAGCGGCCGCCTCGAACTGCTCGACGCCAGAACCGTCCTCGGGAAGGTCCGAGAGTGGCGTCTGGTGCCAGGCCTGGTCGAGGACCATGGCGGCGAGGAGCTCGAGCGTGTGGTGTCCGCTGCTCTGCCGGCCGGCGACAAGCGCCTCGACCCAGTCGGCCGGCATGGCCTCGCCGGTTCGGTGGTGCCGGGCGAACCCGGCGATGAGCGCCGGCTCGAAGGCCCAGATCTCGTTGACCTGGCTCGGGAACTCGACGAAGTCCCGGGGCACCGACGCGCCCGAGCGGGACGGGTAGCGCACGTCCGAGAGCAGCCCGTGCAGGTCGTGGCCGAACTCGTGGAACAGCGTGATGACGTTGTCCCAGGTGAGCAGGCTCGGCGATCCCGGCGCGGGAGCCGTGAAGTTGCACGTGTTCGTCACGACCGGAAGGTCGCCGAAGAGGTGGGACTGGTCGACGATGCTCGTCATCCACGCGCCGCCCTGCTTCGTCGGCCGGGTGTAGGGGTCGATGACGACCGCGCCCAGGACCGTGCCGTCCTCCTCTCGCACCTCATAGACCGTGGCATCCTCGGTGTAGCCCACCAGGTCGCGCCGCTCGTGGAAGGTGATGCCGTACAGCGCGGTCGCCGCGGCGAAGACACCCTCGTGCAGCACCCGGGTGTACTCCAGATAGGGCTTGACCTGCTCGGCGTCGACGCCACCCTCAGCTGCCGCGTGCGCGGCGAGGAACTGCCAGTCCCACGGTTCGAGCGTCGCCGACGGAACGAGGCGCTGCAGCCGCTCGGCCAGGCCGGCTGCCTCACGGGTCGCGATCTCGACCACCCCTGGGGCCAGCCGCCCGAGGAGCGCGTTGACGGCGTCCGTACCCCGAGCGCAGGCCACCTCGTGGACGTAGGCGGCGTGATGCTCGTAACCGAGGAGTGCGGCTCGCTCGGCGCGCAGGCGGGCGATGCGCACGAGCACCTCCCGCGTGTCGTGGTCCCCGGAGAGGCCCCGACCGATGGAGGCCCGGTAGACCTCCTCGCGCAGCCCCCGGTCCGCGAGGGACTCGAGCACCGGTTGGGTCGTGGTGTTCGTGACCGGGATGAGCCAACCGTCGAGACCCCTCGCCTTCGCCGTCTCGCGCAGGCTTGCCCGGTCGTCGTCCGTGAGCCCTGCAAGGCGACTCTCGTCCGTGACGAGGACGCCCGCATCGTTGCGACCCGCGACGAGGAGCCGGTCGAAGGTGGTCGACAGGGTGGCCAGCTCGGCGTTGAGCTCGCGCAGTCGGGCCTGGGCCTCCGCCGGCAGAGTGATGCCGCCGCGCTCGTAGGCGCGCAGCCGCTCACCCAGGACGAACTCGTCCTGTTCGTCGAGTTCGACCCCGCCGGCATCGGCGCGATCGCGGAGCTGCCGGAGGCGCGCATAGAGCGGCTGGTCGAGGAGGATCGCGTCGGAGTGCTGAGCCATCCGCGGCATGAACTCGGCCATGATCGCGTCGCGTTCCTCGTTGGTGTCGGCCGACTTCGCCACCCAGAACGCGGAGATGGTCCTGTCGAGGGTGTCGCCACTGCTCTCCCAGGCGTGCAGGACGTTCTCCACGGACGCGGGACCGGAATCCTCCGCCAGCTCGCGCAGTGCCCCGAGCTGCTCGGTCATCCCGGCCTCGAGAGCCTCACGCACGTGCGCCTCGGTGATCGTGGCGTAGTCCGGTAGTGAGAACGGCAGCGTCGACGAGCTGAGCAGTGGGTTCGTCATCGGACCATCCCAACACACCCACTATCCCAACACGCCCGGGGGCGAGCCGGGAGCAGGACGGTTCAGATGGCCTGGTCGGCGACGGTGAGCGCCTCGTCGAGCATCTCGAACCCCTCATGCAGGTCAGCGTCGCTGATGATGAGCGGCGGGACGACGTGGGTGCGGTTGAAGTGGACGAAGGGCCACAGGCCTCTGCTCTTGCAGGCGGCGGCGAAGTCGGCCATCGGCTTGGCGGCTGCGCCGGTCGCGTTGTAGGGCACGAGCGGTTCGCGCGTCTCGCGGTCGCGGACGAGCTCGACGGCCCAGAACACTCCCAGGCCACGCACCTCGCCGACGCTCGGGTGCCGCTCCGCGATCTCTGAGAGCGCCGGACCGATGACGTCCGTGCCGAGGTCGTGGGCCCGCTGGACGATGCCCTCCTCCTCGAAGATCCGGATCGAGGCGACGGCGCTCGCGCACGCGAGCGGATGACCCGAGTACGTGAGTCCACCCGGGAAGGGCCGCTCGGCGAAGGTCTCCGCGATCGGTCCGCTGATGACGACGCCCCCGAGCGGCACATACCCGCTGTTGACGCCCTTGGCGAACGTGATGAGGTCGGGAGTGACCCCCCAGCGGTCGATGGCGAACCACTCGCCGCACCGGCCGAAGCCGGCCATGACCTCGTCGGCGATGAGCATGATGCCGAACTCGTCGCAGATCTGCCGGATGCCGGCGAGGTAACCCTCCGGCGGGACGAGGATGCCGTTGGTCCCGACGACCGGCTCGAGGATGATCGCGGCGACCGTGTGAGCGCCCTCGACCATGAGGACGTCCCGGACGTGCTGCAGGGCCCGGACCCGCTCCTCCTCCGGGCTCGTGCTGTGGAACGGCGAGCGGTAGGGATAGGGGCCCCAGAAGTGCTTCACCCCTGGCATCGACGGCTCCGAGGCCCACCGGCGAGGGTCGCCGGTCATCGCGATCGCCCCGGCGGTCGCACCGTGGTAGCTGCGGTAGGCCGCGAGGATCTTGTGCCGGCCGGTGTGCAGCCGCGCCATCCGGATCGCGTTCTCCGTCGCCTCGGCGCCGCCGTTGGTGAAGAACACCATCTCCATGCCGTCGGGCGCCTTTTCGGCGATGAGCCGTGCCGCCGTCGAGCGGGACTCGTAGGCGAAGCCGGGGGCCAGGGTGCACATCTCGGCGGCCGCCTGCTGGATCGCCTCGACCATCTTGGGATGCTGATAGCCGAGGTTGGCGTGCACGAGGCCGGATGCGAAGTCGAGATAGGTCTTCCCGTGGTGGTCCGTGAACCGGACTCCCTCCGCCGAGGCCACCGGGACCGGGTCGATGACCTTCTGCGCCGACCACGAGTGGAAGACGTGGGCGGAGTCCTCATCCTTGACGCGCTGACCGTCGACGGGCAGGTGATGGCTCATGAGGGCAGACTAGCCCGACCATCCGTGGCGTTGCCGCGGTGGAGGGACCCGCCGTCTCGCTCCACCTCCGCAACGGCAAAGGGCCCCTGCGCAAGCGTGGGGGCCCTTGCCGACTGGCGGAGGTGGAGGGATTTGAACCCTCGATGGGCGGTTAGCCCAAACCGCATTAGCAGTGCGGCGCCATAGACCGGACTAGGCGACACCTCCACGGCCCGCACAGGGTATCCGGCCAGGACGCTCCGGGGCAAAGCAGGTCGGAAAGGGGGATCGGGAACCGGACGGTTCAGCCGCAGATGTCCTCGTCCGCGGTGCGCACCAAGATCCCCGAGGTCGAGGTCGATGCACCGAGGTGGGCCGCCGAGGCGGTCATGGGCGGGAGTGGCTCGACGCCCAACCGGTTCGGGACCTCGACGGGGTTGTGGGCACCCGGGCCCATCTGCACGACGATGGTGTTGCCGACGGACTCGTCCTCGACGAGCTCGCTGCCGGGGAAGGCGGCCTGGACGGTGCGTGCCCCCTCGGCGTTGGCCACAGCGTGCCGGATGACGGTTCCCTCGATGTCACCCACCGGAACGTTGCCGCCGGCCATCGCGACGAACCCCTGGACTGCCAGCGCCGAGGCCGTCTGGGCCGCGAGCCCACTGACGCCGGAGGCGTTGACGATCGACACCGAGAGCTCATCGGGGCTCACCGTGAGCGGCTCGCTCGGGGGGGCCGCCGAGACGGTCGGGGACGTGGTTGGAGGCGGCTCGTCCTCCGTCAACGGCCGGTCATAGCGGATCGACTCCCAGAGGACGTCCGCTTCCTCGGTCCACTGCACACGGTTCGGGTCCTTCTCGTACACCTCTGTCGGGACCGTGACGAACTCGACCTTGTCGAGCCCGATGGACCGAACACTGTTGGCGATCCGGGCCAGTGCGGTCGAGCTCAGCTCACTGTCGGTCGTCATCGACTCGGTCGCGGCGTCGAGGAACCCGTAGAGCCGGTCCGGGCGCAGCAACAGGGACGTGGACATCGCCTTCTGAGCCACCGAGGACATGAACGCCTGCTGGCGCTCTATCCGGCCCAGGTCGGAGCCGTCGCCGATCTGCTTGCGGACCCGCACATACCCGAGCGCCTGCTTGCCGTCGAGGACGTGGCGGCCGGCGGCCAGCTCGAACTGGGCGTCACGGTCGCTCACGTCCTGGGGCAGACATACCTCGATACCGCCGAGCGCGTCCACCATCTCCTGGAAACCGGCGAAGTCGATGACGACGAAGTGATCCACCCTGATGTCGGTGTTGCCCTCGAGGGTGCGGATGACGCACCCAGGACCGCCCTGGTTGTAGTTCATGTTCCACTGGCGCACCACGCCGTCGGCGACCGTCGAACGCAGATCGTTGCACGTCTCGGGGGCGGGGACCATGGAGTCGCGTGGGATCGAGACGACCATCGCGCGCCTGCGGTCTGCGGAGAGATGGACGAGCAGGTTGGTGTCGGAGTGCGCTCCACCCTCGGCGGTGTCCGTGCCGTACTCGTCGGTGCCGATTCCCTGACGCGTGTCCGACCCCATGACAAGGATGTTGAGGGGGCCGTCGACCACCGCCGTCGGACGGTCGGTGCCGACGGACTGGATGAGGTCGATCGTGTCGATGTTCCCGCTGAGGTTGGCGTATGCGACACCCAGTCCGCCGACCGCCACGACAAGAAGAGCGGCCAGGAGCCAGCGCACCCGATGGGGTCGGCGAGGTGGCTGAGCGCGCGAGGCCCGCCTCGACCCCCGGGACCCAGGCGTCCCAGTCCCGGGGCTCGTCGACCGACGTGACTCAGGCGCGCCGGCTCCGGCCTTCATCGACCGCCGGGTGGGGAGGTCCCGAGGGGATGCCGGCGGCTCCCCGTCGTTCTCCCAACCGGTCACGCGACCGTGCCTCCCTCTTGCCGTCTCGCTTCACTCCGAGCCTCTCTCCGACCCGAAGTGTAGACATCGAACCTGGCAGCCACCTGAGGCCCCCATCGGACGCGCTGACCGGCCGGCGACCAGATCTCCGCATACGAAAAGGCGACCCCCGCAGTGGGAGCCGCCTGTCCGTGACCTGGCGGTCAAGGGAGTCTGATCAGATCGGTCGGACCTGATCGGCCTGGGGGCCCTTCGGACCCTGGGTGACCTCGAACTCCACGCGCTGCGCCTCCTCGAGCGAACGGTATCCGCCCGACTCGATCGCTGAGTAGTGAACGAACACGTCGGGGCCGCCGCCGTCCTGGGCGATGAAACCGAAGCCCTTCTCAGCGTTGAACCACTTCACGGTGCCCTGTGCCATCGGGTGTAACTCTTTTCCTGTGTGTCACGAGCGGGCGGGCACGTCGCCCGGCCGCGCACGGTTGAGCGGGATCTCCCAATCAAACGTGCGAAAGAACGCTAGCAGAGCGCCCCGCTCAGATGCGGTGGGAAGACACCCGTTCGCCCGGGATCTCATGAGCCGGTCGCGCATCGCTCGTGCCCGCGGAGGGACGTGGGACTCCGCGTCACCACCACCGCTCGACCCTCGCGGAGGGCGTGGGATTCGAACCCACGAAGCCGGGGCTACCGACTTAGCGGTTTTCAAGACCGCCGCACTAGGCCACTATGCGAGCCCTCCTGCGCCACCTCGACAGCAGCCTCACCAGGGTACGTCAGTCGCGGGTCCACGCCGGTGCGGGATGCGCGCGTCGGCTAGGGTCGAGAGCGATCGTCCTGCAGACCCTCACTCACCAGCAAGAACGACCGGCAAGAACGACCAGCAAGAACGACCAGCAAGGAAGGTCCGACATGGCCAAGCTCTCGTTCCTCTTCGGCGCCGCCGTCGGCTACGTCCTCGGGGCGCGTGCCGGGACGCAGCGCTACGAGCAGATCAAGTCGCTCTCGAGCAAGGCCTGGGGCAGCGACCCGGTGCAGCACCAGGTCGAGAAGGGCAAGGAAGCGGCCCGCACCCAGCTCGCTCCCGCTGTCGCAGACGCGGTGAGCACCGCGGCGAAGTCGACGGCCGACAAGCTCCGCAGCGAGAAGACCGTCTCGAGCGAGGCGGTCGCGCCGACGATGGAGGCTCGGGTCGAGACCTCGGAACCGATCCACGAGGGCGACCCTCTCGAGCCCCCGTCCTCCGACGACGCACGCTGACCCAGGCCCGTCCAGCGCGTCAGATGAAGAGCGCGGGGTCCCGGAAGAGCGCCTCGTAGGGGTCCTCATCGGGCTGCTCGGGGAAGCGCACCTTTGCCGGGATACCGGTCGCGATGGCGCCCGCCGGGATGTCCCTGACGACAACCGAGTTGGCGCCGATCTGTACCCCGTCGCCGACGGCGATCGCGCCGAGGATCTTGGCGCCGGCGCCCACCGTGACGCCGGACCCCAGCGTGGGGTGCCGCTTGACCTTCTCCAGGGAGCGACCACCCAGCGTCACCCCGTGGTACAGCATGACGTCGTCACCGATCTCTGCGGTCGCGCCGATGACGACGCCCATGCCGTGGTCGATGAAGAAACGTCGCCCGATCTGCGCGGCGGGGTGGATCTCCACGCCCGTCACCGCCCGCGTCGCGGTCGACAGCAGCCGAGCGGCCGGTTTCAGCTGGGTGCGCTGCCACATCTTGTGAGCCAGTCGGTGCGACCAGATCGCATGCAGTCCAGGCGAGTTGAACGCTACATCGGCGCGCGTCTCGGCTGCGGGGTCGCGCGCGATCGCCGCATCCAGGTCTTCCTGTATGCGACTGCGCGCCGAGTGCGCGAGCCTGCGGACCCGCCCCACCGCGTCAGCGGCGCGGTGGGCGCGGGAGTCGCCCTGCGCATACAGAGACATCGAACCGGTTGTCACCTCAGTCGCCGAGGCCCTCGAAGAGGATCGTCGAGAGGTAGCGCTCGCCGAAGCTCGGGATGATGACGACGATTGTCTTGCCTGCGTTCTCAGGGCGGGTCGCGACCTCGTTGGCGGCGGCGAGGGCGGCGCCGGAGGAGAGTCCGACAAGCAGTCCCTCCTGCGTGGCCGCCTTGCGGGCCCACTCCACCGACGTAGCGGCGTTGACGTCGATGACCTCGTCGTAGACCTCGCGGTCGAGGATCTCGGGCACGAAGTTGGCGCCGATGCCCTGGATCTTGTGCGGGCCGGGCGCGCCACCGTTGAGGATTGCGGACTCCTGCGGCTCGACAGCGATCATCTGGACGCCGGGCTTGCGCGCCTTGAGAACCTGGCCGATACCGGTGATCGTGCCGCCGGTGCCGATGCCGGCGACGACGATGTCGACCTCTCCGTCGGTGTCCTTCCAGATCTCCTCAGCGGTCGTGCGACGGTGGATCTCGGGGTTCGCGGCGTTGGCGAACTGACGGGCGAGGACGGCGCCGCGCTCCTGGGCGATCTCGTCGGCCTTGGCGACGGCACCCTTCATGCCCTCGGACCCCGGAGTGAGCAAGAGCTCGGCGCCATAGGCGCGCAGGAGGGTCTTGCGCTCCTGGCTCATCGTCTCCGGCATCGCGAGTACGACGTTGTAGCCGCGGGCCGCGCCGACCATCGCGAGCGCGATGCCGGTGTTGCCCGACGTGGCCTCGACGATGGTGCCGCCGGGCTGCAGCTCCCCACTGGCCTCGGCCGCGTCGATGATCGAGACTCCGATGCGGTCCTTGACCGAGTTGGCGGGGTTGTAGAACTCGAGCTTGGCGGCGACCGTCGCCTGGGAGTCGATGATCCGGTTGATGCGCACGAGAGGGGTGTTGCCGATGAGCGCGGTCACGTCGTCGTAGATGGGCACAGAACTCTCCTTGGCGGGGCGCGCGTCGGCGCCGGTCGGGGATAAAAGGGAACGTTATGGCCATGCTAACGGCTTGTTATCAGGCCGCTATTCCCGTTCCAGCCATCCCCGGTGCAGGATCCAGACGGGGCGAGTCTGGTCACAGGCGGGGTAAGCAAGCGCTCACCCAACGTAGACTCCCCAGCATGGACCTGAGCCCCCTGCAGATCGTGCTCATCTCGCTCGCCTTCACCATCCCGCTCCTGGGGTGGTTCCTGCTCTTCCGGCAGGTAGCGCGCTTCTGGCGGTACTTCCGGCTCGGGCAGCCGGTGCAGCGCACCGACAACCCCACAGCCCGGTCGCTCACCCTGGTCAAGGAGTTCCTCGGGCACACCCGGATGTCGCGGCTGCCGATCGTCTCGATCGCGCACTGGTTCACGGCCCTGTCGTTCCTCATCCTCGTCACGACACTCGTCAACGCGTTCTTCCAGCTGCTCTGGGCAGAGTTCCGGCTGCCGATCATCGGGCACTTCCCGCCGTTCGAGTGGGTCGTCGAGCTGTTCGCCTGGGCCGGCTGGATCGGCATCATCGCCCTTATCGTCATCCGGCAGAGGAACCACCCCCGCTCGGCTGCCGGTGAGCAAGGGCGTCGCTCCCGCTTCTTCGGGTCCACCTGGTGGCACGCCTACTACGTCGAGTTCACGATCCTCGCCGTGACGACCTGCATCATCCTCCTCCGCACCCTCGAGGCAGCGCTCATCCCCTTCATCGAGCCGGAGACGAGCATCGGACTGCACTTCCCGCTCACCGGGTGGCTCTCCGGGATCTGGTCGGGCCTCTCCGAGGAGGGTGTGCGCAACTGGATCTACATCATCGCGGCCACCAAGATCCTGGTCTCCTTCGCCTGGATGATCACGGTCGCGCTCCAGCCGACGATGGGTATCGCGTGGCACCGCTTCCTCGCCTTCCCCAACATCTGGTTCAAGCGCTTCGCCGACGGCCGCACGGCCCTCGGCGCCCTCGAGCCGATCCGGGTAGGCGGCGAGGTCCTGGACTTCGAGCAGATCGAGGAGCTCGACGAGGATGCCGCCCTCGGCGTCGGCAAGGCCGAGGACTTCACCTGGAAGGGCCTGCTCGACTTCTCCACCTGCACCGAGTGCGGCCGCTGCCAGAGCCAGTGCCCGGCGTGGAACACCGAGAAGCCGCTCTCGCCCAAGCTGCTCATCATGGCGCTACGCGACCACGCGCACGCCAAGGCGCCCTACCTGCAGGCCACCGAGGAGGAGCGCGCGAACCTCGATCCCAAGGTCACCGCCCTCGCCGGGGTGCCCCTCATCGGCGCCACCGGCTACGACGTCGACCGGCCGCTCACCGCATACAACCCGTTCGGGACGACAGCGGACGGCACGAGCGCCGGCGCCGTCATCGACGAGGACGTCCTGTGGTCGTGCACGACCTGCGGCGCCTGCGTCGAGCAGTGCCCCGTCGACATCGAGCACGTCGACCACATCGTCGACATGCGCCGCTACCAGAACCTCATCGAGAGCGCCTTCCCGAGTGAGCTCGGCGGGCTGTTCAAGAACCTCGAGAACAAGGGCAACCCCTGGGGCATGGGCGCCCGGGCCCGGCTCGACTGGGCCAAGGACCTGCCGTTCCCGGTCAAGATCCTCGGTCAGGACGTGGAGTCGGCCGATGACGTCGACTACCTGTTCTGGGTCGGGTGCGCCGGCGCCTACGAGGACCGGGCGAAGAAGACGACCCGGGCGGTCGCCGAGCTTCTCGACGCCGCTGGAGTCAGCTTCGCGATCCTCGGCGACGGCGAGACCTGCACCGGGGACTCGGCTCGCCGCGCCGGCAACGAGTTCCTTTACCAGATGCTCGCGCAGCAGAACGTCGAGGTGCTCAACGAGGTCGGCGCCACCAAGATCGTCGTCACCTGCGCGCACTGCTTCAACACGATCAAGAACGAGTACCCGCAGCTGGGCGGGCAGTACGAGGTCGTCCACCACACCCAGCTCCTCAACCGCCTCGTCCGCGAGAAGAGGCTCGTGCCCGTCGCCCGCCCGAGCGACGCCCCAGGCATGTCGAGCGCGAAGAACCCCGCGTCGACCGCACCGACGGTCACCTACCACGACCCGTGCTACCTCGGCCGGCACAACCATGTGTACGCGCCGCCACGGGAGCTCATCGGAGCCCTCCCCGGCGTCCAGCTCACGGAGATGCCGCGTAGCGGCGAGAAGTCGTTCTGCTGCGGCGCCGGTGGCGCTCGGATGTGGATGGAGGAGAAGCTCGGCACGCGCATCAATGTGAACCGCACCGAGGAAGCCCTCGCGACGGGCGCCGAGCGGATCGCCATCGGCTGCCCGTTCTGCCGGGTGATGATCTCCGACGGCCTCACGGCCAAGCAGGCCGAGGGTGTCGGCGAGAACGTCGAGGTCGTCGATGTGGCCCAGATGCTCCTCGCCGCGGTCAAGCGCGGCGAGGAGCCGGAGATCGCAGAGGCAGCCGAGCCGGCGCCGGCTCCCGCACCGGCCGTCTAGGCCAAGGGGGTCGCGCCCCTCGCTCCCCACCCGGTTCCCCGCGCTTCGGGTCAGCGGAGCATGCCGGTGCCCTGGCCGATGGCCGTCTGCATCGTCTTGACGACGAGGAACGCCTCGCGCAGGTGCCCGCGCTCGAAGTCGGACAGGTCCCGCGGGTTGAGGAAGTTGGAGGCCGCCTCCCCAGCCTCGATGCAGCGGGCCTGGTGCTCGAGGCGGATCGTTGCGATCACGTCATAGGCACCGATGAGGTCGCGCCCACCTGAGGCGGAGATGACCCCCGCGTTCTCAGCCGCCAGCAACCGCTCGCGGGTGTTGACCGGGGTGAGGCGACCTCGCAGCGCATACAGCCGGCCGAGGTCGACGATCGGGATGACGCCGTTCAGCTTGAGGTCGACCGTGTGCTTGTGCTCCCCGCTGCGCTGGGTGGAGAGCCCTCGCAGGAAGGTGAGCGGAGGTGAGTGCAGCATCGAGTTCGAGATCATGTGGGCGACGAAGATCTGGTTCGCGCTGGCCCGTCGCAGCGTGTCGTGCTGTAGCCCGGTGAAGAGGGAGTCGTCCCCGGCGATGGGACGCAGGTCGAACATCACCGAGGCGAGCATCTGCGCCTTGGGGTCCGGCCGCTCGATCCAATGGTCGAAGTACTCCCGCCAGGTGCGCAGCGGCTGCCGCCACTGCGCCGTGGTCGCCATCATCTCGCCCGAGCAGTACACATAGCCGCAGGCCGCCAGGCCGTCGGAGACGATCGTCGCGAGGCGGGCGAAGTACTCGTCGTGCTCAGGCTCCATCGCGTCGTCGATGATGAGGCAGTTGTCCTGGTCGGTGACGCCCGTCTGCTCGCGACGTCCCTGCGAGCCGCAGGCGGCCCAGACGTAGGGGACCGGTGGTGGGCCGAGCTCGGCCTCGGCCAGTGCGACGAGTCGTCGGGTGACGGCATCGGCGACGTCGGTGATCCGGGAGGTCACCTCTGCATGCGGGTGATGCCCGTCGACGAGCCGCACGAGGAGCGTCGGGAGATCGGCCGTCACGGCCACCATGTCCTCGACCGATCCTGCGGCGGCGATGTCGTGGGCGAGGAGATTTGTCGAGAGCCCCTGGACCCGGGTGAGGTCGGTCGAGGTCACCATGCCCACAAGGCGGTCCTCGTCGACCAGCGGGACATGACTGATGCCGCGCTCGATCATGAGCCGCAGCAGGTCGGCGACGAGTGCCGTGTGGGGAAGGGTGGCAGGCTCGCGGGTCATCACCGCCGAGACGAGGTCCTCGGGCGAGCGCCCCTCGGCGAGCACCCGGTTCGTCAGGTCCCGGACCGTGAGGATGCCGACGAGCCGCTCCTCCTCGACCACGGCCAGGCTGGAGATCCGCTGGCCCTGCATCAGCCGTGCCGCTGCGGCGATGCGCGCCGTCGGTGGGATCGTGACCGGTGCACGGGTCACGAGGTCCGTGGCAGGTGTGCTGACGACGTCCTGGGCTCGCAGCGCCCGCTCCGGACGGTCGAAGGTGCGCGGCGAGGACCGCTCCCGGGCATCGGCGTTCGTCATGGTGCCCACGCTATCCGTCGGTATGCGGTGGCACGCCCGCAGATGGTCCGCCCCTCTCGGAGACGGTCCTCACATGGTCGGGCAGGATGGCGGCATGGCGACGTACACGGTCAACAGCGAGGCAGTCCGGTTCATCGAGAGTCTCATCGACAAGAAGCGGTACGTGCTGGAGAGCGAGTGGGGCGAGTCGCAGCCGGACGCAGACCGGGAGAACGTCTATCTGGACCGACACTCGTGGGAGGCGTATGCGAGCTGGCATCTCGGGCTCACCGAGGGAGCCAATGAGGGGACGAAGGCGCGGCACGCGTTCTGCGTCGGCGACTTCTCGCGGGTGCACCGCTCCGGACTCATCGCCTCCGTCTTCCGTGCCGCACAGTGGCGGCACAAGGAGGTCGAGCTGGCCGCACACGACCTGCTCCAACGCCTCGACAAGGTCGCCGGCATCGGCTGATGCCAGGGCCGGCCGGTGAGCCGGCCGAGCGCGGTGAGCCCGCTCAGACGATCGGCTCGAAGCCGGCCGTGAAGTGCCGCAGGACGGGTGGCTCGTCCACGATCCGGTAGCCGGTGAGCCGGTCCTTGTCGGCCAGGACCCGCTCGCACACCTCGACGACGTAGTCCATGTGGCTCTGGGTGTAGGTCCGGCGCGGGATGGCGAGTCGGACCAGGTCCATCGCCGCCGGCGACTCGGTGCCGTCCGGGTGTCGACCGAACATCACCGTGCCGATCTCGCAGGACCTGATGCCGCCGACCTCGTAGAGCGCGACCGCGAGGGACTGGCCGGGGTACTCCAGCGGCGGGATGTGCGGCAGGAGGGCACGCGCGTCGATATAGACGGCGTGCCCACCGGCCGGCTGGAGGCACGGCATCCCGAGCCCCGTGAGCGCGTCGACGACGTATGCCGTGGAACGGATCCGATAGTGGAGGTAGTCGTGCGAGACGACCTCTTTCAGACCCTGGGCGAGCGCCTCGAGGTCGCGGCCGGCCAGCCCGCCATAGGTGGGGAAGCCCTCGGTGAGGATGAGCAGGTTGCGGCACTCCTGGGCGAGATCGTCATCGTCGAGGGCCAGCCAGCCGCCGATGTTGCCCATCGGGTCCTTCTTCGCCGACATGGTCATCCCGTCCGCCAGTGCCGACATCTCGCGGACGATGTCCGGGACCTCCCGGTCGGTGTAGCCCGCCTCGCGCTCGCGGATGAACCAGGCATTCTCGGCGAACCGGCAGAAGTCGAGGAAGAGCGGCTTGCCGTGCCGGTGCGCGAGCTCGGAGACAGCGCGCAGGTTCTCCATCGACACCGGCTGTCCCCCGCCGGAGTTGTTCGTCACGGTCATCATCACGCACGGGATGTCCTCGCCCCGCTCGGTGAGCACCTGCTCGAGCCGTTCGATGTCCATGTTGCCCTTGAACGGGTGGAGCGCCTGCGGGTCGCGGCCCTCCGCGATGACGAGGTCGACCGCCTCGGCACCGGTGAACTCGATGTTCGCCCGGGTCGTGTCGAAGTGGGTGTTGCTCGGCACGACCATCCCGGCCCCACAGATCGCCTGGAAGAGGATGCGCTCGGCCGCCCGGCCCTGGTGCGTGGGGATGACGTGGCGGTACGGGAAGAGCTCCTGCACCGCGTCCCGGAAGATGAAGTACGACGGCGAGCCGGCATACGACTCGTCGCCGTGCTGGATCGCGGCCCACTGGTCGCGGCTCATCGCTCCGGTGCCGGAGTCGGTGAGGAGGTCGATGAGGACGTCCTCGGCGCGCAGCTGGAAGAGGTTGTATGCCGCCTCGCGGGCCTTCTCCGCACGGTGCGCAGCGGTCGTCATCCGCAACGGCTCGACGGAGTGGATGCGGAAGGGCTCGATGACCGTGCGGAACGGAGCGTCGGTGCTCATGACCTGCACGCTATCGGCTCGACGGCCGCCGTCCCGGTCGGGCCGGCGGCCGTCGAGACCATCAGAGGCGGCTCAGAGGCGGCTCAGAGGCCGGCCTCCTCGAGGAACTCGGCCGCGACCTCCTCGGGGTTGCGCTGCTCGACGTCGGTCTGGCGGAGCATCTCGGTCACCTTCTCCGTCGTCAGCGCGGCGGAGACGGCGTTGAGTGAGTCGCGGACGAGGTCGGCGACCTCGGTGCGCACGAGCGGGACCATGTTCTGGCTGCCGAAGAGCTTCTCGGTGTCCTCGAGCACGACGAGGTCGTTGACGGCGATCGCCGGGTCGGTGCTGAAGATGTTGGCGGCGTCGACCTGGCCGTTCTGCAGGGCCTGGACCAGTGCCTGGCCGGTGAGCGGGCGGAAGCTCGAGAACTCCACACCGTAGGTCTCCTGAAGACCGGAGAGGCCCTGCGGCCGGGTCTCGAACTCCGGCGGTGCGCCGAAGCTCAGCTCATCCGCGACGTCGGCGAGGTCGGCGATCGAGGACAGGGTGTACTCCTCGGCCGTCTCCTGGGTGACGACGACCGAGTCGTTGTCCTCGGCCTCGGAGCGCTCGAGGACCGTGAACTCCTCCGGAACGAGCCCCTGGATCGCCTCGAAGACGGCGTCCGGCTCGGTCTCGGAGAACTCCGGGTCATAGAAGAAGCCGAGAGCCCCGGTGTACTCCGGGATGACGTCGATCGAGCCATCCTCGAGCGCCTTGAGATAGATTTCGCGCGATCCGATGCCGGTGTTCGTCGAGGCGTTGACTCCGGCGTTCTTCAGGGCACCGGCATAGACATGGGCGAGAACGATGCTCTCGGAGAAGTTCGCCGAGCCGACGACGACGGACTCGTCCGACCCCGCGGCGGTCGTCTCCGCCCCGGTCGCCGTCGAGTCACCGTCGGCGGTCGACGTGGGGTCGCTGCCTCCGCCGCACGCGGTGAGGGTGAGCAGGGCGGCGGTGGCGAGCGCGAGCAGGCCGGCCGATCGAGGGGTGCGGGTCATGAGGATCTCCTTGTCGCGGTGACGCTGATGTCGGGAACAGTGGCGATGGTGCGGGATAGAAGATGGTGCGGGATGGAAATGGTGCGGTCCGACGGGGGCGGAGGGTCAGGTCGTGGTGGCGACAACACCGGTGTTGCCGACATGCTTCCCGGTGAGTCCGGGAGAGACGGCTCTGCGCTCGATGAGAGCCAGGATGCCGTCGATGGACAGAGCGAGGGCGGCGACGAGAACCGCGCCCCCGGCGGTGCGGACGTAGTCCCCCGACGCGAGTCCGTCGATGAGGTAGCGACCGAGACCGCCGAGACCGACGTACGCGGCGATCGTCGCCGTCGCGATGACCTGGAGCGTCGCCGAGCGGATGCCGGAGAGAAGCAGCGGAAGAGCACACGGCACCTCGACGCGCGCCAGCACCTGGCCCGGCTGCATTCCGACACCCTGCGCGGCGTCCCGGGCGGCCGGGTCGACGGAGGCGACCCCCGCATACGCCCCGGAGAGGACCGGCGGGATGGCCAGCAGAACGAGGACGGCGATGCTCGGGACGACGAAGGCCAGCTCGCTCCGGAACAGCGGCCCGACGAGCAGGGTCATCGCGAAGAGCAGCCCGAGACTGGGGACCGCCCGCAGCGAGTTGGCGAAGGTGACCGTCCAGCTCGCCCGGCCGGTATGCCCGATGTAGAGGCCGAGCGGCACGGCGATGACGACGGCGAACACCATGATGATCCCGCTGTAGAGCAGGTGCTCCCACAGGCGGGCGCCGATGCCGCCGGACCCGCTCCACGAGGCCGGGTCGAGGAGCCATTGGACGATGCCCTGGATCACCTGGTCGCTCCGCTCATGCCTTCGCCGTCCGAGCCCACGGGGTGAGCGCACGCCCGGCCCCGGTGATCGCGAGGTCGAAGACCAGCGCCAGGAGGACACAGGCGACGATGCCGAGGACGAGCTCGCCGGGGATGTTGCGGTTGAACCCGTCGACGAGGAGGTCACCGAGCTGGCTGACCCCGATGAGGGAGGCGACCGAGACGATGCTCACGTTGCTCACGGCGGCGACGCGCAGCCCGGCGGTGATGACGGGGACCGCGAGGGGCAGCTCGACGGCGAAGAACCGTCGCAACCCGCCGTATCCCATCGCCGTCGCCGAGGCCTGGACGTGGTCGGGCACCGCCCCGAGTCCGTCGGCGACCGTCCGCACGAGAAGCGCGATGGTGTAGACCGTCATCGCGGCGACGACGTTGAGCGGGTCGAGGATGCGAGTGCCGAGGATGAGGGGCATGAGGATGAAGAGCGCGAGGCTGGGGATCGTGTAGAGCAACCCGCTCGATGTCACGATGAACGGATAGGCCCGCCGCCACCTGCGCGCGGCCCAGCCGAGCGGGACCGCGAGCAGCAGCCCGATGACGAGGGGGATCCCGGACAGGAGGGCGTGCCAGACGGCGAGGGGGAAGACGTCGGTCCAGTTCTCGCGCACCCAGGTCATGTCGCGAACCGGCCGCTGTCGGTGAGCCGCCCCTCGTCGAGCCGGTCCGCGGTGTCCGACTCCCTCCGCTCGGGACGGTCGGAGTCCTCGATCGCCGCGAGCACCTCGTGGGCTCGCACCGTGCCGACCAGCTCGCCGGCGTCGTCGACGATGACACCCCGTCGGCTCGGGGAGGACAGCGCGGAGTCCAGGGCGGCCCGCAGGCTCCCGCTGGCTCGCGCGACCGTTCCCCCGCGCGCGAGGTCCGCTTCGGTCACGGGTCGGCCGGCGAGCCGACACGGCTCGACCCATCCCTGGGGCTGGTTGTGCTCGTTGACGACGAGAGCCCAGTCGTCCGACCGATCGGTACCCTCGCCGAGGAGCAGGGTGCGCTCTGCGTGCAGCGGCAGGCGCGGAGCGGCCTGGAAGGACAGCGCACGGTAGCCGCGGTCGCGCCCCACGAAGTCCGCGACGAAGTCGTCCGTCGGGTGGGTGAGCAGGTATGCGGGGTCCGCCACCTGCGCGAGCCGTCCCCCGACGCGGAGGACGGCGACCTGGTCACCCATCTTGATCGCCTCATCGATGTCGTGCGTGACGAAGATGATCGTCTTGCCGAGCTCGCCCTGAAGGCGGAGGAACTCATCCTGGAGCTGCTCTCGCACGACCGGGTCGACGGCCGAGAAGGGCTCGTCCATGAGCATGACGGGCGGGTCCGCGGCCAGCGCCCGGGCGACCCCGACACGCTGTTGCTGACCGCCGGACAGCTGCGAGGGATAGCGGCGAGCGGTGGCCGGGTCGAGGCCGACCTGCTCGAGGAGCTCCATGCTCCGGTCGCGGACCCTCTTCTTGTCCCAGCCGAGCAGGCTGGGGACCGTGCCGATGTTGTCGACGATCGTCTTGTGCGGGAACAGTCCGGCGTGCTGGATGACGTAGCCGATCCCACGCCGCATCTCGGCGGCCTTGAGGTCCGCGGTGTCCGTGCCGTCGAGGTGGATCGACCCCGACGTCGGCTCGATCATGCGGTTGACCATCCGCAGCGAGGTCGTCTTGCCGCAGCCCGACGGTCCGACGAGCACGGTGATCTTGCCGGTCGGTGCGGTGAGATCGAGCTCGTCCACCGCGGTCGTGCCGTCGGGGAACCTCTTCGTCACGCGGTCGAACCGGATCATCCCTCTGCTCGCTTCCCCACCCGCTCGCTCGGGCGCTCGGGCCAACCTAGCGCAGTGCGCGAGCTCGCGGAGGAACCTGAGTCGGTGCGCACGCATCGATGCCGTCTATCGTGGCGGTCATGGGTGAGGTGCGCGCAGACTCGACCGTTCGGATCCAGCAGTCGGCGGAACAGGTGCTGGCCGTGCTGCGCGACATCTCGGCTCAGAGCCAGTGGTGGCCGGGCCAGTACCGCTCCGAGCCGCTGGAGACGGATGAGGACGGTCGGGTGACGCGGGCCCTGATCGGCAACGACGTCAAGGTCGCCAAGGACGAGTTCGAGGTGCTGTACAGCCACGAACCGGGCACCTCCGGGTATGGCTGGGTGCTCGCAGCCCCGAGCAAGGTCCAGCGCGCCCAGGAAGGCTCCTGGCGGGTCACCGAAAACGGTCCGGACGCCTGCGAGGTCACCCTCTCGCTGATGGTCGACTCAACGCTTCCGCTCCCGGGGTTCCTCATCCGTAAGACCATCCAGGACACCGTCAACGGCGCCACCCGCGGCCTGCGGAGTCGCTGCACGCGATAGCCACGGGTGGAAGGAGGAACGCTCGGATATCCGGGCGTGTGCACGTCCACTCGCATGAGATGAGGTCGCATGAGATGGGGTCGCGTCGAGGCGGGGAGCGGCCCGAGGCTCACTCGAGCAGCGCGCGGATCTCCTCGGCGGAGATCCGGCCGGTGAGGGAGCCACCCTTGTCGACGACCTTGGTGAAGAGGTCGCGCTTGTGCTCCTGGAGGGCCACGACCTTCTCCTCGATGGTGTCGGCCGAGACGAAGCGGTAGACGAAGACCGTCTTGTCCTGGCCGATCCGGTGCACCCGGTCGATCGCCTGCTCCTCCGCGGCGGGGTTCCACCAGGGGTCGAGGACGAAGACGTAGTCCGCCTCGGTGAGGGTGAGACCGAAGCCGCCGGCCTTGAGAGAGATGAGGAAGACCGGGACGTCGCCCTCCCGGAAGTCCGCGACGACGGCCGCCCGGTCGGTCGTGCTGCCATCGAGGTATGCGGTGGGCAGGCCCTCGGCATGGAGCCGGTCCTGGACCATCCGCAGGAACCGGGTGAACGACGAGAACACGAGCGCGCGGTGCCCCTCGGCGGCGAGCTCGCGCACCTGGTCGAGGAGCGCGTCGATCTTGGCCGCGCTCGTCCGATCGAGATAGTCCTCGTTGACCAGGCCCGGGTGCAGCGCCATCTGACGCAGCGTCGTGAGCGAGGACAGGATGGCGACCCGGTTGGCGGAGGGGTCCTCCGCCAGGAGGTGGAGGACACGCTGCCGCTCGCGCTGGAGATGCTGCTGGTAGAGCCGCTCGTGGGCAGCCGTCATCGGCACGGAGACCACCTGAACCTGCTTCTCGGGCAGCTCTGCCGCGACGACCCCCTTGGTGCGGCGCAGCATGAGCGGGCGGACCTTGCGGCGCAGGCGGGCCAGGGTCACCTCGTCACCCGACTCGATCGGCCGGCGGTAGGCGCGCACGAACTCGTCGGCCCGGGGGAAGAGTCCCGGCGCGGTGAGCGCGAGGATCGACCACAGGTCCATGAGGGAGTTCTCCATCGGCGTCCCCGTGATCGCGAGGACGCTGTGCGCCGACAGGCTGCGCAGGACGTGGTGGGTCTTGGACTGTGGGTTCTTGACGAACTGCGCCTCGTCACAGACCAGGAGGGACCACAAGTGCTCACGGAACGCC
This sequence comes from Dermatophilaceae bacterium, assembly GCA_046260445.1. Taxonomy (GTDB): domain Bacteria; phylum Actinomycetota; class Actinomycetes; order Actinomycetales; family Dermatophilaceae; genus F2B08. Next base: position 5,804 of record JBHEPF010000167.1, on the reverse strand, counting down.
GGCGCGTCGATGCGGGCCACTGCGTAGGAGGTGACGACGATGTCGGCACCCTCGATCCGCTCCGCCAGTGGCACCTTCGCCTTGCGGGAGGTGACCTCGGCCGTCACGACACGCAGGTCCGGAGTGAACCGTGCGGCCTCGGTGACCCACGCGGACAGCACCGAGGTGGGCGCGACGACGAGCACGGGCTGCTCGAGGCGACCGGCCTCCTTGAGCCGCAGCACGGCAGCGAGGGTCTGCAGGGTCTTGCCGAGTCCCATGTCGTCGGCGAGGATGCCGCCGAGGCCGGCGTCCAGGAGGTGGCTGACCCACGCATACCCCGCATGTTGGTACGGGCGCAGCTCGGCGCGCAGGCCCTCAGGCACCGCGATGGAGGTCGCGGCCTCGCCGCCGTCGACATCATCGCCGGAGAGCTCGGTGAGGCGTGCCACGGACTCGATCCAGCGTGACACGGCCACGTCGGTGACGGACAGGTCGACGAGGTCGTGGATGTCGGCGACCCGGTGACGGTGCAGCCGCAGCACGCCCGGCCGTTCGGCGTCGCGGATCTCCTTGGACTCCGCGATGAGCTCGACGAGGCGCTGGAGCTGGGGCTGGTCGAGGCTGAACCACACCCCCGACGGCAGGATCATGATGGGATCCCCTCGGACCAGGGCGGCGAAGAGCTCCGCGAAGGGCACCTCCTCGCCGTCCACGCTGACCGTCACGCGCAGGGAGAGCCAGTCCCGGACCTCGTCGACCGCCGCGACCTCGACCTCCGCCGCACCCTCGGCCTCCTCGAAGGTCGGCAGCTCGCCGGCCTCCTCGACGATGACAGCGGGATGGAGCCGCAGCTCGGGCAGGACCGCGGTGAACAACCGGACGAGATCGGCGCCCACGACCGTGGTGCGGGGAAGGAGGTGGCGGCCGGTGCGGTCGGACCTCGTCAACCCAGGCACGTCGTCGAGCAGGTCCAGAGCCTCGACGAGGTCCTCCTCGGCCGCATGGTCGCGCCTCGCGTCCCACCCGCCATGCGGTCCGAACCGGACCATCCGCTCGCCTGTGAGGTAGGCGAGCGAGGAGGCGATGTCGACACTGTCGGAGCCGGCGGCCTCGAGTCGGAGATGGAGGTAGGGGCCGTCGACATCGGGCGCCGTCGGCGGCGTAGCCGCGTGGTCACGGTCGATGCCGTCCGCGTCCCGAATGTCGACGATCGTCGCCAGCCCCGGAAGGTAGTCGCGGACGAAGTCACCCACCTCGGCGGGCGGGATCTGCAGCGTGGTCCCGGCAGCGAGCATCTCGCCGACCCAGCCGGGGACCGGGGTGCGCACCGGCGCGAGCAGAGTGTTGCCGTCCTGGTCGGCGAGGAAGAGCCCGTGCACAGGGTCGCCGATGGGAACGACCTGTTCCAGGGTGCTGCGGCCCACGACGACGAACGTGGCCGTCGCGCCCCCCGCACCGGCGATGCCGTCGGCACGGACGTCGCAGACGATGTCGATCGGGTCGCCGAGCTCGACCGCCTCGGCAGGGTTGGGTCCCTGGAGGCCCACGCCGGCGCGCACGGCTGAGGCCAGCACGCCCCACACCCCCGGCCCGAGGCGCCCGAGCTCGAGGGCACGCGGCGTATCGAGCCGGGCGAACCCGCCGATGCCGACGCCGGGCCGGGCCACGAGGCCGACGAGGTCTCGGGCGACGGCCGCGTGCGCCGAGCGCACCCCGGCGCTCGCGGCCGGACCGATGATCTCGGGCCATCCGATCGTCGTGATCCACGACTGGACCCGCGACTCCTTGCGAGGCACGAGGACGACGGTGGCCACCGGGCGGGTGTCGGTGACGCTCCGGGGCCGGTGCTCGACGAAGAACCCGAGCCCGAGCCGAGCCGTGCCCGACGCCGTGGTGCCCGCCGGCTCGAGCACCTCCCGCAGGGCCTCGCTCCAGGACCGGCCGGCCGTCACCGCCTCGGCCCGGCTGTGCAGGATCAGTGCGACGGCGTGCTTGCAGCGCGTCCCGACCGGACAGCTGCAGCGCGACACCCACTGCGGCCCGTGCGTGGACTCACCCGCGTGCGTGACGAGCGTGGAGTAGGGCGCCCCGCGTGTCCCGCTCACCTCACCGAGGATCATCCGGCCCCGGTCCGCGCTGGTGACGGAGAGGACGCGCCCGGCCAGGGCATACTCCCGGCCGCGGCTCAGCGCACCCGTGCCGCACACCCGCTTCAGCTCGGCGTCGGTCACTCCGGCGAGCCACGCCGGCATCTCGAAGGCACCACCTCGCCCGGCCGGCCCCGAACCCGCTGCACCTCTCACCTGCCGAACGCTACCGACCTGGACCGACAGTCCCCGGCGACCATCCACAACAGCGGCCTGAGAGACTACAGCCGTGAGTCCCTTCCCCGTCGCCCCAGGCGCCGGCCAGGCGGCCCGCCGCGCGCTCGTCGACGCCGAGCCGCGGGTGTTCTGGACCGCTCAGCCCGGCCGTCCGCCGATCCGCGAGCCGCTCACCGAGGTCGACCGGGCCTGCGACCTGGCCATCGTCGGAGCCGGCTTCACCGGCCTGTGGGCCGCGATCCAGGCCAAGGAGGACAACCCGAGCCTCGACGTCGTCGTCCTCGACCAGGGCCGGGTCGGCGACGGCGCCTCAGGGCGCAACGGTGGGTTCGTCGCACCCTCGCTCACGCACGGGCTGCACCAGGGCGTCTCGCTCTGGCCCGACGAGATCGACCTGCTCGAGGAGATGGCGGCCGCCAACTTCGCCGGAGTGCAGGCCAGCCTCGAGCGCTACGGAATCGACGCCGACTTCCACCTGCCCGGCGAGATCACCCTGTCGCTTTCCGAGCACCAGGACGGGGCGGTGCGCGAGGCCCACGCCCTGCACCGCGAGCAGGGCCACGACGTCACCTACCTCACCCGCGAGGAGTCGTATGCGCGGGTCCGCTCCCCCCTGTACCGCTGCGGCTTCGTCGACCCCACCGTCGGCCTCGTCGACCCGGCTCGGCTCGTCTGGGGGCTCGCGGCGGCGGCTGAGTCCCTCGGGGTGACGATCCACGAGATGAGCAAGGTGACCGGGTTCGAGGACGGGGGCGGCGGCCGCGGGGCCGTCGTGGTGAAGACCGAGGCCGGCAGCGTGCTCGCCGGGCGCGTCGTCCTCGGGACCGGGGCCTGGCCCGTGCTGAACCGCACCCGGCTCTATGTCCTGCCGGTCTACGACCACGTGCTCATGACCGAGCCACTTTCCGTCGACCAGCTCGTGTCGATCGGCTGGGAGGGCCGGGAGGGTCTCGCCGATGCCGGCAACCAGTTCCACTACTACCGGCGCACCCGTGACGACCGGGTCCTCTTCGGGGGCTACGACGCGAACTACCACTTCCCCGGCCGGATCGACCCCTCGCTCGAGCAGTCCGAGTCCCACACGCTGCTCGCCGAGCACTTCCTCTCGATCTTCCCGCAGCTCGAGGGGGTGCGCTTCACCCATCGTTGGGGCGGGGTCATCGACACGACGTCCCGCTTCACACCGATGTTCGGCACCGCGATGCGCGGCAAGGTCGCGTACGCCGTCGGCTACACCGGACTCGGTGTCGGGTCGACCCGCTGGGGTGCCCGGGTCGCGCTCGACCTGGTCTTCGGCCACGACACCGAGCGGACCCGGCTCGCCATGGTGCGGCGCAAGCCCGTGCCGTTCCCTCCGGAGCCGGTGCGCTCGCTCGGGGTGCGCCTCACCCGCGCCTCACTGGCACGCGAGGACTCCACCGGCGAGCGCAACCTGTGGCTGAAGGGCCTGGACCGGCTCGGCATCGGTTTCGACTCCTGACTGCGCACCAGGCACGATGATCCGGTGACGACACCACCCCCGCCGCCGCCCCCGCCGCCCGGCTTCCAGCCGCCCGGTTGGCAGTCGCCCGGCGGACAGTCCGGCGAACCCGCGTCGGCGGGCACCGCATACCCCCAGCCTGGACAGGCACCCCCGCCCGGGTGGTACGCACATCCCGGCCAGTATGCGCCGCCCTCTCTCCCCGTCCGCCCACCTGCTCTTCCTGCCGAGCCGGCGGAGTACCACCACATCCTGAGGGGCGCACGGCGCGCCTGGTGGCGGCCGCTCGTCTCCTTCCTGCTCGTCGTCGGCGGGGTGCTCGTGGCGACGGTCGGCCTCATCCTCGTCGCCGGGATCGGCTACGTCGTCGTGTCCGATGGCGACTTCGGCGCGATCGAGGACATGGCCCTCGACTTCAACAATCCGGTGACCTTCGGTGCGCAGAACCTCTGGCTCGCCATGCTCATCCCGATCGCCGGGCTGGCGACGTGGATCGCGCACGGCGTGCGGCCGGGGTTCGTGTCCTCCGTAGTCGGGCGGTTCCGGTGGGGCTGGTTCGGCTGGTGCCTGATCGTCATCGTCCCGCTGTGGCTCCTCTACATCGGGGTCGCGGTTCTCATCGACGGTGAGTCCTTCCGCGATACGGCGGGGCGGCCGTCGTCGTGGGTGGCGCTGCTCGTCCTCACCCTCCTCACGACGCCGCTGCAGGCCGCCGGCGAGGAGTACCTGTTCCGCGGCTGGCTCATGCAGCAGATCGGCGCCTGGGTCAAGAGCACGTATGTCGCACTCACCCTCGCTGTCGTGCTCTCCTCCGTCGTGTTCGCCCTGGCGCACACCTCGCTCGATCCCTGGATCCTCATCGACCTCGGGTCGTTCGCGGCCGCTGCGGTGCTCCTCACGTGGCGGACCGGCGGTCTCGAGGCCGCGGTCGCGCTGCACATCGTCAACAACGTCATCGTCCTCGTCCTCTCCATCCTCACGACGGGACTCCAGGACGCCTTCATCACGCCGGATACGACGAGCGACCCGGTCACCACGGTGATCTCGTTCGTGGCGCTGGCCATCACGTCTTCCGTGATCTGGTGGCTCGCCGGACGGCGGGGAGTCGCGCGGCGCAGCGCGGGGGCCCGGACCTAGGCCCGTCGCACCCGTCCCTCGTTTGTCGCCCTGGGAGAGAAGACTCATCCTCGGGAGACAACGGTTCCTTCCCGAGGACGAGGGTTGTGTCCCGAAGCCGAGTGAACGCTGCTCCGCTCAGAGCCGGTGGCGACGCGTCGGGTAGAGGAGGCGGAAGCGCTCGAGCACGACCGGCATGTCGGGGTGGAAGCCCCTGTCGTTCGCGGCGTGGCGGGTGAAGAACTCCTCGTGGATCCGGCGCCATGACTCCAGGGTGCGGTCGTCCTCGCCCTCGGCGGCCGCGTGGTCTGCGTCGACCTCGTCGAACGGCACGACAGCGACCTCCGTCGTCGCGATGAGGGCCCGAGGATGCCCGCCACCGTCGAGCACGATCGACAGGCCACCGACCACGGGCAGCGGCTCCCCCTCGGCCTCGTAGTCCCACAGCGCCCCGGCCGTCGCCGTCTTGACCCCGGCCATGACGAGCGCGAGCAGCTCGTCGGCCTGCTCCGGCGTCGCACCGAACGCCCACGCGGGCGGCCGCAGCGACGCCAGCACGGTCGAGCCGCCGTACACGCCGATCGGGTCCAGCCGGGCTCGGGTGCGCGCCTCGGCCCAGAAGGCCTCGATCTCGTCGTCGCTCACGCTCTCGCCCACAGCGGTGTCCACGGCATCACTCATGAACCCATTGTCCCCCGGTGTCACACCGTCAGGCTCGAGCGCGGCAGGTCGAACCAGCGCAGCAGCTCGAAGTCCGCGTCGACGAGGTCGCCGACACCGGCAGCGAGATCCGGCGGCGAGGCCTCGGCCATGATCCGGCGCCCCTCGGTGAGATAGCGCGCCAGGTCGCTCTCCTCCGCCGTCGCGGTGGCGGCCGTATAGCGCATCTCGCCCGACGCATA
>JBHEPF010000144.1:0-3755 GCA_046260445.1 Dermatophilaceae bacterium | reverse complement strand
TCCTCGGAGTGATCGACTTCGGCGACCTCACGTGCGGCAACCCCGCCGTCGACCTGCGTGTGCTGTGGACGACGTTCGAGGCGACCCACCGCCAGAGCGCGACCCGTCGGTTGGAGGCGAGCGGTGCATACGACGAAGCGGTGTGGGTGCGAGCCAGGGGGTGGGCTGCCGCGTTCGTTCTGGCGGTCGCCGCCGACGAGCGTGGCCGAGCCGGCTTCGGCACCACCATCGCGCACACCCGGCTCCAGCTGGGGTGCGCGTGACGGCGCCGGGACGCGAGATCGTGGCCGACCATCGGGCCGGCCGGGTCGTTCTGCTGCATGGGCATCCACAGAGCCACGTCAACCTCGACGACCCGCTCGACCTGGCCTTCGAGTACATCGCGCTCATCGCGGCGGCGGTCGACACCGTCTTCGCCGATCGGGTGCGGCTCCGGGCGACCCATGTCGGGGGTGCCGGACTCACCCTGCCGCGGTGGGTCCAGGCCTCGCGACCCGGGTCGCCCCAGATCGTCCTGGAGCCGGACACGACCCTGACCGCCCTGGTGCGAGCCGAGCTCCCCCTGCCGCGGGGCCACCGGATCCGGGTGCGGGCGACCGACGGCGCGACGGGGGTGAGCGATCTGGCCGACGCAAGCGCCGATCTCGTCGTCGTCGACGCGTATGCCGACGGCCGGGTCCCCGCCGAGCTCGGGGCGGTTCCGTTCCTCATCCAGTGCGCCCGCGTCCTGGCCCCTGGCGGTCTCCTCGTGCTCAACCTCGCCGACGAGGCCGACGGACGCTACGTCGACCGGGTGGCCGCCGGCATCGTCTCCACGGGCCTGAGGCACCGCGCCATCCTTGCAACGACAGACATCGCGAAGGGCCGCCGCTTCGGCAACCGGATCCTGCTGGCCTCGAGAGCCCCGCTCGACCGAAGCGCTCTGGAGCGGCAGGTCCGACGGCTCCCGTGGTCGGCGCGGCTCATGGCGCCCCGGTCGGCCCGCCCATTCACCGACGACGCCGAGCCCTCCCCACCGCCGCCGCCTCTGGACCGCGGCTGGCGGGTGCGCTAGTCGCCGCCGAGGAAGGGCGGCACCAGCGCCAGCGTGGCGTTGAGCCGACGAAGCAGCTCACCTCGTGTCGTCGCGCCGCTGCGGCGGCGAATCCGGGCCATATGGTGCTCGACGGTCTTCGGGGAGAGGAAGAGGGTGTCCCCGATCTCCCGGTAGGTCATCCCGCTGAGCACGAGCTCGACGACTTCTCTCTCCCTGCGGGTGAGATCGACCAGGCCTGCTCGCTGGCCCGCGATGCTGTGCGCTGCCTCCGACCTGGCAGCAGGACCCGGCATCCCAGCCGACTCCGGTGCAGGCCGCAGGTCTCGGGCCACGTCGAGGAGGGCAGCAGCCTCCTTGCGGCTGGCGGCTCGGGCCGCGCCATGACCGGCCAACCGGGCTCCGTCCCACGCGAGACCGATCTCACCGAGCCGGCGGGACGCCGACGTCACCCGCTCGACGTCGACGTCGCGCCCGAGGACGCCGACCCATGCGCGCGCGGCACCGACGAGACCCTCAGCCACAGGGCTGTGATGACTCATCGCCACGAGCGCAGAGGCGTGCGGCGCCAGCGCCTTCGGTTCATCGGCGAGGATGGCGATCTGGATCCCGGCCCAGTGGTATGGAGCGCTCCAGAGGCTGTGCTCTCCCGCATCGCCCAGGATCTCGGCAACACGGGTGAGCACCGGCCGGGCGAGCTCCGGCTCGCGCATGCGGGCGGCGACGATCGCGAGCTCGCCCAGAGGCAGGATGGAGAAGAGATCCGGTGCCGCCGACACCAGGGCCGAGCGCGCCTCGACCCACAGTCGGGTCAGCGCGCTCAGGTCGTCCTGGCGCCGGGCGATGCCGACATCGAGGGCGGCCCGCCAGACCCGGTCGCGGTGGATCCCCGGATCGATCGAGTCAGCCCACTGACTGGCCTCCCTGTAGCGCCCCGCGGCCATGGCGGTCCAGGCCCGCAGAGCAGCCACTCGTGACCTGTCGAGAGCGGCGGCGACGTCGTTCGGCGCGGAACGCAGCATGGACTCGGCCGTCGAAAGATCCCCCCAGCTGACTGCGGCGATGGCGGCAAGAGCCGCCGGATGGTCTGGATGGAGGCGTCGGCTGCGCTGGGTTGACAGACTCTGAGCGGCGCGGACCATCCCGGCCACGGCATCTGAGCTCTGGGTCTGGTCGCTGTTGCCGAAGGAGCGACGCAGTGCTTCGAGCGAGGCGCGCAGGCCGTCGAAGGTCAGGTCCGGGCGCAGCCGACGAGTGGCCTCAAGAAGCGCGTCACCACCATCCACCTGTCCCAGCCCGTAGAGCACCAAGGCGCCTTCGCCATCGCGGCGCTCGGGAGTGGCTCCGTCCTGCAACCGGGAGATGCGCCAGCGCCACAACGAGACGGCGTGGTCGAACCTGCCGCTGAGGAACGCGATGTGTGCACAGACAGCAGCTGCTGATACGGAGGGGTGATCCCCGCTGAGCTGGACGTCCTGCTCCGCCAGGACCGATGCCGCCGCGTCGATCTCGCCCGCAAGAGCAAGGGACTCGGCTTGGCGTACCCTCAGTGGGATCGGCTCCGCCGCGACAGAGGCAGCGAGGGCAAAGCGCTGGGCAGCCAGGGCCGGACGGTGCGGGAGCACGCCGTCCGCCTCGAGCTCCAGTGCACGGACCAGTCGCGGGTCCCGGAGGCCGGCTGACACGAGTCTGGCGGCCACCGCCTGGAGATCGTCGCCCAGCCGAGCCAGGTCGTCCACCACCGTGCGCAGATAGCCGCGGAGCTGGTGCGGAGAGGCGATGCCGAGGATGACCTTGGCGACGAGCTGCGGCATGTTGCCCTCAGGAGTCACGATCCCCTGACGCGCCAAGCGCCGGACGCATGCCTCGAAGTCCTGCGGTGATGCCTCCTGCAGATCCGGTGGCACCGGGTCTGCCGTGAGCCGATAGCCGCACGCGACGGCGAGCGCGATGCACTCGTCACGCGCGGTGAGCGCATGCCACCGATGAGCGACCGCCGCACGGACCGAGGCGGCAGAGGACGGGTCGGGGTGCCCGGAGCCGACCGCAGCGCTGAGCAACCAGGGGAGTCCAAGTGTCTGCGCCGTGAGCTCCTCTACCTCGTCAGGGTCGCACGTGCTTCGCCCTCGATGCTCCAGAAAGGTGCTGACATCGGCTCGGTCCCAGCGATCGAGGACAAGGGATGTCCTTTCGGTGGCAGGAAGAACGTCATCCCAAGAGGGCGCAGTCTCATCGCCCTCGAGCGCGGCCAGCACCAATGTCGCGCCGACGCGATCGGCATCCAGAACGAGCTGACGCAGTGGCTCTCTGGAGAGGAGGTGCGCGTCATCGAGGCAGACGACCACGCCTGCGGCCAGCTCGGCCGGCGTGCCCCACGTCACCGCTCGATCGCTGGCCCGACAGCTGTGCTCGAGAACCTTCAAGAGACTCGTCTTGCCTGCGCCTGCGGCGCCCGTGACGAGAACGTGGTTGTGGTTCTGCGACACCCGCGACCAGAGATCCTTCGCCGCCCGGACGCGCACGAGCGGCTGATCGGATGACACCACGGCTATGGCGTCCCGGTGTCGCCGGAGTCCGAGGTCGGGTCCGAGGTCGGGTCCGAGGTCGGGTCCGAGGTCGGGTCCGAGGTCGGGTCCGAGGTCGGGTCCGAGGTCGGGTCCGAGGTCGGGTCGGACGCCAGCTGGTCGGGCGTGGTGGTCGCCGGCGGCGTGGTGGTCGCCGG
>JBHEPF010000129.1:0-27298 GCA_046260445.1 Dermatophilaceae bacterium | reverse complement strand
GGGCAGAGCGGGGGGCGGGCTGGGCGGACTCAGGCGGGAACTTCTCCTTGTACCTGCGGACGACCGGCAGCTCGACCGTCGAGCTCGCGGTCTTGACATACTCGCCCATCCCATTGAGGCGTTCGAGGAGGACCTTGCTGGTCACTCCGACCTCTTTGGCGAGTGCGCTCACACGGACTTTGGACACGTTTCTCCTTCGTGGTGGTCCAAACCCGCGGGCGCGAGATGGACCGGCTAGTGCTGGGGGGTGCTCATTGCTGAGTACTCATCGGGGGCTCATCAGCGTCAAACCCGCTTCCGGTTCTTCTGGAGTGGCGCCGCTGTCACGGACGCCATGAGGGACATGTTCACTGCACTCCGGCGCGCCGCACACCTGGCCGTCGAGCTGGTGGTCAGGAGCGCAGACTGTCGAGGTATGCGGTGAGCGGCGTGAGATCGACCGGGGCCCCGACTCGCAGGGCCCGAGCGAACGCTCGACGCCGCACCGCCTGCTCGACACAGTCGGGATCGGTGTGCAGCCAAGCGCCACGACCACCGAGCCGACCGCGCACGTCGGGGACGATCCGGACTGCTCCGGAGTCGCCCTCGCGTGCCGTCACGCGCAGGAGTGCCGACCGGCTATCCGTCCGTCGGCAGCCCAGACATGTGCGGGTGGGCACGTGGGAGGCCTGCTGACGCCGGAGTCCAGTCCGATCGGTCTCTCTCATTCTAGCGTTCCCTCACCCGCGCGGCTGCCACGGCCCCGAGCCGCTGGTCATCGACGGGCGTGGCTCATGCGGGCGGCGGGCCCGTCCGGGTGCCTGCCGCGGCCGCGTCGGTGTCGGGACGGATGTCGATGCGCCACCCGGTCAGCTTGGCTGCGAGACGGGCGTTCTGCCCCTCCTTGCCGATCGCGAGCGAGAGCTGGTAGTCGGGCACGATGACCCGGGCCGCTCGCAGCTTAAGGTCGACGACCTCGACCGCCTGGACCCTGGAAGGCGAGAGAGCAGCGGCGATGAAGACCGTCGGGTTGGGCGAGTAGTCGACGATGTCGATCTTCTCCCCATGCAGCTCGGTCATGACGGCCCTCACCCGGGCGCCCATCGGGCCGATGCAGGCACCCTTGGCGTTGACCCCTGGGACGGTGGAGTGGACGGCGATCTTGCTCCGGTGGCCGGCCTCGCGCGCGAGCGCGGCGATCTCGACGGTCCCGTCCGCGATCTCCGGCACCTCGAGCGCGAAGAGCTTCTTGACGAGGTTGGGGTGGGTGCGGGACAGCATGATCTGCGGTCCCTTGAAGCCCCGACGCACGCTGACGACATAGCAGCGCAGGCGGTCACCGTGCTTGTACTCCTCCCCCGGCACCTGCTCGGCCAGCGGCAGGATGCCCTCGACGGTGCCGAAGTCGACGGTGACATGGCGCGGGTCCGGGCTCTGCTGGACGACGCCGGCGACGATGTCGCCCTCCTTGCCGCGGAAGTCGCCGAGGATCGCCTCGTCCTCGAGCTCTCGCATCCGCTGGACGATGACCTGGCGCGCCGTCGAGGCGGCGATGCGACCGAACCCGCTGGGGGTGTCGTCGAACTCCGGGCCCAGCTCCCGCCTCACCCGGGTGCGCAGGCTCTGGTCCGCGTCGTCCTCGGGGGCGGGCACCTCCTCGGTCACCTCGTGGGCCTCGCGCGCCCAGATGACGACCTTGCCCGTCTTGCGGTCGAGCTCGGCACGAGCGCTCGGGTAGTGGTCGTCGGTGCGCAGGTACGCCTGCAGGACGGCGTTCTCGATGGCCGGGATGAGGATATCGAGGGACACGTCACGCTCGCGCTCCAGCGCTCGCAGGGCTTGCAGGTCGATGTCCATGGTGTTCCTTCTCTCCTCGTCCGGTCGTCAGGTCTGGGTGAATCGCTCGCGCTCAGTCGTCGCTCGCGGGGCGGGAGAACTCCACGTCGATTCGGGCGCCGGCGACCTCGGCATACCGGATGGTCTCGGCGCGCTCGCCGCCCTGCTTCGTCGCGGGCACGGTCACTGTCACGGCGTCCGGACCGGCCGAGACGATCCGGCCACGCAGGTCCTCGCGCCCCTCGCGTGCGATGACCACGAGGCGACCCACGCCGCGCTGGTAATGGCGCGGACGGGTCAGGGGTCGCCCGACGCCCGCGGAGGTCACCTCGAGGGTGTAGGGCTGCTCGCCGAGCACGTCACTGACATCGAGCGCCTCGTTCACCGCTCGGGTGGCGTCGGCGACCTCGTCAAGCGACATCGGTTCGCTGCCCGTGTCGACGACGGACGACTCGTCCGTGGGCCGGTCGACGGCGATACGCACGACGCGCCGCTTGCCCGCAGGGGTGACCTTGACCTCGTCGACGACCAGAGGAGCCAGCACGGGCTCGATGAGGGTGCGGATGCGGTCTACGACGCTCACGGGGGTCAGGCCCTTCTGCAGTTGTCGGTGTGGACGTGTCTATACGGTTTTCGGCGCCATGGCGCGACGGTACGGAAGAGACAACTGTATGCCAGGACAGCGCAGCGGTCTCGCGTGCGCGTTGGCCGCGGCGAGGGTGCTCCGGTCCCGCGATAGGTTCCCCTGTATGCGTCCCGCACCTCAGCCCTCCGCCACGCCGTGGCAGCCTGGTCGCCGTGCGCTGCTCGGCGGAGCGCTCGGCACGGCCGCCCTGGTGCTGTCCGCGTGTGACGTGCGCCTCGAGGACGACGCTCCGCCCATCCCGCTCATCCCGACGCGAGAGCCGATTCCAGCCGAGTCCGCCCTGCTCTGGCTCCTAGAGGACTGCCGGGACCTGGCCGAGCAGGAGGGGCCGCACACCGACCTGTATGCGGAGCAGGTCGCAGTCCTGCGGAGCGCGCTCTTCCGGGCCGGCGTCCCGATCGAGACCCTCGACGAGACGCTTGTGCCGCCCGCGCACAGCGCGACCGACACGTCCACGCCAGGTGCGGCACCGTCGTCATCCACGCCCGATCCGACCCCGGCGGACGACGACGCACCGGCCGGACCGGAGACGGCCCTGACGAGGATCGACGACCTCAGCCGATGCGGTCCCGGTCTCTTCCCCATCGTCACGAGCCTCCTGGCGCAACGGTGGGCCGCGGTCCTGCTCACCGGAGGGGAGGTACCGGAGCGCGCCCGGGTGGACGCTGCATATCTCTGGCAGTTCCCCCACCTTGCAGCGGGGTTCGTCGAGGTGACACACGAAGCCGTCTATGGCTTCGAGATCGTCGCCGCGCAGTCGCGCGACGAGACCCGCGAGTCCGCGATCGCAGCGCTGACGGACCTGCGCCGGCTGCGGCGCGCGCAGACCCGGCGCGCCGGGGGCGACGCACCGACTCCCGTCTTCGGCTACCCCCTCCCCTTCCCCGTCGACTCGGATGAGTCTGCGCTGCGGCTCGCCGCCCACGTGCTCTCCGGCCTCACCGACGGCTACGGCGGGCTGCTCACGACGGTGACCGGAGCGGCTCAGATCGACACCGCTCCAGACGTCGTCGGATGGCTCGGGGCCGCGGCCGCTCACGGTGCGACCTGGGGCGTGCCGCTGCGAGCATTTCCCGGAACCCACTCTCCGGGATGACGTCATCCCCCTATCCACCGGCAGCGCCACTCGTCCCCGACGCATGGCTGGGCCTCATCGCGCGGCTGCCGGCCGACGGGGGTCCGACAGGTGCGATCTGGTCGCGCCGGGCCCGCCAGATCGTCATCGAGTGCCTCGACCAGTGGGACCTCACGGTGACCGGCCCCGCGCGGACGGGGTGGACGGCCGTGGCGTTCCCGGTCGACCGGGACGGCGCACCGGCCGTGCTCAAGGTCGGCTGGCCGCACCGTGAGTCGGCCGCCGAGCACACGGCTCTGCGGTTGTGGGGCGGACGGGGCGCGGTGCGGCTGCTGGCCGCCGACCCGGCTCGCGGGGCGCTGCTGCTCGAACGGCTCGACCCGACGCGCACGCTGGGAAGTGAGGACGCCTTCACCGCATGCGAGATCGCGGGCGGGCTCCTCCGGCGGCTTCACGTCCCGGCCCCACCGACCATCCCGCCGTTGAGAGACCTCCTCGCGCCGCACCTCGAGCGGCTGGGCCACGGCGCGGTGCCTCGACGGCTCGCCGCCCGCACCCGTTCCCTCGCCGAGGAGCTGCTCCCGGACCCGACGCACGTGGTCCTGCACACCGACCTGCACTACGACAACGTCCTCGGTGCCGAGCGCGAGCCCTGGCTGGCCATCGACCCCAAGCCGGCCGCGGGGCATCCGGGCTTCGAGTTCCAGCCCCTCCTGCGCAACCGGGTCGACGAGCTCGGGACGGGCTCGGCCCTTCGGCGGAGCGTCCGCCACCGACTCCAGATCGCTGCCGACGCCGCCGGCGTGGACGCCGAGGAGGCCCGCCTCTGGAGCCTGCTCCATACCGGCATCCAGATTCTGTGGGCCCACGACGACCCGGCCGCCGCGTCCTTGCACGTCGCGTTGTTCAAGGCCCTCGAGGACTGAGGCCGCGGCCTGCGCTCAGAGCTGGTCGCGCAGCCAGCGCGCCTGCTCGATGAGGGAGTCGGACTTGGCGATCTTGCGGTTCAGTCGCTCTTGTTCGCCGTCCGCCGTCGCCCGCGCCAGCTTGTCGGAGAGCTTGGCCCGCTTGGCCTCGAGCTTGCGGATGACCTGCTCGACGTGCGAGGGCGCGATCCGGTCGGCGTGTCCTGCGTCGAGTCGGGCGCGGTACTCCGCCAACTTCTCCGCCTGCTCCGACAGCGCCATGACTCAGGTCCTTCCTCGTGGCCCTCGACCAGCCGGTGGGCTCAGTCGTTCTCACTCATGTCAAGGACATCCTCGTCCATCGTCAGCAGACGTTCCACCTCGGCCATCGCCCCGTCGGGCTCGGAATACAGCAGCCGCGCCCCTTCGAGCATCTCCTTCATCGCCCGGTATCCGTAGTTCGCGTCGTTGAGGAACGAGGTCGCGGTGTGCGGATCGATCTCCCCCATCCGGATGAGCTCCTCGACGAGCAGCCGGCTGATCCGTCTCTCGTGCCTGATCCGCTCCCGCTCCTCCTCCAGCCAGAGCACGCTGCGCTCCTCGGGGTCGGCCTTCGCGAGCTCGTCGAGCTCGATGAGGATGCGGGCCAGATCGGTGCGCAGGGTGTTGTAGATCCGGGTCACGGCGCCGTGGTCGACCGCGGTGAAGCGCGAGGTGTTGCCCCGCATGTGCTTGACCTCCTTGACGGCGCGCACGATGTGCTCGGCCGCCTCCCGCAGCTGGTAGAGCCGCTCCGCCGTATCGTCCGGGAGGCTGCCCGCGGACCGATGGCTGACGAACTGGAGGATCTCGGCATAGAGGACCTTGACCCGTTGTTCGTACGTCGCGTCGAAGTCGATGTCGAAGACCTCACGGGCTCCGGTGACGTAGGTCTCGACGTCGCCGTCCGCATACAGCCGGTGGCGGTGCAGGTTGAGCCCGTGCACGATGAGCTCGGTGGCATTGGCATAGAGGTGCTCGACCTCCTTGGCCACGGCCGCCCGCATCGTCGCCGGGAAGGCGGCGACCGACTCCGACAGGTAGTGCGGCCGGCTGACCGCGGGCTCGGTGGTCGGGACTCTGCGCTCGATGAAGGACAGCAGGGGTGTGAGCACCGGCAGCATGATGAGCACCCCGAGGACGTTGAAGACCGTGTGGAACATGGCCAGCTGAAGCGCGTAGTCGTCCGGGGCGATCCCGACGAGGTCGCTGATCCCTGCGACGAGCATCCGTAGCGGAACGATGAGGGTCAACGCCACCCCCGCGGTCACCCCGTTGAAGATGACATGGGCCAGGGCCAGGCGCCGTCCCTGGTAGTTCGCGGTGGCCGCCCCGAGGATCGCCGTGATGGTCGTGCCGAGGTTGGCCCCGATCGCCAGAGCGAGCGCATTGTCGTAGGTGAGCTGACCGGCGGCCAGCGCCGTGATGACCAGCACCATCGTCGCATGGCTGGACTGCATGACGACCGTGGCCAAGGCCCCGACGAGCGTGTAGATGAGGAGCCCGGCGACCCCGGTCAAAGCGAACTGGGTAAGGTCCAGCTGGTCGCTGAAGGCGTCGAAACCCTCCTTCATATGGTGGATCCCGAGAAAGACGAAGCCGAGCCCGGCGATGATATAGCCCGACCCGCGGACGACCTTGGCGCGCTGAAGGACGAGCACGATCGCGATCGCGAGCATCGGCAGCGCGAAGGCCGAGATGTCCACCTTGAGGCCGAAGCCCGCGACGAGCCACGCTCCGGTCGTCGTGCCGATGTTGGCTCCGAAGATGATGCCGACGCCGGCCGCCAGCGGGATGAGGCCGGCCGACAGGAACGAGATCGTGATGACGGAGACGAGAGAGGAGGACTGCATGATCGTCGTCGTCGCGACCCCGAAGGCGAGGGACCGCTTGAGCGACTGGGTCGCCCGCTCCAGCCAGCGTTCGAGGACGCCGCCGCTGAAGACGTTGAAGCCGTCCTCGAGCATGATCATCCCGAAGAGGAAGAGCGCGACACCCGCAGCGATCTCCTTGAAGTCCGGGCTCAGCCAGAAGCCGAACAGGAGGAGCACCAGGACGATCGGCAGCAGGGTGCGTCGGAAGATCCTCTTCATCGCCTCACCCGACCCGCGGTGACTTCCCGGCCTCCGGCGTCACGGGAGCATCATCCCGCGCAGGGCGAAGAAGAACAGCGCGGACAGCACGGCCGACACCGGCACCGTGATGAGCCAGGCCGAGACGATCTTGAGCAGGTGGGAGCGTTGGACGAGCTGGCGCTTGAGAGCCTTCTTGAGCTGGCGGCGCTGGGCCGCTGTGATGACCGCCTCCTCACCCATGGCGTCGAGCTGGTCCAGCATGCGGCGCTTGTCCTCTGGCGGGGCGTCCTGGAACTCGCGCATGACCCGGGCGACCTCGGCGAAGTGGGTGTCTCCGCGGTGGCTGTGCAGGACGTTCTCGACGACTCGGCTCATGCGCTGCTCGAGGTACTCACGCAGGAAGCCGACGCCGAAGATCCCGCCGAGAGCGACGTGGGTCGAGCTGATCGGTAGACCGAGCTGGCTCGCGACGATGACGGTGAGGCCTGCCGCCAGAGCAACACAGAAGGCACGGGACCTGTCGAGCTCGGTGATCTCGGTGCCCACCGTGCGGATGAGCTTGGGGCCGAAGAGCGCCAGGCCGACCGAGATGCCCAGCGCGCCGATGACGAGCACCCACAGCGGGATGCCGACCCGCGCGGTCCCTTCGCCACCGATGAGGACCTCGACGACGCCGGCGAGTGGCCCCACCGCGTTGGCGACGTCGTTCGCACCATGGGCGAAGGACAGCAGAGCTGCCGTGAAGACGAGCGGGATGGTGAAGAGCTGGTTGCCATGAGCGCCAGCATGAAGGGGACGTATCGCACCGCCGCTTCGATGGGGTCGTCCTTCCACAGCACCGCTCGCTCGAGACCGTAGAGCAGTCCGGCGGCGATGACCCCGCCGACGACGGGTGAGATGACCCAGCTCGAGGCGATGGCGCCCATCGCCGGCCAGTTGATCATCGCCCAGCCGGAGGACGCGATGCCGGCACCCATGACACCGCCGACGATGGAGTGCGTCGTCGAGACGGGTGCGCCGATCCAGGTCGCGACGTCGAGCCAGATCGCGGCGCCGAGCAACGCCCCCATCATCACCCACACGAAGACGTCCGGGTCGCCGATGTCGGCGGGGTCGATGATGCCGCTCTTGACGGTGCTCACGACGTTGCCGCCCGCGATGATCGCGCCGGTTGCCTCGAAGAACGCTGCGATGGCGATCGCCGTCGTCAGGGTCATCGCGAACGAGCCGACCGCGGGGCCGACGTTGTTGGCGACGTCGTTGGCGCCGATGTTCATCGCCATGTAGGCCCCGATGACCGACGCTGCGATGAGCAGGTAGGCCTGCTCGACATAGCCGAACCGGGTGCCCGTGAAGATGATGACCGCGACGATGAACAGGATCGCGGTGCCGATCCGCCCGACCTCTGTTCGGCTGATGCCGGCCGCCCGTTCTACCTCCTGGTAGTCCTTGAGCTTCATCACGGGGTCGGACCTCTCTGGCTCTCGGCTCGTCAGACTGGCGTCGGCGCAGGCCACGAGGCAGTCGGTGCAGGGGACGGCGTGACGACGGGGTCGGTCAGCGGATGGGGCAGGACAGGACCGGTCGAAGACCCGGTCCTGGACCCGACGCTATCGCCCCCGGACGCCCTGCGGCAACGTGACGTTCATGCAACGTTCACCTACCAGACACCGACGACATCTCCGCCGATCCGGACGGTGAACGCGGCGATGACGACGACGAAGACGACCCGGACGAAGGTGCTGCCGCGGGCCACCGCTGTCCTGGCGCCCACATACCCTCCGACGATGTTCGCGGCGGCCATGACGAGGCCTACCTCCCACATCACGTGCCCGCCAGGGACGAAGACGACCAGCGCGCCGAGGTTGGTCGCGAAGTTCGCGATCTTGGCCTTGGCGCTGGCCTCGAGGAACGCGTACCCGAGCAGTCCGACGAGGGCGAAGACGAGGAAGGAGCCGGTGCCCGGTCCGAGAGCGCCGTCGTAGACGCCGATGAGAAACCCGACCATCATGGCGGTGGCCGTATGCCGTGCGCCGGCGTAGCGCAGGACCGTCACCTGACCGAGAGAGGGCCTGAGGACCGTATAGGCACCGACGACCACGAGCAGGACGAGGATGATCGGGTTGAACGCGGCCTTGGGGATGTGCACCCCGATGAGTGCGCCGCCGATGGCCCCGAGGAACGCGACGCCGGCCATCGGGAGCGCGGTGCGCAGGTCGGGGCGGATTCGGCGGACGTAGGTGATCGAGCTCGTCGCGGTGCCGAAGATCGAGGAGATCTTGTTCGTCGCCAGCAGCTGGGCGGGGGTGGCGCCGGGGAACCCCAGGACGAGGGCGGGGAGCTGGATCAGCCCCCCTCCTCCGACCACGGCGTCGACCCAGCCGGCGGCGAACCCGGCGAGCGCCATGAGGAGGAGCAGGGTGAGGTCGGGCTCACCCACCGAGGGGGTGCCCGCTCACGCGTGGCCGACCTCGGCCCGGATCGCCTCCACCGCCGAGGTGGTCGCGATGGAGCGGCGTTCACCGCTTCGCCGGTCCTTGATCTCGATCTCGCCGTCGACGAGCCCGCGGCCCACGACGACGATGGTCGGGACGCCGATGAGCTCGGCGTCCTTGAACTTCACACCCGGGCTGACGCCCTTGCGGTCGTCGAGCATGACGTGGACGCCGGTGGCCTCGAGCTCACGGGTCAGCTCCTCGGCGAAGGTGAGGACCGCATCGTCCTTGCCGGTCGCGACGATGTGGACATCAGCCGGCGCGAGGGCTCGCGGCCAGATGAGACCGTCCTCATCGTGGTTGCCCTCGGCGACGCAGGCGACGGCGCGGGAGACCCCGACGCCGTAGGACCCCATGATGACCGTCTGGAGCTTGCCGTTGGAGTCGAGGACCTTGAGGTCCAGCGCCTCGGCGTACTTGCGCCCGAGCTGGAAGATGTGCCCCATCTCGATCCCGCGCGCGCTCTCGAGCCCGGCAGCGCAGGACGGGCACTCATCGCCGTCGCGGACCTCGGCTGCCTCGATCGTCCCGTCGGCCGTGAAGTCGCGGCCGGCGACGAGGTCGAAGACGTGCTTGCCGTGCTCGTCGGCGCCCGTCACCCACGCGGTGCCGTCGACCACCCGCGGGTCGAGGAGATAGCGGATCCCACTCGACCGCTCCGCGCCGAGAACGGCCGGGCCGATGTAGCCCTTGGCGAGCGAGGGGTGAGCGGCGAAGTCCTTCTCCTCGAAGGCCTGCACCGTGGCGGGCTCGACCTGGGCGCCGAGCCGCTTCTCGTCGACGTCACGGTCACCGGGCAGGCCGATGGCCAGGGGCTCGCGCGTGCCGTCGGGGTGGACAAGCATGACGACGACGTTCTTCAGCGTGTCCGCGGCGGCCCAGGCCCGGCCGTCGGCGCGGGGATGGTCGGTGTTCGCCGCCGCCACGAGTGTCTCGATCGTCGGGGTGTCGGGAGTGTCCTCGACGTGGGCCGCCGAGAGCCCGTCGAACGCGACCGGGTCAGGGGTGGGGACCCGGACCGCCTCGACGTTGGCGGCGTACCCGCACGAGGTGCACCGCACATACGTGTCCTCGCCGTTGTCCGCAGTGGCGAGGAACTCCTCGCTCTTGGACCCGCCCATGGCACCGGCCATCGCCTCGACGATGACGTAGTGGAAGCCGAGCCGGTCGAAGATGCGCACGTAGGCGTCGCGGTGCAGCTGGTAGCTCTTGTCCAGCCCCGCCTCGTCGATATCGAAGGAGTAGGAGTCCTTCATGACGAACTCGCGGCCGCGCAGCAGGCCCGCCCGGGGGCGCGCCTCGTCGCGGTACTTCGTCTGGATCTGGTAGATCGCCAGCGGCAGGTCCTTGTAGGAGCTGAACAGGTCCTTGACGGCGAGGGTGAAGAGCTCCTCGTGCGTCGGCCCGAGCAGGTAGTCGCCGCCCTTGCGGTCCTTGAGCCGGAAGATGTTGTCTCCGTACTCCGTCCAGCGCCCGCTCGCCTCGAACGGCTCCTTGGGCAGCAGCGCCGGGAAGAGCAGCTCCTGGGCGCCGATGGCGTCCATCTCCTCGCGGACGATCTCCTCGACGCGACGGAAGACCTTCAGTCCGAGCGGCAGCCAGGTGTAGATACCAGGGCTCACCCGACGGATGTAGCCCGCGCGGACGAGGAGCCGGTGGCTCGGCACCTCTGCGTCGGCTGGGTCCTCCCGCAGGGTCCGGAGGAAGAGCGACGACATGCGCATGGCCACGGGGGGATCTCCTGGGCTGGTGGGCGGTGCGGGAACCCGGCAAGGATACCGACACCGCTCCTCTCCCGCCCCATCCGGGAGACGGGGGTGGGTCAGGCCGAGAGCCCCGTCTGGACGAGGACGAAGATCGCCATGCCGAGGACGAAGATCCCGAAGCTCTTGCGCAACCGGTCCGGGTCGATCCGTCCCGCCAGCCAGCCCCCGAGGACGCTTCCGACGAGGGCGAGCGCTGTGACCGACGCCGCAAGTCCCCAGTCGATCTGCACAGCGGTGAGGTAGCCCGCGAGGGCCGCGAAGGACTTGAGCGCGATGACGAGCAGACTCGTCCCGACCGCCGTCGCCATGGGGAGTCCCCCGAGCAGCACGAGCGCCGGCACGACGAGGAACCCGCCTCCGGCACCGACGATGCCCGTGACGAGCCCCACGATGACACCTTCGACGAGAATGAGGAGCACCGGCGACTGCTTGCGCTCCTCCGACGGCGGCTGGGCCTTGCGGCCGCGGATCATGGCGACCGCGGTCGCGAGCATCATGAGGGCGAAGCCGACGAGGAGCACGAGATCGGGGACCTTGGGACCGACGAGGCCCCCGGCATACGCACCGACCATGGCGGTCGAGCCGAAGATCAGGCCGGTCCGCCACTCCACCCGACGCGCCCTCGCGTGGGTGACCAGCGCTCCGATAGCCGTGGCGCCGACGACGACGAGCGAGGTGGCGATGGCCTCTTTGGTGTCGAGTCCGGTCACGTAGATGAGCAGCGGAACCGTGAGGATCGATCCCCCGCCACCGAAGAGACCAAGGGCGACACCGACGACCACGGCGAGGGCAAGAGTCAGCCAGAGCACGCGTTCAGCATACCCCTCGGGGTATTACTCCTTGACCGGAGCCTCCACGGTCCGGTCCTCGTAGCGGGCACGGGTGCCGAACACCGTGAACCCGAGACGGCGGTAGAGCTCGCTCGACTCGTTATCTACGGCGACGTTCAGCCAGACCTTCTCGCTTCCGGACGCCTTGAGCGCCGTGAGCGTGCGCACGACGAGGTGTGCGCCGATGCGGTGTCCGCGCCAGGTCGGCACGACGCCCACCTGCTCGATCCAGTCGCCGGAGACCGTGATGAAGCCGATCGGCGCCGCACCCTTGCTGTAGGCGACCCGCGAGTCGTCGGGTCGGAACTCCGGGTCGCTGCGCAGCCACTCGAGCCACTTGTCCTCGCTCGGGTCGGGGAACCCGGGCCGGTCGCCGAAGGACCCCTGGTAGGCCACGAAGAAGTCGTGGGCGCTGTCGTGCGTGAAGGGCCCCGTCGTGACGCCCTCCGGGAGGGGGATCCGCGAGATGTGAGTGAGGTCATGGCACATGACCAGCTCCGCGAAGCTCCGACTGAGCCCGCTGGACGCATACAGCGTCTCGGCCTCCGGAGACATGGTCTCGGCGATCACCTTGATCGGCACACCGAGCGCCTGCTCCCGCGCCCAGGCGACGAGCGCCTCCCCGTGCCCCTGGCGACGCATCGCGGGATGCACCAGCCCGCTGGCGATCCGGTTGCCTGCCTCGTCGTACGACAGCGAGGCGATGGCGACGAGCTCACCGAGGTCGTCGCGACCGGCGATGGTGTCATCGCCGAAGAAGTACCGGGAGATGAACTCGTCGTCGATCAGCTGCGGCAGGCCACCGTCATGGTCGAGGCAGGCCTGGGCGAGCGCTCGCACCGCCGGGATATCACTCGGAGTGAGGGCGGACCACTGGAGAACGGACATGACCTCAGCCTAGGATGCGCGCACCCGGCTATAACAGGACCGTCATGAACTGGCCGGTCTCGACGAACCCCACCCGGCGGTATGCGGCCCGCGCCGGAGCGTTGAAGTCGTTGACATAGAGCGTCACGAGTTGACCAACGTCACACATGATCTGCTCGACGGCAGCCGCAATGAGGGGCACCGCATACCCCCGGCCGCGCAGCTCCGGCGCCAGCCAGACCCCCTGCAGCTGGACACAGCCGAGGGCAGCACTGCCGATGTCGGTCTTGAAGACCACCCGTTCGACCCCGTCGCGACCGACGTCGGTCGCGATGTAGGTGTGACCGCGCCGGATGAGCGCCGAGATGGCCCCGACGTAGGCGCGCGACGAGCCGGTGTAGGGCGCATAGCCGATCTCATGGGTGAACATGTGCTCGGCCGCGGGGAGGATGAGCTCGGCCTCCTCGACCCGGGCCGGGCGCACCCGGGGATCGAGTGGGACCCCGAGGGCCGAGGGCGGGGTCGAGGTGACGCACAGCGGCTGGCTGGCTCGAACCTCCCGGGCCTGCCCCCAGATCGGCTCGACGAGGGCCCACATCTGCTCGACCTGCTCGCGCGGACCGAGGATGCTCGCGCACCTCCGGCGGGACCGACGCAGCCGGTCGACGAAGGCACTCCGGCTCTCGGGCGTCGTCTCGACGGGGACGACGTTGGCGTTGGCCCAGAGCAGGGCGTCCACATCCCGGCCAGAGCGGTGGGAGAGGACCGACTGCGGCTGGGTGTCGATGACCCCGTCGAGGATTCGGGAGGCGACGAAGACGTTGCTCGCGATGTCCTGGGCGCATACCTCGAGCGCCGCCTCGCGATCGGCGGGCTGGAGTGGTCGGATCACTGACCGGGTGCGCAGCACGCTGCCAGGCTAGTCCGATCCGCCACGCCCGGTGCCGCGAACGCGCAGCGGGTTTGGCTCAGCCGACGGTGACCGACGGGGCGCCGACGCTCTCCTCGTCCATCGGCTCCCCCATCTCCTCGGCGATCCGCATGGCCTCCTCGATGAGGGTCTCGACGATCTGGCTCTCGGGAACGGTCTTGATCACCTCGCCCTTGACGAAGATCTGGCCCTTGCCGTTGCCGGAGGCGACACCGAGGTCGGCCTCGCGGGCCTCGCCGGGACCGTTGACAACACACCCCATGACGGCGACCCGGAGGGGAACGGTCATGCCCTCCAGGCCGGCGGTCACCTCGTCGGCCAGCTTGTAGACGTCGACCTGTGCCCGCCCGCAGGAGGGGCAGGAGACGATCTCGAGCTTGCGGGGGCGGAGGTTGAGGCTCTGCAGGATCTGCGAGCCGACCTTGACCTCCTCCACCGGCGGAGCCGAGAGTGAGACTCGGATCGTGTCGCCGATGCCCTTGGAGAGCAGAGCGCCGAAGGCCACAGCGGACTTGATCGTGCCCTGGAAGGCCGGGCCGGCCTCGGTCACGCCGAGGTGCAGCGGCCAGTCGCCGCGTTCGGAGAGCAGCTCGTAGGCCTTGACCATGACGACCGGGTCGTTGTGCTTGACCGAGATCTTGAAGTCGTGGAAGTCATGCTCCTCGAACAGGCCCGCCTCCCAGACGGCCGACTCGACGAGCGCCTCGGCCGTGGGCTTGCCGTACTTCTCGAGGAGGCGCTTGTCGAGGGACCCTGCGTTGACGCCGATCCGGATCGAGACACCGGCGGCCTTGGCCCGACGCGCGATCTCGCCGACCTGGTCGTCGAACTGGCGGATGTTGCCGGGGTTGACGCGCACGGCGGCGCACCCGGCGTCGATCGCCGCGTAGACATAGGCCGGCTGGAAGTGGATGTCGGCGATGACGGGGATCTGGGACTTGCGCGCGATCGCCGGCAGTGCGTCGGCGTCGTCCCGGCTCGGGCAGGCCACTCGGACGATGTCGCACCCGGCGGCCGTGAGCTCGGCGATCTGCTGGAGCGTGGCGTCGATGTCGGTTGTCGGGGTGGTCGTCATCGACTGCACCGAGACGGGGGCGTCGCCGCCGACCTCGACCTTGCCGACCTTGATCTTGCGGGTGGGACGCCGCTTCGCGAGGGTGGGCGGCGGGAGGGCGGGCATGCCGAGACCAACAGTCATGACCCCAGTATCCCAGGGGTGCGCACCCCCGCCGACCTCACCACGCACTCAGAGACCCTGAGCAGCGGCTCAGCCGAGCTTGATCGGGTTGACCAGGTCCGCGTAGATGAGCAGGACGGCCATCCCGATGAGCAGGACCGATACGGCATAGGCGAGGGGCAGCGCCTTGGCGACATCGACCGGGCCGGGGTCGGGGAGGCCGCGGAGCCGCGCATACGTCTTCTTGATCGACTCCCAGATCGCGCCGGCGACATGCCCACCGTCGAGCGGCAGGAGCGGGATGAGGTTGAAGACGAAAAGCGCGATATTGAGGCCGACGAGGAGAAGCACGAGGGTGGCGAGCTTCTGTTGCGGTGTGTCGAAGAAGGCGATCTCACCCGAGGCGACCTCGCCGGCGATCCGGCCGACACCGACGACGGAGACGGGACTCTCGAGGTCCCGCTCGGCCCCGCTGAAGGCGGCCTGGTAGACACCGGTCATCTTCTGGGGGAGCTTGGCCACGATTTCAGCGGTGCCGCTCACCATGTCCCAGAGTACGCCGGGCACGACGACGGGACTCTGTCGCTCGATCTCGGTGACCGGACCGCTCGAGATCCCGAGGAACCCGGTCTCGACCATGACGGGCTTCCCCGAGGCGTCGAGCACGATCTCCCCGCGAGCGTCGAGCTCCGGAAGCTCATTGGTGATCGGTGTCGCCATGAGCGTGAGGGTCTGAGCGCCCCTCTCGAGGACGATCCCGGTGGGCTGGCCGGAGCGCGGCCGGACGATCGTCGAGACGTCGCGGTTGGTCTCGACGGGTTGGCCGGCGATCGAGAGGACCACGTCACCGGGCAGGAGGCCGGCCTCGGCCGCGGGCGTGAGCGGGTCCCCGGGCTCGCACACCCGGTCGACCGTCACCTCGCCGGCAGGCACGACGCACTCACTGACGGCACCGACGAAGGCGCCGGGCTTGGTCACCGCCGTGCCGTAGGTCATGACCAGGCCGGAGAGCAGGATCGCGGCGAGGATGAGGTTCATCACCGGCCCGCCGAGCATGACGATGATCTTCTGCCAGGTCTTCAAGGAGTAGAACACCCTGTGCTCGTCGCCGGGACGAACCTCTTCGAGTGAGACCGCCCGGGCCTCGTCGACGAGCTGGGACATGCGGCCCGTGCTCGAGACCCGCACCTTGGTCGGGTCATCGCCCTTGCGGGGCGGGAACATCCCGATCATCCGGATGTAGCCGCCGAGCGGGATGGCCTTGACGCCGTACTCGGTCTCTCCTCGCGTCCGGGACCACACGGTCGGACCGAAGCCGACCATGTACTGGGTGACCCGCACGCCGAACCTCTTGGCGGGGACAAGGTGGCCGATCTCGTGCCAACCGATGGAGAAGCCGACCCCCGCGCCGACGAAAAGGACGCCGAGGATGTACCAGAGAACCGTCATGCCTCTTCCTCGCCTCGTCCCGGTGACATGTCAGGGCTGCCCGCGCCGATGAGCCCGGCTGTGGTGCGACGGGCCCACGCATCGGCCAGCAGCACCTGCTCAACGCTCGAGACCTCGCTCGTGCTCCCGAGATCAGAGCTGCCTAGATCAGAGCTACCGAGATCAGAGTACGCCTCGACGACCCTGGCCACGGTGTCGACGATGTCGAGGAAGCCGATGGCGCCGGCGTGGAACGCGTCGACGCAGACCTCGTTGGCCGCGTTGTAGACGGCAGGGTAGGTGCCGCCCTCCTCGCCCACCTGGCGGGCGAGCCGCACCGCCGGGAACGCCTCGTCGTCGAGCGGCGCGAAGTCCCACGACTGGGCGACGCTCCAGTCGCACGGCTCGTCGACATCGGGGAGGCGCTCCGGCCAGGACAACCCGAGAGCGATCGGCACGAGCATCCGCGGCGGTCCCATCTGCGCGATCGTCGAGCCGTCGTGGAACTCGACCATCGAGTGGATCCACTGCTGGGGATGGACGACGACGTCGATCCGGTCGAACGGGATGTCGAAGAGCAGATGGGCCTCGATGACCTCGAGCCCCTTGTTGACGAGAGTCGCGGAGTTCGTCGTGACGACGCGCCCCATCGCATAGTTCGGATGCGCCAGTGCCTGCTCCGGTGTGACGTCCCGGAGCTCGTCGCGACCCCGACCCCGGAACGGGCCGCCGCTCGCCGTGACGACGAGTCGCCGGACCTCCTCTCGCCGTCCGCCGCGCAGCGACTGGGCGATGGCGGAGTGCTCGGAGTCGACCGGCACGATCTGGTCGGGCCCGGCCGCCGCCTTGACGAGCGGGCCCCCGACGATGAGCGACTCCTTGTTGGCCAGGGCCAGGACGGAGCCGGCCTCGAGGGCGGCGAGCGTGGGCCGCAGCCCGATCGAGCCGGTGATGCCGTTGAGCACGACGTCCGCGCCGACCCCGGCGGCAACGGTCGCCGCCTCCTCGCCGGTGACGATGTCCGGGAGGTATGCGCCGCTCGCGAGCCCCTGGACCCGCGCCTGGGCCTCGATCGCGTCTCGCAGGTCGCCAGTGGCTCCCGACGCGAGAGCGACGAGCGGGGCCCGGGTCGCGACCGCCTGCGCGGCGGTGAGATCGAGGTTGCGCCCGGCCGCGAGCGCGACGACGTCGTAGCGCCCGGGGTGGGCGGCGATGACCTCGAGGGCCTGGGTCCCGATGGACCCGGTCGAGCCGAGGATCGAGACGGTGCGGGTGGGGTGCTCAGTCACGCGGACTCCGTCGGTCAGGGAGGTGGGCAGGGAGGTGGGCAGGGTCGGGACCTCGGACGACGATGCGGCGCCTTCCGCGCGCACCGTCCGCCGAGCGGATGCGGGCGTCGGCGACGTCGGCGAGGACCGCGACCAGGCGGGCGAAGTCGCGGGGGTGCTCGGCGACCAGCCGCTCGCTCGGCACCCAGAGCAGCCGCCAGTCAGCGCCGGAGGCCGTCGCAGCGTAGGCATGCTCGTCGAGCTGCTCGTAGAGCGCGTCAAGGTTGTGCCCGAACCAGTCGGGGAAGCGCAGCGTCTCGGCGAACCGCTCAAGCGCACGCTTCTTCGTCCGCCCCCCCGAGACGATGTCGCACGGACCGGAGGACTCGAGGTCGACGACGAGGTCGTCCAGGGTCATGTCGCCGGCGTCGACGAAGCGGATCATCGTCCCTCCTCGATCTGCCTGAAGGAGTCATAGTGGTCGGTCGTGTAGTAGAGGTCGCCGCCCTGCCCGACGACGATCCGGAGGGCGCCGCGGTCCGGCGAACCGCGCGTCTCGACGGTGTACTCGCGGTAGTACCCGCGCGGCCGGTCCGGCAGGATCCCCTCCCGGTTGAAGAACGTCTCGTCGTCCTGCCGATAGGGGAACGGCCCGCGGGCCCGGATGAGGTCCAGCGTGTCGTGAGCCTCGCTCGGAAGGTCCGCCTCGCCGATGGTCGACAGCCCAGAGACGGGGGTGCGCGCTGCCTCGGGCTCCTCGTCCGTCGCCCGGGGTAGCACGCCGGTCGGATCGGGCGCGGCAGTCGTTGCAGTCGGAGGCGTCGCGGTCTGCGTTGCAGGTGGAGGCGTTGCAGGTGGAGGCGTCGCGGCCGGAGTCGACGCGGTCGCTCCGCCACCACCGCCGCCGCCCTGGACGAGGAGCAGCCCGGCGACGACGGCCACGCAGAGGGTGAGCAGACCGATGAGGAGACCCCTGCTCCGACCACTCGCTGCACTCACGCGGACATTCTCTCCCGTGCCACCGACACTCCGGACCAGGCGCCCCGCCGTGACCCCGGTATTGCAGAGCCTGCGTCATCGGCTCAGGTGGTGATGACGCGCTCCTCGATGAGCCGCTCCTCGACGACGCCGCCATGTGGCACGTACCGCCCGTTGCCGAAGTCCTTGGGGAACTCGAGGTCGACGTGGTCGAGCCCATGGCGGTTCTTCTCGATCGAGAAGATGCTCCAGCCGCGGAACTGCTGCAGTCGCGAGAGGTCGTAGACGAGGTGCTCCCGGGAGACGATGTCGTCCTTGCCGGAGAGGACGAGGATGACGTCGGCCTCGTAGGCGAGCGAGGACGCGCCCCTCAGGTGGTGCGCGCGCATCCGGCGGCCGGCGCCGAGGCTCTCCCTCTCCGCCGCGGAGACGGCGATGACCGGGCACCGCGACTCGAGAGCGAGGTCCTTGAGCGCCTCGGCGACGACCGCGAGCCGCTCCCCCTCGTCGCCGGCGTGCCCCGGGACCGGGACCTTCTGGAGATAGTCGATGGCCACGAGCGGAGGCTCCCCGGCCCGGGCCGTGAGGTCGTCGACGACCGCGGCGATGCTTGCGAGGTCGGTGCCGGGGTTGGACTCGTGGACCGAGAGGCGCTCGGCATACTCCTCGACCGCAGCCAGAGCCTGCAGACCGAACGGCACGCCGGCGAGCGCCTGCTCCAGCGTGCTCGAGCCCTGGGCCTGGGCCTCGAGCACCCGCCGGATGCCGTGCACCCCGGGGACCAGACCCGGGTCGTCGGCAAGCTCGGCCGACTCCAGGGCGAGCAGCCGCTCGAGGAGGGTGTGCGACTCGTGCTCGTAGGAGAAGAGCACGGCCTGCTTGCCCGCCCGAGCGGCAGTGCGCAGCGCCTGGACGACGAAGGTGGTCTTGCCCTGCCCCTGGGCGCCGGCCACGAGGACGAGCTCGCCGGAGCGCAGCCCGCCCGCCAGAGCCCGGTCGAGTGCGTCGAAGCCGGTCGCCCACACCGAGGCGGCCGGAGCCTGCCCCTGGCGCAGCGATGCATCGGCGGCGTTGAGCACCTCGGCGAGCGAGCGCCGTCGGCGGGACTGGATCTCGGTCGCGGGGTCGGTCGACGGATCGGTCATAGCGTGATCCCCACGTACTTCACCTCGAGGTACTCGTCGATCCCCTCGAAGCCGCCTTCACGGCCGAACCCGGACTGCTTGACGCCGCCGAACGGGGCGGCCGGGTTCGAGACGATGCCCGTGTTGATGCCGATCATCCCGAACTCGAGGGCCTCGGAGACGCGAAGCACGCGCGCGTTGTCGCGGGTGAAGACGTACCCGACGAGGCCGTACTCGGTCGCGTTGGCCCTGGCGACGACGTCGGCCTCGTCGGCGAAGGTGCACACGGGCGCGACCGGACCGAAGATCTCCTCGGTGAGGCAGCGCGAGTCGGCCGCCACGTTCGCGAGAACGGTCGGCTGGTAGAAGAAGCCGCGGCCCTCGATCGGGCCGCCCCCGACGAGAGCGCTCGCCCCTCGCGAGACGGCATCCTCGACGAGCTCGTGCACCCCGTCGCGCGCCTTGGCGGTGATGAGCGGACCGACATCGACGCCCTTCTTCGTGCCCTTGCCGACCGTGAGCCCACCCATCCGGTCGGCCAGCTTGCCGGTGAACTCGTCCGCGACGGAGTCGTGGACGAAGAAGCGGTTGGCCGCGGTGCACGCCTCCCCGATGTTTCGCATCTTCGCGAGCATGGCACCCTCGACCGCCGCGTCGACATCGGCGTCCTCGAACACGATGAACGGCGCGTTGCCGCCCAGCTCCATCGACAGTCGGAGCAGCTGCTCGGCGGACTGCTCGACGAGCACCTTGCCCACAGCGGTCGAACCGGTGAAGGTCAGCTTGCGCAGGCGAGGGTCGCGAATGAGCGGCTCGCAGACCGCGCCGGAGGTGGTCGTCGTGATGACGTTGACGACCCCCGCCGGGACGCCGACCTCCTCGAGGATCTGCGCGAGAGCAAGCATGCTCAGCGGCGTCTCGTGGGCCGGCTTGACGACCATGGTGCATCCGGCGGCGAGCGCCGGACCGATCTTGCGGGTCCCCATGGCGAGCGGGAAGTTCCACGGCGTGATCATCAGCGTGGGACCGACCGGCTGCTTCATCGTCAGCAGGCGGGTCGCACCGTTGGGAGCCACGGCATACCGCCCGTGGACGCGGACCGCCTCCTCGCCGAACCAGCGGAAGAACTCCGCCGCGTAGGTGACCTCACCGTGCGCCTCAGCAAGGGGTTTGCCCATCTCGAGCGTCATGAGCGTCGCCAGCTCCTCCGCCCGCTCATGCATGCGCTCATATGCGGCGCGCAGCATCTCGCCCCGGTCCCGCGGGGCCGTGCGAGCCCAGGCGTCCTGAGCCGCGACGGCCGCGTCGAGTGCGGCCTTGCCGTCGGCGACCGAGCCGTCCGCGACGCTCGTGAGGACCGACCCGGTCGCAGGGTCATGGACATCGAAGCGGGCACCGGTCGAGGACTCGCGCCACTGCCCGCCGATGGAGAGCAGGGTGGGGACGGACTCGAGAAGGGACTTCTGGGTCACTGCCATGCGCTTCAGCCTAGTCGGGTCGGGAGTCGTGGTTCCGGCCGTCGAGGAGCGGTCGTGCGGGATCCCACCGGGTGCCGTCGAGGTCATCCTTGCGGCGACGGGCGATGGCCGAGAGAGACTCCAGCACAACACGGTTGGCGAGAGCGGCCGTGATGTCGGCGTGGTCGTAGGGCGGGCTCACCTCGACGACGTCGATACCGACGACCGGCAGCTCCAGGCAGATCCGGCGCACCGAGTCGAGCAGCTGACGGGCCGTGAGGCCCCCCGGCTCCGGCGTGCCGGTGCCGGGAGCGTGAGCCGGGTCGCAGACGTCGATGTCGACGGAGAGGAAGACGCCGTCGCACTCGTCGGTGGCGACGGTGAACGCCTCGGTGAGGCACACCTCCAGCCCACGATGGACGATCTCGGTCATCTCGAACGAGCGCATCCGCTGCTGCGCCATCCAGTCGAGCGTCTCGGGTCCGGGCCAGTAGCCGCGCAGCCCCACCTGGAGGAACCGGTCACCGCGCAATGCCCCGGACTCGATGAGCCGGCGCATGGGCTGGCCGTGGCCCCAGAGGGAGCCGAACTCGATGTCACCGGTGTCCGCATGGGCGTCGAAGTGGATCATCGACACGCGGCCGTGGCCGAGGACGTTCGCCACACCCTTGGCGTCCGGATAGGCGATGGAGTGGTCGCCTCCGAGGACCAGCGGGATGGCGCCGGCCCGGGTGATCGTCTGGACCGCCTCCTCGATCCGGCCGAGGGTGGTCTCGATGTCGCCGGGCGGCAGCTCGACGTCCCCGGCGTCGAGGACCCGAAGGTCGGTGAGGCCGTCGGTGCGCAAGGCCAGCGACGGCCTGGAGCCGTCATGGCCGAGGTAGTCGGTCCCGCGGATCGCGGCCGGCCCGAACCGTGTCCCCGGCCGGTGGGACGTGCCCCCGTCGAACGGGGCACCGAGGATGACGACGTCGGCCCCCGCATACGACTCGGGGTCGGCGAGGTCGCAGGCCGGGACGCCGAGGAAGGTGAAGTCCGGGCCGAACTGCTGGCCGTAGCGCCCCGCAGGGGGCGTCGACACAGGGCCGCTCACCGCTCCTCCATCCCCCAGGGGGACGCGTAGCCCTGCGGCTTGGGTGCCGCCAGGAGCTCGAGGAACGGGACCGCGTCGAAGGCCTCCGGGCCCAGGATGCCGGCGCCGGCCCAGGTGCCGTTCGCGAGCAGCTCGAGGGCGACGACCGGGTTGACTGCGGTCTGCCAGACGACGCACTGAGCACCGTAGTCGCGCATCGTGTCGGCGTTGTCGCTCACGTGGTAGAGGTAGACGGATCTAGGAAGGCCGTCCTTGTCTCCGCCCTTTCCAATGCCGGTGACGTAGAGCCCGGCGCAGGTCTTGCCCTCCATCCGGGGTCCGATCGTCGCCGGGTCGGGCAGGGCCGCGGCGACGACATCGCGCGGGCTCACCTCGACGCCCTTGACCGTGATCCTCTCGGTGCTGTCGAGACCGAGGGTGTGCAGCGTCTTGAGGATCGTGATCATCTCCTCGCCGAGGCCGTACTTGAAGGTCACCTTGTCGGCATCGACCCAGCGCGGCATGAGGAGGACCTCCTCGTGCTCGACGTGGACGCACTCGACCGGGCCGATCCCCTCGGGGAACTCGAAGACCTCGGGCTCGCTGAAGGGGGGCAGGGTGAACCACCCCTGGTCCGCCTCGAACTCGCGGGCTCGCTCCCACACGACCGGTGGGTTGAGGCACTCCTCGATGATCGTCCACATCGAGAACCCCGGTGCAAAGACCTCGTTCCCCTCTTCGTCGCGGATCACGAGGTTGGCTCCGTCGCGCGTGCCGAGCTCGTCGATGTGCGAGAAGAGGTGGTCGGACGCGTAGCGGGCGAACACGTCGGAGAGGCCCGGCTCGATACCGATCCCGAGCAGCGCGAGCCGACCGGACTCCTCCCACCGTCGCTCCTGGGCGAACTGCTCGTCGCCCAGCTTCACCCCGACCCTGCTGTAGGGCTCGGTCGGATGCCTCCGGGAGAGGCTCATCGCCATGTCGAGGTAGTCCGCCCCAGCGGCGAAGGCGCCGTTGAAGATCGGCATGACGAAGCGCGGGTCGACGGCATTGAAGACGTGCGTCGCGTCGTGCTCGCGCGCGAGCGCCGCGACAGCGTCGGCGTCGGAGGCATCCACCTGGGCAGCGAGGAACCGGCTCTCCCCCGGCCTGCGGGCCGCCGCCGCGTCCACGGTCGCCTGGGCCCGGCCCAGGTCGTAGTCGGCGACGACGAAGAGCTCGAAGAAGTCACGCTCGACGGCGATCTTCGCCGCTGCGTCACCGACTCCCCCGGCTCCGATCATGAGAACGCGCATGGTGTCATCCTTCCTTCGGGCTCACGCTAGGCGTTCGCGGCGGGCACTGAGGAGCTGGCCGATCACGACGACCGTGAGCGCGATGAGGAACATCACCGTACCCACGACGAAGATCTCGACGGGCGTGCCACGCTGAGCGGCACCCCACACATACATGGGGAAGGTGATCGACGACGGGCTCGCGTTGAAGTTGGTGATGATGTAGTCGTCGAAGCTGAGCGAGAAGGCGAGCAGCGCACCAGCCGCGATTCCCGGCGCCGCGAGCGGCAGGGTCACCCGGATGAAGGTATGGAACGCGTTCGCACCGAGGTCCGCCGCCGCCTCCTCGAGGCGCGGGTCGAGCGAGCTCACTCTCGCCTTGACCGCCACAACGACGAACGACAGGCAGAACATGATGTGCGCGATCGTGATGTTGACCGCCCCGGAGGGCACGCCCGCCATGACGAACAACGTGAGCAGGCTCGAGCCCATGACGACCTCAGGAGTCGCCATCGGCATGAAGATGAGCAGGTTCGTCCCGGACCGGCCCCGGAAGCGGTGCCGCCCGAGCGCGAACGCGATGAGGGTTCCGAGAATGGTCGCGACGAGCGAGGCGATGACCCCGATGCGCAGGCTCAGCCCGAGGGCCTCGCAGATGCCGGGGTTCCCGCACGGGTCGCGCCAGGCGGCCGTGGAGAACTCGTTCCACTGGTAGTTGTAGCGACCGCGAGGGTTGTTGAACGAGAAGATCGCGACGACGAGGTTGGGGATGAGCAGGTAGGCCAGCACGACCAGGGCCGCGACCATGAGCAGGTGCCTCTTGATCCAGGTCATGTCACACCAGCTCTTCCGTGCCGGCCTTGCGCACATACAGGGCGTGCTTGATTCCGTCCACGCTCACACCAGCTCTTCCGTGCCGGCCTTGCGCACATACAGGGCGACGAGTGTCACGATCATCAGCAGCAGGATGAACGAGAGGGCCGCGGCCTGCGGGTAGTCGAGCACCCGGAGGAACAGGCTGTCGATGACCTGGCCGATCATCACCGTCTGGGTGTTGCCGAGCAGACGACTGTTGATGTAGTCACCGGCGGCGGGGATGAAGGTCAGGAGCGTCCCGGCCACCACACCCGGGAGCGAGAGTGGCCAGATGACATGCCGGAAGGTCGCCCAGCCGGAGGCGTACAGGTCTCGGGCCGCCTCCATCATCCTCGGGTCCAGGCGCTCCAGCGCCGCGTAGAGCGGAAGGATCATGAACGGCAGGAAGTTGTACGTCAGACCCGCCATGACGGCGAACTTGCTGTTGAGCAGCGTGCCTCCCGTCGTCAGACTGAGCGCTTCTAGGACGTTCATCAGCCCGGTCGTCTCGACAACGTTGCTGACGATCCCACCGTCACTGAGGATGATGCGCCAGGCCAGGGTGCGGATGAGGAAGCTCGTGAAGAACGGCGCGATGACGAGGATGAGCATGATGTTCTTCCACCGCCCCGCCTTCTGCGCCATGTAGTACGCGAGGGGGTAGGCGAGGACGAGACCGGCGAGGGTGGCGGTGGCTGCGTACCCGAGGGAGCGGAGAAGCTGCGGCCAGTACTGCGAGAGCGCGTCGCCGTAGACACCGACATTGCCGGTGAGGACGTAGCCGTCGTAGACGTTGCCCTCCTGCAGCGACTGCGAGCCGAGAGTGAACATCGGCGTCGCGTAGAAGAGCGCGAGCCAGAGCAGACCCGGGAGGAGCAACACATACGGGACCCAGTTCCGCCGGGCCCGGTAGTCCGGCGCCACGCTCGTCCCGCCTCCGACGGCTGTGCTCACGCTAGGCATCGCGCAGCCCGGTGTCGAACATCCCCGCATCCTCGTCCTGGCTCGCGTCGAGGACGAACTCGCTGCCCGGCTCCCACGAAACGTCCACCGACTCGCCGACCCTGGCACGCCGCGAGCCGTCGTTGGGCTGGACGATGGTGACCTCGTGTCCCCAGGGAAGGCGGACGAGGTACTGCGTCGCGACACCGGTGAACGAGGCGTCCGTCACCGTGCCGTCGAGGTGGTTGCGACCGCTGCGGTCGAGCCGGAACTTCTCCGGACGGACCCCGACGAAGACGTCCTGCACGCCCTGCGGGATGTGGTCGGCGGCGACGTGGATCTCGTGACCGTGACAGTCCGCGCTGGCCAGCCCGTCCCCGTCGACGCCGGTGATCCGCGAGGTGAGCAGGTTGGACTGGCCGAGGAAGTTCGCGACGAAGGTCGACGCCGGGTGGTCGTAGAGATCCGACGGGGGCCCGACCTGCTCGAGATCGCCCGCGTTCATGACCGCCACGGTGTCGGCCATCGTCATGGCCTCCTCCTGGTCATGGGTGACGTGGACGAAGGTGATGCCGACCTCGGACTGGATCCGTTTGAGCTCGATCTGCATCTGCCGGCGCAGCTTGAGGTCGAGGGCACCGAGGGGCTCGTCCAGGAGCAGGACGTTGGGGCGGTTGACGATTGCTCGCGCGAGCGCCACGCGCTGCTGCATTCCGCCGGAGAGCTGGTTGGGCTTCTTCTTCCCCAGATGGCCGAGCTCGACGAGGTCGAGGGCCGTCTGTGCCTTGCGCATCGCGTCCTTGTCGCCGCGACGTTTGAGACCGAAGGCCACGTTGTCGATGACCTTCATGTGCGGGAAGAGCGCGTAGCTCTGGAAGACCGTGTTGACGTTGCGCCTGTGCGCCTTGACGCGGGTGATGTCGACATCACCGATGTGGATGGTGCCGGACGTCGGGTCCTCGAGCCCGGCGATCATCCGCAGTGTCGTCGTCTTGCCGCATCCCGAGGGGCCGAGCAGGGCGAAGAACGACCCCTCGGGGATGGTCAGGTCGAGCGAGCTGACGGCCGTGAACGACTCGAACCTCTTGCTCAGCTGCTCCAGGCGCAGGTCGCCGGCCGGATGCTCGGTCACGTTCGTATCGTCTCCCTCGGGTCGTGCTGTTCGGAGGCTGGGTCAGCCGACCACGATGGCCTGGTACTTGGCGTTGAAGTCGGTCTCTTCCTCGTTGGTCAAGCCACGGAAGACCTGCGCCCGAGCGAGCACCTCGTCACTGGGGACGATGAGCGGGTTCTCCCCGATCTCGGGATCGAGCTCGATGAGCGCCTCGACGGTGCCCTGGACCGGCGGGATGTAGTTCACCCATGCTGCGACCTCGGCCATCACCTGCGGGTCGTAGTAGTGGTCGATGAGGAGCTCGGCGTTCTTCTTGTGCGTGGCCATCGCGGGAATGACGAAGTTGTCCGACCAGATGGTGAAGCCCTTGGCGGGCAGCGCGTAGCCGAGGTCCGGGTTGTCGTACTGCAGCTGGACGATGTCGCCTGTCCAGGCCACCGCGGCGGCGATGTCGCCGGAGGCGAGCGGCTGGGTGTACTCGTTGCCGGTGAACCCCTGGATCTGGCCGCGGTCCTTGGCCTCCTGGATGTAGGCGATGGCCTCGTCGAAGTCCTCGGCGGTGAAGCTGTCAAGGCTCTTGCCGAGCTCCATGAGGACGAGACCGACCGTGTCGCGCATCTCGGTGAGGAGCGTGACCCTGCCCTTGAGCGCGGGGTCGTTGAGGAGCTGGTCCATCGACTCGACGGCCCTGCCTCCGGTTGCGGCGGGGTTGTAGCCGATGCCCGCGAAGCCGGACTGCCACGGCAGCGAGTACGCGCGGCCCGGGTCGAACTCGACGTCGGAGAGGGATTCGACGAGGTTCTGCTCGGCGTTCGGCATGTTGCCGTAGTCCAGCTCCTGGACGTAGCCCTGACGGATGAGCCGGGCCACCATCCAGTCCGTGCTGCACCAGACGTCCCGGCCCGTGTCCTGACCGGCCTCGAGCAGCGGACGGACCTTGGCATAGAACTCGTCGTTGTCGTTGTAGTCCTCGGTGTAGTTCACGGCGATGCCGGTCGCCGCCGTGAAGGCCGCGACCGAGGGGCGGTTGCCGTCGTCGTCGACGTCGATGTACTCGGGCCAGTTCGACCAGTTGACGACCTTCTCGCTGTCGGAGAGGTCCTCGGCCGTCGCGGCGCCGGTCGCCGTCCCGTCGGTGCTGTCGCTGCCCTCGCTGCCGCAGGCG
>JBHEPF010000151.1:0-8169 GCA_046260445.1 Dermatophilaceae bacterium | reverse complement strand
TTCCTCGTCATCTGCTGGTTCATGCTGAACAAGGTCATCTTCAAGCCCGAGATCCGCGACATCCCCGGCGGCAAGGAGCTCATCGACGAGGAGATCCGTGCGCTCGGCCCGCCCTCCACGGGCGAGAAGCGGGTCGCCGCGATCTTCACCCTCGCCGCCGCCTCCTGGGTCTCGGTCCCGCTCATCTGGCCGGAGAACACGCCCATCAGCGACGCGGGGATCGCGATGGTCGTGGCCCTGCTGCTCTTCACCCTCCCCGCCGGCGCGGCCCGCGGGGTCCGCCTCATGACCTGGCGCGCGGCCGAGCAGCTGCCCTGGGGCGTGCTGCTCCTCTTCGGCGGAGGGCTGGCGCTGTCGAGCCAGTTCGGGTCTTCGGGCCTCACCGAGTGGATCGGGGCGCAGACGGCCGGTGTGGGCGGCCTGCCGACAGTCCTGACGATCCTGCTGCTGTCGGCCGGGATCATCTTCCTCACCGAGCTCACCTCCAACACCGCGACCGCTGCGACCTTCCTGCCCGTCGCGGGCGGCGTGGCCCTCGGCATCGGCGCCGACCCGCTGCTGCTCACCATCCCCGTCGCGCTGGCCGCGACCTGCGCGTTCATGCTCCCGGTCGCGACACCGCCCAACGCGATCGCCTTCGGCTCCGGATACGTCACCATCGGGCAGATGGTCCGCGGGGGAGTCTGGCTCAACGTCGCCGGCATCTTCCTCATCACCGGCACCGTGCTCACCATCGCCGCCTGGGTGTTCGGCATCGCCTACTGAGCCGTGATCCGTGGCCCGTGGGAAGCGCACGCCCACGTACCGTAGACCCATGCCGCAGCCCGCCATCAGGTTCACCGGAACGCTCGGGAAGTTCACCTGGCGCATGCTCGCGACCGTCCTCGTCGGGCAGGCGCTCTCGATCTCCTTCGGCGCCATGGTGGCCCGAGGAATAGCGGTCGCGAACAACGACAGCCGCGCGGACGCATACCTCTATGGGGGGCTCGGTCTGGCCGTGCTCTGCATCCTGGCCGCCGGACTCATGCGGACAAGGATCGGCCTGCCTCTCGGCTGGCTGTGCCAGGCGCTCACCCTCGCGAGCGGTCTGGTGGTGGGGGCGATGTTCATCGTCGGGGCCATCTTCCTCGGCCTGTGGGTCCTCTGCCTGGTCCAGGGGGCCAAGGTCGAGGCGATGATGGCTGCGCGGGAGGCGACCGCCTGAGAAGTTAGGGTGGAGCGCGTGACCGAATCTTCTGCGCCAGAGCGCTCCCTCGTCCTGATCAAGCCCGATGGCTTCGCCCGCCGACTCACCGGCGAGGTGCTCCGCCGCATCGAAGCCAAGGGGTATGCGCTGGTCGCCCTGCGCATCGTCAGCCCCACTCGCGAGATGCTGGCCGAGCACTACGCCGAGCACGAGGGCAAGCCGTTCTACGAGCCGCTCCTCGAGTTCATGTCGTCCGGTCCGGTGACCGCCGCGCTCATCGAGGGCGAGGGGTGCATCCCCGGCTTCCGCTCGCTCGCCGGCGCCACCAACCCGACCGACGCCGCCCCGGGCAGCATCCGCGGCGACCTCGCCCGCGACTGGGGCACCAAGGTCCAGCAGAACGTCGTCCACGGCTCGGACTCCCCGGAGTCGGCCGCCCGCGAGATCGCGATCTGGTTCCCCGAGCTCTGAGGGCCGGCACCCCGCCCCGCCGCCGCCCCAGGTTTCTCTCCCAGGGAAGGAAGGCTCATCTTCGGGCGACAAGCGATCCCTCCCGAAGTTGAGGGTTCCCTCCCAAACCTCGCGCGACGGGTGGGCACAAACCTGAGAATTGCCCCGTTGATGGACGTAGACCCACCTCCCAACAGAAGGCGCACGATGAAGAAGACTCTGCTGGCAGTCGCGGCGATCCCGCTCCTCGTCCTCGCCGGATGCTCGTCGAACGGAACCGACGACCCGACGGCTGTGTCCGAGCAGACGTCGACAATCACCCAGGTCGACACGTCGTTCCTGGAGCCGTACGGCCTGGCGGACAGCGAGCCCCGCGACATCGTCACCGAGCTCGACCAGACCAGCGACGACCGTGAACAGGGACTCGTCGGTTCGGTCCGCTACGACCACGTCCTCTTCACGACCGAGGACGGCGAGAAGGAGATCCCGCTCGCCGAGGACGACTTCTACCTCTCGCTCGCGCCGTATGTCGACCAGACCCACGAGTGCTACTACCACAACCTCGCCGGCTGCCAGGGTGAGCTCGTCGGTGAGGACCTCGACGTCACGATCACCGCCGCCGACGGCGAGGTGCTCGTGGATGAGACCGTGACGACCTATGACAACGGGTTCGTCGGGTTCTGGCTGCCCCGCGACATCGAGGGCACCATCGAGGTGTCCTTCGACGGCAGGTCCGTCACCGCGCCGATCGCCACCGGCCCTGAGGACCCCACCTGCGTGACCACCCTCCAGCTCACCTGAGCCGACGCGTGTTCGCCTGACACGGTGCGAGCCGTGCGCTCGTGCCGAGCGAGGCTTAGCAGCGCCACCTTGAGTAGGGGCGCTTCGCTCCTGCAGACCGAGGAGCATGGCGGCATGATGGTCGAGACACGGGGTCGGGGACCTCGCGATCGACCTCGGGACCGCCAACACGGTGATCTGTCAGCGGGGGAGGGGTGCATCCCGGGCTTCCGCTCGTCGCCGTCGCGGCCGCCGACGATCAGCCACCCCACCAGCCTCCGCTCCCCACCGCCGCAACGCCCAGGCCCCAGGGGAATCCACCCTTCGGACGGACCCCGAGGATCGCGGCGTTCTGTACCTGTCCTGAGAGTCCTGCCATCGCTAAGGTTGGCGGACGGGCGACCCAGGGCGGCGCCTGGTCTGGAGGGCGTCATGACTGGTCTGCTCGGCAAGGCGGAAACGGCCCGGGTCTCCAGGGCGATCCCACTGGAGGAGATCCGCTTCGGGGTGATCCTCAACGGGGGCGTCTCTCTGGCGGTGTGGATGGGTGGGGCCGTCATGGAGCTCGACCGGCTGACCAAGGCCAGCCGGCTGGACGGTTCGCTTCCGCAGGTGCCTGGTTCCACCGACGTGTATGCGGCCCTGCTGGCACTTGCAGGGAGCACCGCACGCGCTGACGTGATCGCCGGCACCTCGGCCGGCGGGATCAACGGTGCAGCGCTGGCGCTGTGTCAGGTCAACCCGGAGGCCCGACTGAGCCTGCTGCGTGACGTGTGGGTCGACCAGGGGCGGATCGAGGCACTGATGCGGCAGCCCTTCCGGGGCTCACCCTCCTCGCTGCTGCAGGGCGACGAGTTCTTCCTGCCCCAGCTGAACAACGCGCTGGGCCTGCTCGCCAAGCCCGGAAGCCTGTGGCGCGAGCCGGTTGAGGCCCCCATCGACTTGTCGATCACGACGACGGTGCTCAACGGCAACCAGCGGGTGTCGGTCGACTCGATGGGTCAGAAGCTGCCGCAGAGCATCCACGCCGCCCGGTTCCACTGGCGGCGGCTGCCCGCCACGCCGACGACCAAGGACCCCTTCGGCAAGGCGGCCATCGAGCGCACCGCACACCGGCTGGCCCTGGCGTCACGGAGCACGGCAAGCTTCCCTGTGGCCTTCGAGCCGTCCTTCGTGCCGGTCCACTCGCCGTTGCATCCCGCGCCGAAGCCCGATGCGGTCCTCACCGAGAGCCAACGGCTCCGTCCGGACATGGCGGGTTTCGTCAAGGACTGGGGCGAGGAGGGGCCGGCGCGGAACCGCTCGCGGTTCGCCGTCGACGGAGGTCTGCTCGCGAACACGCCGACCCTGCCGGCTCTGGAGGCGGTGGAGGCCATGCCCGCCAGTGGACCCGTGCGGCGGGTCATGTTGCTCGTCTTCCCTCACGCCCAGGCACCCGGACCGGACCTCGCCGACGAGCAGGCCAAGCCACCCACCCTCGCCGGCGCGATAGGCGGCATCCTGGGGGCGCTGACCGCACAGGGCAGCCGCACCTTCGTCGACGACCTCGAGGAGCACAACAAGCGGGCGGC
Source organism: Dermatophilaceae bacterium (assembly GCA_046260445.1). Taxonomy (GTDB): domain Bacteria; phylum Actinomycetota; class Actinomycetes; order Actinomycetales; family Dermatophilaceae; genus F2B08. The sequence continues at coordinate 4,182 of JBHEPF010000151.1, read as the reverse complement.
GGGACGCCGCGGCACCCGCAGTGATGTGCTGAGGTCGGTCGGCGAGTCACGCGATGAGCCCTCCACGGTCGGGATCGAGTCCCTCGTCCGTTCCCTCTATCCGCACTACTGCCGGCTTCGGCGGTGGCGGGCCGCCCGTGACCTCGCGCGGCGCGCGGTTGAGAGGCCGCTGGGTGACAACGGCCCGGAGACGGCGCTGCCCGAGGGGTGGAGCTACGACCGTGTTCGTCGCGCCGCGGAGAACGCGCAGGACGAGTGGCAGAGCAGGTGGGGCCGACCGAGTCCGTACTACCCCGATGAGGCGCCTCGGCTCGGCCGTCCCGAGCCGGCCAGAGGGTGGCGCTGGGGGGTCACCGCAGGTCTGGGAGTGGCCGAGGCCGGCGCAGACCTGCTGCGCCGCCTGGTGTGGGTGACCACGGGAGATGACTACGACGCCGTGGAGACGGCGCGGACGACGATCTCGGAGCGGATCGGCCGGCTACGCGACTCGCGGGGTCTCACCGACGACGTCTGGAAGGAGCCGTTGCCGGCCTCGTTGCAGCCCAACGAGTCGTACTGGTCGTTGCGCCTGGCCTACTACGAGCATCTGATGGCCGAGCCGGTCGACAACAGCCGGCTCGTCGAGCTGATCGACAAGGTCGCGAGCAACGAAGCCGCCGTCCGAGGCGGTTCGGACCCCGAGCGCACGCAGGAGCTGAAGGAACAGCTCACGACACGGCTGACCGCGCTGCTCAAGCCCTCAGCCGCACAGACCGCTGCGGGCGACCTCGTGCGCGGCTATGTCGGGGACATGGTGGCGGCGCTCCGCCCCGTGCTCCCCATCCTGGTGAGGTACTGCGAGCGCCAGGGTGCCACGATGCCTCGGCACGGAGACGCCGCCGACCTGTACCGGTGGCGTGACGCCCTCGCCCCCGACGGTGTGCCACTGGACGCCGACGACCTCCTGACCCGGCTGCTCCAGATCGAGATCGCCGCCACCACCCTCGGTGACGAGGTCAGCACCGGCGCCACGCTGCCGGTCGAGATCGCGCAGCTGAGCGCCCAGACGGCCAACGCCTTCGCCCAGTACACCCACACCGGCGACGACAAGCTGGGTGGGATGTCGGTCAACCGCTTCGGCGGCTTCCTCAAGCGGTCCTGGCGGGTGAACGACTGGACCTGGGGCCGAGTCGATGCGGCGAGTCACCTGTGCCGAGTCGTCCTCCAGCCCGCGCGGCTGCGCCGCACCGCCCAGCTGACCAGGTACCTGAGCGAGCCATCGTCCAACCCGGAGGATTTCGCCCGCGCCACCGTGACCGAGATCGTCGAGCGTCTCTTCCCCGAGGACCTTCGCGAGGACTCCCGCATCCGTGACCTGCGGGACAAGGCGGTGCAGGAGCTGACCCCGGTCCTGGACGCGCGCGTCCCCGCGGAGAACCTCAATGCGGCTCTGCCCGCACTGGCCGACCTCTTCGCGTGGGCCCTGCATCTGCACATCGTCCCCTCCGAGCTGCCCGCTCTCGCCGGCGCCGTGCGCGCCGACGGGGTGGAGGGCGCCAACCCCCGCTCCCACGGCGAGATCTTCGTCAAGGAGCACGAGCCGCTGCTGACCCGGCTCGACAACCACGCCCGAGGCAGGTCGGGTGACCTGTCGCCGCAGGACCGCGCTGCGGCCCTGGAGGCATTCGACCGGGCCGGGATCGGTCGCGAACCTTTGCAGCAGGAGGGTGCCAGCGACCAGATGATCCGCACCGCGACCACGGCGGCTGCCGTCGCGGCGACCGTCGTCGACTCCGAGCAGTCCGGTCTCACCGCGGCCAAGCCGGTCACGCGGACCCTGCGTGGTGCCATGTTGTTGCCGTTCTGGGTGGTGACCGGGCTGACCGGCAAGGGCGTGCTGGGGCGGAGCTTCTCGCTGCTTGCTCTCGCCATCGGCGCTGTTCTGCTCGCGCTGGCGCTCTTCGGTGCCCTGCCGGCGGGTCTAGCCGGTCCGGCAGCGGCGCTCGGGGCCAGTGCCGTGCTCGTCGCCTTCGCGATCGGCGCACTCCGCAGCGGGACGATGCTGCACGGACTGGTGCTGTTGACGCCGATCGTGCCGCTCGTGGTCTTCGCCGTGAACCGCGCCCAGGACGAGGACGCCACAGCGGACCCGAGCACCGCCGCGGCCGCCGGCTGGGGGGTGTCGACCCTGCTGGTCGTCGTCGCGCTGGCTGCGGCCCTCATGGTGCTGGGCAGCCTGCCCGCGACGACGGGCAGCGTGTGGGCCGCACTCGACCGGTTGGCCGACCGCCGCAACCTCCGCCCTGTGGAAGGTGCCACAGGAGTGCGTCGAGGGTTCGCCCAGACCGTGCGACGTGCCCGCGGGCTGCTCACGTCTCTGCTCGGACTGGCACTGAAGGTCGGCGCAGTCATCGGGGTGGTCGCGCTCGGCATCTGGCTGTCCGACGAGGGTTGGGACGAGGTGGCGACTCGTGCCACCGGGGCCGGCGACTGGCTCATCGTGGCAGCCGTCGTCGCGGTCCTCCTTGGCGCCGCGGCAGCCTTCGTGCTGGGGCGGCAGCTCCAGGTGCTGTCGAGGCAACGGACAGCCGCGGGCGAGGTGTGGGGGTTCCAGACGCTGTCGCACCCGGCCGGTGCCTCGGTGGGGTGGGCGGTCTTGTACGGCGCGGGCTACCTGGGTCTCGCGGTGTTCGTGATCACCCGTGACGGCTGGCTGCAGAGTGACTGGATGCAGGTCGGCTGGGTGCGGGCCCTCCTCGGCACGTCCGTGGTGCTGGGCCTGCTGCTGGTCCTGGTCGTGCCACTGTGGCTGCCGCTCAAGGCGATGAGCCGGATCGCCGATCGCGAGGTGAAGCACGCGCTGGCGGTGGGCTCGCTGCCGAGCCTTCCACCCGACCAGGAGACGCCCACGGATCCGGATAAGGCGGCCCAACTGGCGTCTGCCTGGGACCTGCTCGGCCGGGGTGTGGCCTACCGCGGCTTCGTCCGCGCGCCCAGGGACGCCCGGCCGCTCGAGCTGAGGAAGCCCATGGGCACCCGCATGTACAAACGCATCAAGAGCGAGCGGACCCGCCTGGAGCAGGAGCGCGCGCGTGTCGAGGCTCTCGAGGGTGCCCGGGTTGACGCGGAGCGCGAGCGGATGGACGCCGAGCAGGGTGCCCGGTCAGAGACAGCCGCTGGAGACCGCTGAGAGGCGACCGCGACCGCGGGCTCGGCGTGGCCTGCCGAGCACGCCAGCCGCCCGCACGTAGCCTGAACCGTATGGCGAACTGGTGGTCGAGACACGGGGTCGGGGACCTCGCGATCGACCTCGGGACCGCCAACACGGTGATCTACCAGCGCGGCCGCGGCATCGTCCTCGACGAGCCCTCGGTCGTCGCCGTCGACCGGCGCAGCGGACGGATGATCGCGGCCGGCCACAAGGCCAAGGAGATGCTCGGCCGCACCCCCGACCACGTCGAGGCGGTGCGCCCGCTCAAGGACGGGGTCGTCAGCGACGCCGAGATCACCGAGCGGATGCTGCGCTACTTCGTCGAGCAGGTCGGCCCGAGCAAGGTCTTCCGCCCGCGCATCGTCATCTGTGTCCCCAGCGAGGTCACCGGCGTGGAGAGAAGAGCCCTCGAGGACTCGGCCCTGCGCTCCGGAGCACGACGCGTCTACATCATCGAGGAGGCCATGGCGGCAGCCCTCGGCGCCGGACTGCCCGTCAACGAGACCCGCGCCCATCTCGTCGTCGACATCGGTGGCGGCACGACCGACGTCGCCGTCATCAGCCTCGGCGGCATCGTCACGGCCCGGTCGGTGCGCGTCGGCGGCGACGAGATCGACGAGGCGATCATCGCCCACGTCAAGAGCGAGTACTCCCTGCTCCTCGGCGAGCGCAGCGCCGAGGACATCAAGGTCGCGGTCGGCTCGGTCTTCCCGCTCAGCCAGGAGCTCACGACCCGGGTCCGCGGCCGCGACCTGCTCACCGGCCTGCCGAAGACCGTCCAGGTCTCCTCGGTCGACATCCGCCGCGCCATCGAGACCCCGGTCCTCACCATCACCGACATCGTGCGCACCGTCCTCGACGTCTGCCCGCCCGAGCTCGCCGGCGACATCCTCGACAACGGCGTCACCCTCACCGGCGGCGGCGCCCTGCTGCGCGGCTGGACCGAGCGCCTCCGCCACGAGCTCGGCGTCCCCGTCCGCGTCGCCGACGAG
>JBHEPF010000037.1:0-21108 GCA_046260445.1 Dermatophilaceae bacterium | reverse complement strand
GTCCAGCGCATGCGAAACAGCCTGCGCTAGGCCTTCAGTAGGCCATCACAGGTCTGAGACAAGCCGTTCGAACTGCGTCAACTGATTGTCCATGGCCATGGAAAAGTCCCCGGTGGTGGCCAGGTGAGGTCCCCGCTGGTGGCCAAGTAGAAGTCCCCACCCTCTGCTCGTCGTGTCGTTACGTGAGCGTGAGCCCCTGAGCGGTGACGGTGACGGTGTCAGCCAGTCACCGTGTCACCGCCCAGGGAGTTCCATTGAAGAGCAAGAGGGAAGAGATGGACATCATTGCCACCTACGAGTCAGTGGGTACGTATCGCGGGACCGCCGATATCTGCGGGACCACGCACAAGACGGTCAAGCGGGTGATCGAGCGGGCTCAGGCAGGACGAGAGCGTGCGGTGCGTGCGCCGCGGCCGAGCAACTACGAGAGCGTCCGTTCGCTGGTCGCCGACGCGGTCAAGGCCGGTAAGGGCCGGATCAGCGCCAAGCGGCTGCTGCCCAAAGCGCGGGTGGCCGGCTATCCGGGTTCGACCGCAACTTCCGGCGCTTGGTCGCCCAGGAGAAGCGCAGCTACCGCCAGCAGCAGGGCCGGGTGCGGCGTCCCGCGGTGTGGTCCCCGGGTGAGCATCTGGTCATCGACTGGGGCGTGATCGCCGGGGTGCACATCTTCTGCGCGGTGCTGGCGTGGTCGCGGATCCGGTTCGTGCGCTTGGCCGCTGATGAGCAGCAGGCCACCACGCTGGGCCTGTTGGCGGAGTGCTTCGAGGTCCTGGGCGGGGTACCGAAGGTGGTCCTGGCGGACCGGATGGGCTGCCTGAAAGGCGGCGTGGTCGCCGGTCGGGTCGTGCCCAGCCCGGACTATGTTCGCTTCGCCACCCACTACCGTTTCCGGCCGGACTTCTGCGAGGCGGCCGACCCGGAGTCCAAGGGCCTGGTGGAGAACCTCGTCGGGTACGGCAAGGAGGATCTGCTGCGGCCGCTGATGCTCGAGCATGCCCTCGAGGTCGGTTCCAGCATCGACGAGTCCGTCGTCGTGGCAACGGTGCTGGCGGACCTGCCGGCCGCGAACAAGGACGCCGCCGCGTGGTGCGAGGAGGTCAACGCCACCCGGCACAGCGAGACGTGCGCGGTCCCGACCCAGCGGCTTGCCGCGGAGCGGGAGCTGCTGACCGCGTTGCCGTCGCTGCGGCCGAGCATCGGCCCGGCACCGATCACCCGCAAGGTCGACAAGCTCTCCACCATCCGGCTCGGCTCGGCCCGCTACTCGGTCCCGAACCGGCTGGTCGGTGCCACCGTCGCCGTCCTCGTCGACGGGCCACGCGTTGTGGTCCTGGACGTCACGACCGGCGCGGTGCATGCCGAGCATCCCCTCACCGCTCCTGGTGAGGCCTCCATCCTTGATGAGCACTACGGCGGGCCCAGGCCGGTAGCGCCGGTGCGGGCGATCCGTCCGCGTACGGGCGCGGAGAAGGAGTTCTGCGGGCTCGGGCCGATCGCGCAGGCGTTCATCGCCGGTGCCGCCGCGGCCGGGCACACCCGTCTCGGTCCGGAGCTGGCCGAGCTGAACACCCTGACCGCCGCCCACGGCCGCGAGGCGATGCTCGCCGCGCTGGAGCGGGCGGTGGCGTTCAGCCGGTGGCGAGCCGCCGACGTGCGCTCCATCCTCGCCGTCGGCGCCGCCACCCCACACCCGAGGTCCGCCGGGGAAGCGCTCGTCATCGACCTGCCCGTCGCGGCCGGCAGGTCCCTGGCCGAGTACGCCCCCTCGCTCTCGTCGCAGCTGTCCGCTGTCAATTCCTTTGCGAGCACGACTGATCTGCTCCCACCAGCGGCCGCAGAGGTGGTGTTCTGATGGCCGCCAAGACCCCGCCAGCGTTACCCGCGGATCTCACCGCGGGCCTGCGCCGGCTCAAGCTCGCCACCATCCGCCAGGTCGCACCCGAGCTGCTGCTCACCGCCAAGACCCAACGCTGGGCCCCCGAGGAGACCCTGCGGGCCCTGGTCGAGGCCGAGGTCGCCGCCCGCGACGCCTCCAACCAGCGGGCCCGTCTCAAACCAGCAGCCTTCCCGGTGCTCAAGACGATCGAGGAGTTCGACCTGGCCGCCTCCTCCATCCCGGCACCGACCTGGGCGTACCTGACCTCCCTGGAGTGGATCCGCGCCAGCGAGAACCTGGCCATGATCGGCCCGGCCGGCACCGGCAAGTCCCACACCCTGATCGCCCTCGGCCACGCCGCCGTCGTCGCCGGCCACCGGGTGCGGTACCTGACCGCCGCCGACCTGGTCGAGACCCTCTATCGAGGCCTGGCCGACAACACCGTCGGCAAGACCATCGAGACCCTCCTGCGCAACGACGTGACCCTGGTCGATGAAGTCGGGTTCGCTCCGCTGGACGACACCGGTGCCCAGCTGCTGTTCCGGTTCGTCGCGGCCGCCTACGAACGCCGATCCCTGGGCTTGGCATCGCACTGGTCGTTCGAGGACTGGGGCCGGTTCCTGCCCGAACACACCACCGCCGTCTCCATGCTCGACCGGCTCCTGCACCACGCCACCACCGTGGTCACCAGCGGCCAGTCCTACCGCATGAGCCACGCCCGAACCCGCCAAGGAGGTGACCGACCAACCCACTGAAAAACAGCAGAGGGCCGGGGACATTCACCTGGCCACCAGCGGGGACCTCAACCTGGCCATTGACAACCGGTGGGGGCGCAAGCACCTCATCACCGTCGGCATGCTCGGCCAGGCCGCCGCCATGGCTCTGATCGCGATGGGCGACTCGTTCGCCACCTGGGCGCTCGGGGCGGTCGTGCTCGGGGCCGGCACGGCGATGGTCTACCCGACGCTGCTCGCCGCGATCGGCGACGTCGCCCACCCGACGTGGCGGGGCCGCGCCGTCGGCATCTACCGGGTCTGGCGGGATTTGGGGTATGCCGTGGGCGCCATCATGGGCGGCGCCGTCGCCGACCTGTGGAGCCTGCGCGCCGCCGTCTGGGTCGCCGCCGGGATCAGCGTCGTCTCCGCGCTCGTGGTGTCGGTGCGGATGTACGAGACGCACCGGCCCGCGACCCGCTGACAGAAAAGGCCCGTTGAGCCTCTAGACAATGAGCCTCCCACGTAGTTCAATGCTAACTGTGTTAGGGATAACGAACCGTGATAGGAAAGCCGAACGACGTGAGGCAACACGCCTCGAGATCCTCGACGCCGCCTGGGCCGTGGCGCGTGAGCAGGGGCTCACCCAGATCACCCTGCGCGAGGTGGCGGACCGGGTGGGCATGCGGGCACCCTCGCTCTACACGCACTTCGACTCCAAGCACGCGATCTATGACGCGATGTTCGGGCAGGCCTGGAGCGAGTGCCTCGCGATCTTCGAGGGCGTCAAGGACCAGGCCCCGGACGACGGGCGGGAAGCGCTCCGGTTCGCCGCCCGCACGTTCTTCGACTTCGCTGTCAACGACCTGCCCCGCCACCAGCTGATGAACCTGCGGACGATTCCGGGCTTCGAGCCGAGCGCCGAGGCCTACGCGCCCGCCGTCGCGACGCTCGACCTGGCCCGGGAGGTCTTCGCCTGCCACGGGATCACGGCGCAGGAGGACCTCGACCTGTACACCGCGGTGGTCGGGGGGCTCGTCGACTCGCAGCAGGCCAACGACCCCGGCGGGGAGCGGTGGAGCCGCCTTGTGGACCGCGCCGTCGACATGCTCGCCGACACCTTCGACCTTCCTTAGTACACAACCCAACTCACAAGGAGCAGTGATGAGCATCCAGTCCCACGAACACACCGACAAGAAGCATGCCCGCCGCGCCCAGTTCGACCGTGAGGTGGCTGCCCGGCTCGCCGAAACGGAGTATGCGCGGGTCGCCGACCTCCTGGATCGGCTCACGTCCGAGCAGTGGGCGGTCGAGACCGACTGTCCCGGGTGGGACGTGCGCGCGATGGCAGGGCACATGCTGGGGATGATCCAGATGGTGGCCTCCGTCCCCGAGATGGCCCGGCAGCAGACGACCGCGACCCGGCTGGCCAAACGCAACGGTGGCCTGATGATCGACGCGCTGACCAACCTGCAGGTCGAGAAGAACGCCGCGCTGACAACGAGTGAGCTCGTCGCCGAGATCCGCGCCGTGGCCCCGAAGGCGGCCCGGAACCGCCGCCGCGCACCGGCGTTCCTCCGTGGCCAGGCGATGAACGACGAGGGGGACGGGTGGTGGACGTTCGGCTACCTCTTCGATGTCATCCTGACCCGCGACCCGTTCATGCACCGCATCGACATCACGCGCGCGAGCGGGGTCCCGATGGACGCGACCGCCGATCACGAGGGCGTCATCATCGACGACGTCGTGCGTGAGTGGGCCGGGCGGCACCGGATGCCGTACACCCTCGAGCTGACCGGTCCCGCAGGCGGACGCTGGCAGAAGGGCGACGGGGAGCACATCGCGATGGACCCGTTCGAGTTCTGCCGGGCGATCAGCGGCCGCGCGCCGGCCACGGGGCTGCTCACGACCCAGGTGCCCTTCTGAGCCCAGCGCCTGAGCCCAGCGCCCCGTCGTGGGTGAGAGGCTTGCGCCATGCTTGACGTGCTGGCCTCCTCACCGTTGCTGACGATGATGATCGTCGTCGCGCTCGGCACCCTCATCGGCGCGATCCCGCTCGGCCCGTTGCGTTTCGGCCCCGCTGGCGCGCTGTTCGTCGGCCTCGGCATCGGTGCGCTGGATCCGAGGCTCGGGGAGGGTCTTGGACTGATGCAGACCCTGGGGCTGGCTCTCTTCGTGTATACGGTCGGACTCTCGGCGGGCAACAGCTTCTTCCGCGACCTACGCAGCCAGCTGCCCCTCATGGCCGGCGCGAGCCTGGTCCTCGTGGTCGTCACCGGACTGGCGATCGTCATCGGCGGTGCGCTGGGGCTGAGTCGGGCCCTGGCAGGGGGGACCTTCGCCGGAGCGCTCACCTCCACGCCGGCGTTGGCAACGGCGGCTGAGCGCGCCGGCACCAACGAGCCCGCGGTCGGCTACTCGCTCGCCTACCCCGTCGGCGTGATCATGACGATCCTGCTTGTCGCAGTGATCCTGAGCCGCCCGTGGCCGGCGCGCCGCGACCCCGACTCCCTCGCCGGGCAACGACTCATCGACATCTCGGTGGAGGTGGAGCGGCCGTCCATGCTGGCCGACATCCCAGGGGTGGCCGGCGGAGGCGTGCGGCTCTCCTACCTGGCACGGGGCGGCCGCACCCGAGTCGTGCGGCCGGGGGAGGAGCTCAAGGTCGGTGACCGCGTCGTCATGGTGGGGCCGGCCGAGTCGGTGAGCCGCGCTCGGGACCACCTGGGCGAGCGTGTCGACGAGCACCTCGCACATGACCGCAGAGAGGTGGACTACCGCCGTTTCGTGGTCTCGGACCGGCGTGTTGCGGGACGGACCGTCGGCGATCTCGACCTGCCCGGACGGTTCGACGGGATCGTCACTCGGGTCAAGCGCGGCGACCTGGACCTGCTGGCTTCGGAGGACTTCGTCCTCGAGCTGGGTGACCGGGTGAGGGTGGTCGTGCCCCGTGGACGCCTGGGCGACGTGGGAGGCCTGTTCGGGGACTCCGAGCGCAAGGTGAGCGAGGTCGACGCGGTCACCCTCGGTGTCGGTGTGGCGATCGGCCTGGCGGTCGGGCTGGTCACCCTGCCCCTGCCCGGCGGGCTCAGCTTCGCTCTCGGGTCGGCCGCCGGACCCCTCGTCATCGGCATCCTGCTCGGCCGGCTGGAGCGGACGGGCCCGCTGGTCTGGGGTCTGCCGCTCGCCGCCAACCTCACCATCCGCCAGCTCGGACTGCTGCTGTTCCTCGGTGCCACCGGTCTGGCATCCGGCCAGGCGTTCGCGTCCCAGGCGCTGACGATGACGGGACTTCGAGTCATCATCGCCGCCGTCGTGATCACCGTCGTGGCCGGAGTGCTCTTCATCGTGGTTGCGCGGCTGGCGGGGGTCAGCACTCCGCGGGCAGCAGGTGCTCTGGCCGGCTTCGTGGGGCAACCCGCGATCCTCGCCTATGCCAACAGCCGAGTCACCGACGAGCGGGTCGAGGCCGGCTACGCCGCCCTCTTCGCCCTTGGGCTCATCCTCAAGATCCTGCTCGTGCAGATCATCGTCACCTGATCCCCTGCACGCCGACTGTCCGTATGCCGTGCTCGCCGGCGTCCGGGACGGAACGGTCGTTTGGCGCCAGACCTCTAGTGCGTCGGCGACTCCGGGCGTACCATCCCGACCATGGCACGGCGCTCATGGAAGTGCCTCCTGCTGGGACACAAGTGGAAGCGGAAGCGGCGTCCCGACCGCACCGTCCTTCTCACCTGCGTCCGCTGCGGTCACCTTGACATGGTGGACCGTGACATCGGCCCCTCGGAGGCTGAGTTCCTCGTGCCGTGACGTGTGGGTCGGCCGCCGAGACCGCGACCGGCAGCGGTGGGTGGGCTTCTCTGCCATCCTTGCGGGGTGTTCCTCAGCCGGGCGCCCGAGACGGGTCCGCGACGATCCGTCTTCCGGCACCCCGCCCAGGTGCTCGTCACCGCCTTCCTCCTGGCGGCTCTCATCGGCACGGTGCTGCTCATGTTGCCGGTCTCGCGGGCCGGCCAGGGGAGTGCGCCTTTCGTCACCGCCATCTTCACCGCGACGAGCGCGGTGTGCGTCACCGGACTGACTGCCGTGGACACCGCGACCTACTGGAGCCTGACCGGACAGGTGATCATCCTTGCGCTGATCCAGGTAGGCGGGTTCGGGATCATGACCCTGGCCTCGCTCATCGCGCTCTTCCTCTCCCGGCGGATGGGACTACGCACGCGGCTGACCGCGGCTGCGGAGACGCGCAGCCTCGGCCCGGGGGACGTGCGCAGGGTCCTCAAGGGCGTCTTCCTCATCACGGTCGTCGTCGAGGGTGTCGTCGCGGTCCTGCTCACGGTGCGCTTCCGCTCCACGTACGACGCCGAGTGGGGCACGGCGACCTGGCACGGCGTCTTCCACGCCGTCTCATCGTTCAACAACGCCGGGTTCGCGCTGTTCAGTGACAACCTCATGGGGTTCCTCACCGACGGCTTCATCCTCATGCCGATCTCGGTCGCCATCGTCATCGGCGGTCTCGGCTTCCCCGTCCTCGTCGAGCTCATACGAAACCAACGCGCACGCACCTGGAGCCTGCACACGCGGTTGACCCTGGCTATGACGGGAGTCCTCCTTGCCGGTGGTACTGCCTTCATCACGCTCACCGAGTGGACCAACCAGGGCACCTTGGGAGCTCTCGCGCCCATGGAGCGGCTGCTCGGCGGGTGGTTCCACGCTGTGCAGCCGCGCACGGCGGGCTTCAACGCCTGGGACTACGGCGCCGTCACCGACGAGACCCTGCTTGCGACGATCATGCTCATGTTCGTCGGGGGTGGCTCGGCCGGCACCGCTGGTGGCCTGAAGGTGACGACCTTCATTGTGCTGTTCTTCGTCATCGTCGCCGAGGTCCGCGGGGACGAGGACGTCATCGCCTTCGACCGACGCATCGACCACCGCGTCATCCGCCAGGCCATCACCGTGGCACTCCTCGGGGTGGCTGCCGTGATGGGAGGAACGATGCTGCTCACCGAACTCACCGACCTGCCGTTCCGGGACGTACTGTTCGAGACGACGTCCGCCTTCGCGACAGTCGGCCTCTCCACGGGCATCACGCCGGAGATCGGCGGTCCCGGGCAGCTCGTGCTCGTCGCCCTGATGTTTCTCGGTCGCCTGGGACCGATCACCCTGGTCTCGGCGCTGGCACTTCGGCAGCGGAACCGCCGCTACCGCTACCCGGAAGGAGCACCCCTCATTGGCTAAGCGAATCGGGCAGTCGGGCGGAGTGGTCGTCATCGGTCTCGGCAGGTTCGGCAAGTCCCTCGCCGACGAGCTCGAGCGCGACGGTGTTCAGGTCCTCGCCATCGACAACGACCCCAAACGCGTCCAGGACCTCGCCGGACGCTGGACCCACGTGGTCCAGGCCGACGCCACCGACATCCAGGCCATGGAGCAGCTCGGTGTCGGTGAGTTCAGTAAGGCTGTCATCAGCATCGGCCACAACCTCGAAGCGAGCGTGCTCACCGCGTTCGTGCTGCGCAAGCTCGGCGTCACCGACGTCTGGGCGAAGGCGATCACGACCTCCCAGGCGGAGATCCTGTCCCAGGTCGGCGTCGCGCACGTCGTGCGGCCCGAGCACCAGATGGGCAAGCGAGTGGCCCACCTGGTCCGCGGGCGCATGCTCGACTACATCGAGTTCGACGACGGGTATGCGATCGTCAAGACCTCCCCACCGCGCGCCCTGCTGGGTCGCACGTTGGCGGAGGCCGGCGTGCGCCAACGGTACGGCGTGACGATCGTTGGGATCAAGAGCGTGGGCAAGGAGTTCTCGTATGCGACCCCCACCTCGGTCGTGAACGAGGGCGACCTCATCATCGTCTCGGGTGAGCGACGCATGGTGGAGGCGTTCTCCGACCAGGAGTAGAACACGGTGCCTGTGGGAGTGACCATATACCCCTTGGGGGTATATGGTGGGCTGTGCACGCCGTTCATCAGCCGGGCTATGAGTCACCAGATTCGCACTCGGCGCGACAGGAGAAGGCGACGACATGACGTGGAAGCACCCCAGCCAGAAAGCCCTTGACGGCCACGCGGATCACGCGGATCACGCGCCCAGTGCGGACCACGACGGTCACGAGGGCCAGGACGGCGACGAAGGCCACGAGGGCCACGAGGGCCACGAGGGCCACGAGGGCCACGAGGGCCACGAGGGCCACGGAGATCACGTGGCGATGTTCCGCCGGTTGTTCTGGATCATGCTCGCCCTGGCGGTGCCGACCGTCCTGACCAGCGGGATGTTCGCCGACCTGCTCGGCTACGAGCTGCCGGCCGTGCCCGGGCTTTCATTGGTGGCGCCCGTGCTGGGCACCGTGATGTACGTCTGGGGTGGACGCCCGTTCTACACCGGCGCGATCGAGGAGATCAGACAGCGCAAGCCGGGGATGATGCTGCTGGTCGGCATGGCGATCACCGTCGCCTTCGTCTCATCGCTCGCCGCCAGCCTCGGACTGCTCCCGCACAGCCTGGACTTCTGGTGGGAGCTGGCGCTGCTCATCGTCATCATGCTGCTCGGCCACTGGATCGAGATGCGCTCCCTGGCGCAGACCTCCTCCGCGCTGGAGTCGCTGGCAGCCCTCCTGCCCGACCAGACCGAGAGGGTCGAGGGTGACCGCACCGTCACCGTGTCGCCGAGCGAGCTCGAGGTCGGCGACGTCGTCGTGGTCCGCCCGGGTGCGCGGGTGCCGGCGGACGGCGAGGTCGTGGACGGCGCGGCGGCGGTGGACGAGTCGATGATCACCGGTGAGTCCACGACCGTGCGGCGCACTGTCGGCGACACCGTGGTGGCCGGGACCGTCGCGACCGACTCTGCGATCCGGGTCCGGGTCTCTGCGGTGGGTGACGACACGGCTCTCGCGGGGATCCAGCGAATGGTCGCCGACGCGCAGAGCTCGTCGACCCGCGCGCAGCGTCTGGCGGACCGGGCGGCCGGGTGGCTGTTCTGGTTCGCCCTCGGTTCGGCGCTCATCGCCGCGATCGTCTGGGTCTCGGTGTCGACGCCGAACACGGCTCTCATCCGGGCCATCACGGTGCTGGTCATCGCCTGTCCACACGCCCTGGGCCTGGCCATCCCACTCGTGGTGTCGATCACGACCGAACGCGCAGCCAAGGGCGGGGTGCTCATCAAGGACCGGATGGCGCTGGAGCGGACCCGTGTCGTCGACACGGTCCTCTTCGACAAGACCGGCACCCTGACCCGGGGTGAGCCCGCAGTCGGGCACATCTCCCCGGCTCAAGGGCTGTCCGAGGACGAGGTCCTCAGCCTGGCGGCCGCCGTCGAGGCCGACAGCGAGCACCCGTTGGCTCGGGCGATCGTGCGGGCAGCGCAGGAGCGCGATCTGCAGTTCTCTTCAGCGAGCGACTTCTCATCAGCCGCGGCTGTCGGCGTCACCGGCAGCGTCGAAGGGACCATCGTGCGAGTGGGTGGGCCGTACCTGCTCGAGGAGGAGGGCCTGGAGCCTTTACGGGACTCACAGGAGTGGGGCGAGCAGGGCTCGACCGTCCTGCACGTCGTCCGTGACGGTCAGGTCGTCGGTGCCCTGGCGGTAGCGGACCAGGTGCGTGAGGAGTCTCGCGAGGCGGTCGACACCCTGCACCACCTGGGCATCCACGTCGTGATGATCACCGGCGACGCGGAGCCCGTCGCCCGCGCCGTCGCGAACAACCTCGGGATCGACGAGGTGCTCGCCGGCGTGCGGCCGGAGAACAAGGCCGACAAGGTCAAGCGGCTGCAGGACCAGGGCCGCACGGTCGCCATGGTCGGCGACGGCGTCAACGACGCCCCCGCGCTGGCGCAGGCTGACGTCGGAATCGCGATCGGCGCGGGCACCGACGTGGCGATCGCCTCGGCCGGAGTCGTTCTGGCCAGCGACGACCCGCGGTCGGTGCTGTCGGTCATCCAGCTCTCGCGCGCCGGCTATCGCAAGATGAAGCAGAACCTGTGGTGGGCGGCCGGCTACAACATCGTCGCCGTCCCGCTCGCTGCGGGGGTCCTCGCCCCCGTGGGGTTCGTCCTGCCGATGGCCATCGGGGCGATGCTCATGTCGGCCTCGACGGTCGTCGTGGCCCTCAACGCCCAGCTCCTGCGTCGGCTCGACCTCACCCCTGAGGCCAGCGCTCAGACTCTCCGTCAGCAGGACCCCGTGGCGGCGAAGCGCTGACACGCTGCCTGGACCTCAGACCCGCCGCAGGACCGCCGTGACCTTGCCGAGGATGGTGGCGTGGTCGCCGTCGATGGGCTCGTAGTCGGGGTTGTGCGGCATCAGCCACACCTTGCCGTCGCGGCGCTTGAAGGTCTTGACGGTCGCCTCGTTGTCGAGCATCGCCGCGACGAAGTCGCCGTTGTCCGCCGTCGCCTGCTGGCGCACGACGACCCAGTCGCCGTCGCAGATCGCGGCATCGACCATCGAGTCGCCCTGGACCCTGAGGAGGAACAGCGAGCCCTCGCCGACGAGCTGGCGGGGGAGCGGGAAGACGTCCTCGACGACCTCCTCGGCCGTGATCGGAACCCCGGCCGCGATCTGGCCCAAGACGGGGACATAGGTCGCCTCGGGCCGGTCGTCGCGCATACCGGTCTCGTCGGCCGTCGCGTCCGGGTCGGCGCTGGACACGGACGGGCGCGAGTGCGGGTCGTGTCCGCGGTAGCCGCCCAGGTCTGGGGCGTTGGGGTCGACGACCTCGAGCGCGCGCGGGCGCATCGGGTCGCGCCGGATGTAGCCCTTGCGCTCGAGCTGGGTCAGCTGGTGGGCGACGGAGCTGGGGGAGTTGAGGCCGACGGCCTCACCGATCTCGCGCACCGCCGGCGGGTAGCCGCGCCGGTCGATGGAGTTGCGGATGACCTCGAGTATGCGACGCTGCCGGGCGGTCAGGCCACCGTCACCTTCGCGGTCGGGCAGCTCGTGCACGGAGCCCTCCTCGAGCAGGAGGCGGCGCTCCTCCTCGCGCGTGGGGGTGTCGGCGAACTCACTCTCGGCCGCGGCCTTCTCCGCGCGCCGTAGCTGGGCCCGGACCTGGTCCTCCGTCGGGCGACCTGCAGTTCGCTGTCTGCGGTGTGTGCTCATCGAGGGGTCCTCTCCCATCCACGACAAGGGCTGATCGTGCTGCGAAGTAGCACTGTCAGTGGCCCCTGATTGGCTCCTTGGTGTGAGATGAGACTACGCGCTACCGAACACGTGTGCCAAACATATGTTCGAGCGTGTCTTGTCTTTCTTCGAACATACGTGCTAGACATTGGACAGGTGTTCGATCGAACGTATGTCCGATCGGACCGCCGATAGGCGAGAGAACACAGCGAGAGTTGAAGGAGAGACAGATGTCGACTGCAGCAGCGTGGGACACCCTCCCGGTTCACACCCCGGCGAGCCGTCCGCGGCTCGTGGTCATCGATGGTGGCGCCGGTAGAGCCGATGCCGCAGACCGGCGCCCGGCAGTGCTCGCCGTGCCGCGCTGGGTCCGTCTCGCCGTCACCCTGTCGGTGGTTGCCGTGCTGGTCACCACGCTTCTCGGTGTCGGGGGAGCCGGTGCCGCGACCGCGCCGCTCGGCTCGGTCGAGGTCCGCTCGGGCCAGACGCTCTCCCAGATCGCCGTGGCGGAGATGCCCGGCGTCCCGGTCGCCGAGGCCGTCGCCCAGATCCAGCTCGCGAACAACCTTCCCTCGACCCATGTCACCGCCGGCCAGGTCATCGTCATCCCGGCCTCCTGAGGTCTTCCGGGTCGCCGCATCTTGAGCGGGCGCGTCCCGGTCTCCAGGTCCCTGAGTGTCTCGACCCCACTCAGGGCCGGCCACGCAGCGCACCTCTCTGCTGGCCTGCGGCGCCGCTGTCACATTGACGGCGGCGCCGCTCTGGGATCCATCCTTGGCTGTCGCGCACCTCGCGTGGCGTGGACCTCGCCCTCGACCGCACCTCAGGCGAGACCCCTCTCGCGAGGGACGGTTCTGCGGCGGCTATCCGGCCTCGTTGTCAACGCGCCCCCGTACCTCGCGGATGGCGGATGGCGGATGGATGAGCGCGACACGCCGTCGACACGCCGCTTTCAGCGCCGCGACCAGCCGCCTGCTGCCCCCCGACCACCTCGCGCGAGGGTCTCGCCGAGGGCGACACGCCGACGATCACGCGAGTGGGAGAAATTTGTCGACGCGTTCCTTGCTCTTGTGGTCGAGAAGGGACTAGATTCCTAGATCTAGTGGTTACACAGATGTAGTTCACCCACATCTTGTGCACCGCTCATCCACAGCGAAACAGCGGCTACCCACAGCCTGACCACTGACTTGTCCACATCGCCAGGAAGCAGACCCTGTCAGATCCGCAGCACAGCTGCAGCACCACCCCAACAACACGCGAGCGAGGAGGCCCGTCATGCACTGTCCGTTCTGCCGGCACACCGACTCGCGCGTCATCGACTCGCGCACCGCAGACGACGGCTCGACCATCCGCCGGCGCCGCCAGTGCCCGGAGTGCAACCGCCGCTTCAGCACGACCGAGTCGACGAGCCTGTCGGTCATCAAGCGCTCCGGCGCCTCCGAGCCGTTCAGCCGAAGCAAGGTCCTCGTCGGAGTCCGCAAGGCCTGCCAGGGCCGGCCGGTCACCGAGGACCAGCTCGCCCTCCTGGCCCAGAAGGTCGAGGAGACCATCCGGGCCCAGGGCAGCGCCGAGGTCGACGCCCACGAGGTCGGGATGGCCGTCCTCGAGCCGCTGCACGAGCTCGACGAGGTCGCCTATCTGCGCTTCGCGAGCGTCTACCAGGGATTCGAGAGCCTCGAGGACTTCGAGGCGGCCATCACCCTCCTGAGAGCCGAGCGCGAGGCGACGGGCGTCGAGCCGCAGCCGAGCGCGGCAGGCGACTGACGCATACAAGAGCCGTCGGCGGAGCCGGCCACAGAACAACCGCAGGAACAGAACCGAACGAAGACCAGCGCACGAACAGCACCGAACGACACACCAGAACGACGAACCGAATATCCGAGAGCAGACGAAGGAGCAAGACATGACCGAGACCGCCCGGTCCCGCGCAGGAGCGAAGAAGGCCAAGGGGGCACAGATCGAGCGCATCTACACGACCCCGGGGGTGCACCCGTACGACGAGGTGACCTGGGAGCGGCGCGACGTCGTCCAGCAGAACTGGAAGACGGGGGAGACGATCTTCGAGCAGCGCGGGGTGGAGTACCCGGAGTTCTGGAGCGTCAACGCGAGCACGATCGTGACGACGAAGTACTTCCGCGGCGCCCTCGGCACGCCGGAGCGTGAGCGCACCCTCAAGCAGCTCATCGACCGGGTCGTCCTCACCTACACCAAGGCGGGCAAGGAGCACGGTTACTTCTCCAGCCCCGAGGACGCGGAGATCTTCGAGCACGAGCTGACGTATGCGCTCCTGCACCAGATCTTCAGCTTCAACTCCCCGGTGTGGTTCAACGTCGGCACCAAGAGCCCGCAGCAGGTCAGCGCCTGCTTCATCCTCTCGGTCGACGACTCGATGGACTCGATCCTCAACTGGTACAAGGAGGAGGGCTTCATCTTCAAGGGCGGCTCCGGCGCCGGCCTCAACCTCTCGCGGATCCGCTCGTCCAAGGAGCTGCTCTCCTCCGGTGGGACGGCGAGCGGTCCGGTCAGCTTCATGCGCGGCGCCGACGCCTCGGCCGGCACGATCAAGTCCGGTGGCGCCACCCGTCGCGCCGCGAAGATGGTCGTCCTCGACGTCGACCATCCCGACATCGTGGAGTTCGTCGAGACCAAGGCTCGCGAGGAGGACAAGATCCGGGCCCTGCGCGACGCCGGGTTCGACATGGACCTCGGCGGCAAGGACATCGTCAGCGTCCAGTACCAGAACGCCAACAACAGCGTCCGCGTCACCGACGAGTTCATGCGCGCGGTCGAGGAGGGCACCGAGTTCGGCCTGCGTGCCCGCCAGACCGGCGAGGTCATCGAGACAGTCGACGCCCGTGACCTCATGCACAAGATCGCCAATGCGGCGTGGGAGTGCGCCGACCCGGGCATGCAGTACGACGACACGATCAACGACTGGCACACCAACCCCGAGACCGGGCGGATCACCGCGTCCAACCCGTGTTCGGAGTACATGTCGCTCGACAACTCCTCGTGCAACCTCGCCTCGCTCAACCTGCTGAAGTTCCTCCGCGAGGACGAGACCTTCGACACCGCGACCTTCCAGAAGGTCACCGAGCTCGTCATCACCGCGATGGACATCTCGATCTGCTTCGCCGACTTCCCGACCGAGTCGATCGGTGACACGACCCGTGACTATCGGCAGCTCGGAATCGGCTACGCCAACCTCGGCGCGCTGCTCATGGCGACCGGTCACGGCTACGACAGCGAGGGCGGCCGGGCGCTCGCGGCGACGATCACCTCGCTGCTCACCGGCGCGGCCTACAAGCGCTCGGCGGAGCTCGCCGCGGTCGTCGGCCCCTACGCCGGGTATGCCCGCAACGCCGACGCGCACAAGCGGGTCATGCGCAAGCACCAGGCCGCCAACGACGCGGTCCGCACCCTGGGCACGATGGACAAGGACATCCACCGGTATGCGACGCAGGCCTGGGACGACGTCGTCAAGCTCGGCGAGAAGAACGGCTACCGCAACGCGCAGGCCTCGGTGCTCGCGCCGACCGGCACGATCGGCTTCATGATGGACTGCGACACCACGGGCGTCGAGCCGGACTTCTCGCTGGTGAAGTTCAAGAAGCTCGTCGGTGGCGGGTCGATGCAGATCGTCAACCTCACCATCCCGCGCGCGCTGCGCAAGCTGGGGTATGCGGGGGAGACGATCGAGGCGATCGTCGAGTACATCGCCGACAAGGGCCACGTCATCGACGCCCCGGGGCTGAAGACCGAGCACTACGAGATCTTCGACACCGCCATGGGTGCGCGGGCGATCCCGCCGATGGGACACGTGCGGATGATGGCAGCGGTCCAGCCGTTCCTCTCCGGCGCGATCTCCAAGACGGTCAACCTGCCCGAGACGGCCACGGCCGAGGACATCGAGGACGTCTACATCCAGGGCTGGCGGCTCGGCCTCAAGGCGCTCGCGGTCTACCGCGACAACTGCAAGGTCGGTCAGCCGCTCTCCGACGGTGGGTCCACGGCGAAGGACGCCAAGGCCGACGCCGACGCTGCGGCTGCCGATGGTGCTGCGGCCAAGGCCGCTCCGCAGATCGTCGAGAAGGTCGTCTACCGGCCGACGCGCGAGCGCCTGCCGAAGCGCCGGATGAGCCAGACGACGTCGTTCGCCGTCGGCGGGGCCGAGGGATACCTCACCGCGGGCAACTACGACGACGGCCGCCTCGGCGAGCTGTTCCTCAAGTTCGGCAAGCAGGGCTCGACCCTCGCCGGAATGATGGATGCCTTCTCGATCGCGATCTCGGTCGCCCTGCAGTACGGCGTGCCGCTCGAGACCTATGTCGAGAAGTTCACGAACATGCGATTCGAGCCGGCCGGCATGACCGACGACCCGGACGTGCGGATGGCTCAGAGCCTTATGGACTACGTCTTCCGTCGGCTCGCGCTGGACCACCTCGACTTCGAGACGCGCTCGTTCATGGGCATCCACACCGCTGAGGAGCGGGCCCGCCAGCTCGAGACCGGCTCGTATGCGGCCTCGGTCGACGACACCGACGAGGAGGCACTCGAGGACGAGCTGGAGGCGTACAGCCAGGGCGTCGGCATCTCGATGAAGCGCCGCGAGGAGGAGGCCAAGGCTGCTCCTTCCCGGGCACCGGAGGACAAGCACTCTCTCGATGCGTCGGCGGTGCACTCCGGTGCGGGCGCGGCCTCGGCTCGTGAGGTCTCCTCCGAGATCCACTCCTCGGCCGACCTGCTCGCCAAGTTCGGTGACAAGAAGGCTGCGGACGCACCCATCTGCATGACCTGCGGGACGAAGATGCGCCCCGCCGGCTCCTGCTACGTGTGCGAAGGCTGCGGGAGCACCTCCGGCTGCAGCTGACCCACCCGGCGGCGGGCTCACGCCCGCCGCCACCCACAGACACAACGGCGCCCCGATGACTCGGCTCTCGGGGCGCCGTTGTCGTGTGTCGAGTCAGTGTTTCTCCGGGGCCACACCCCGCAGCTCGTCCGCCGGGAACCGCTGCCGGGAGGCGGCGAGCTTGCTGCGTGCCGCCACGAGCAGGTCGACGTCGAGGACGTCGGCGAGCCCGAGCAGGTAGATGAGGATGTCGCTCATCTCTTCCGCCGCACGCTGCTGTTTCAGGCCCTCGCCGAAGGCCGCGACGGCCCTGTCGGCCGGGATCCACTGGAAGAGCTCGGCCAGCTCGCCAACCTCGCCTACGAGAGCGAGGATCAGCGACTTCGGATCGTGGAACTTCGCCCAGTCGCGCTCCTCGCGAAAAGCGCGGAGCTCTGCTTGAAGGTCGGTGAGTCCGTAGGGCTGGGAGTCGCTCGTCGTGGACTGGTCCATGGTGCCGATCCTAGGGAGCCAAACCGGCGCTGCCTGTGTCTAGAGTGTTGCCCTACGCGGATCGACGAGCTTCCTTCGACGGACATGCTCCCCCGCACGCCATGTCGTGCTGCCCGGGAGTTCACTGTTGTCGTCCTTGCTTCGCCATTCCGCGGCGAATGTCTCGCGCTTCGAGCGGGACCTCGCAGAGAGGCTTGCCGAGCAGTTGGCGATCTCCGTGGGGCACCGGCCAGGTCTGGCGGAGCGGCGTTCCTGGGAACGCAGCATCCCCGTCCTCGCCGCAGACCTTGTCGACGCCGGCCTGGGGGCCGTGGAGATGCTGCTCGAGTTCAAGCTCCCCCTCTCGAGCAAGCGAGCAGACGTGGTGCTGGCTGGCTTCTCGGGGTCGGGCGAGCCGAGATATGTCGTGGTCGAGCTCAAGCAGTGGAGCGAGGCGCACCGCTTCGAAGAGAGCGAGACGTTGGTGTCTGTGCATGGCTATCCCAGGCCGGTACTTCATCCCGTCGACCAGGTGCATGCGTACGGCGAGTACCTGCAGGACTTCGCGGCTGTCCTCGAGGAGCATCCGGACCGGGTCTCCACGCTTGCCTACCTGCATAACGCCACCGACTTCGGGGTTGCCGACCTGCTGGACCGGCCGGACGCGGCTGCACGCATCTTCACCGGCCAGCGGCGGGGTGCATTCCAGGAGTACCTGAAGTCTGTCTTCGCACCCACATCTGGAGCGCAGGCTGCGGATCTTCTGCTGAGCAGCAAGATCGCACCATCGAAGCAGCTCATGGCCCTGGCGGCCGAGGAGGTTCAGCATCGAGAGGTGTTCGTCCTTCTCGATGAGCAGCGCGAGGCGTACGAGTACGTCCGCCACTCAGTGGAGAACGCGCGACGTCAGAACACCAAGACCGCCGTCGTGGTTGCCGGCGGGCCGGGATCAGGCAAGAGCGTCATCGCGCTCTCGCTCATGGGCCAGCTGGCCCGCGAAGGCCGCACTGTCGTGCACGCAACCGGATCGCAGTCATTCACACAGACCCTGCGCAAGGTCGCGGCCAAGGGCTCTCCGCGGGTGCGCAAGACCTTCCAGTACTTCAACTCGTTCATGGACGCTGAGCCCAACGAGCTCGACGTGCTCATCCTCGACGAGGCGCACCGGATCCGGGAGACGTCTGCCAACAGGTACACCCGGGCGGCACTGCGCACTGGGCGCCCGCAGATCGATGAGCTGTTGTCCGCCGCGCGCACCCCGGTCTTCCTCCTGGACCAGAACCAGGTGGTGCGTCCAGGAGAGCTGGGCACCGTCGCCGACATCCATGCCGCGGCGGCCGCGCGGGGGATCGACGTGCTGAGCGTGTCACTCGACGACCAGTTCCGGTGCGGAGGGTCGCTCGCCTACGTCGGATGGGTCGAGCGGCTCCTGGGGGTCCGGGATGGCGGTCCTGTGTCCTGGGACGGTGATGACGACTTCTCTGTGATGGTCATGGACACTGCGCAGGAGCTCGATATCTGGCGATCCGCCCGCGAGTCGGAGGGCTACGGCGCGCGTCTGACAGCAGGCTTCTGCTGGCCGTGGAGTGATCCGCGTAAGGACGGCAGCCTCGTCCCCGACGTCGTCATCGGCGACTGGTCTCGGCCGTGGAACCTCAAGGGCGACCGTTCGCTCGGAGGCGCGCCACCCGCGCCGCTATGGGCGACGGATCCTGCAGGAGCAGGTCAGGTCGGCTGTGTCTACACGGCACAGGGGTTCGAGTATGACTTCGCCGGCGTGATCATCGGACCCGACCTCGTGTGGCGCGACGGGTCGTGGCGGACCATGCGCGACGCCAACAGGGACCCCGCCCTGCGCAGTCGATCCGCACTCTCTGACTCGGAGTTCGAGCGGCTCGTGAAGAACGTCTACAAGGTGCTGCTCACTCGGGGGATGCAGGGAGTCGGCATCTACTCCACCGACCCACCGACCAACGACTTCATTCGGTCACTCATCGGGTGAGCACTACGCGGATCGACAGGCTTCCCACCGCAGGACATGCCTTCCCGCCTCATCGAGAGCGGCATGGCACAACGCATCATCAAGGTGGATCGCGAGACAGAGGACTGGGGGAGTGCGCCCGAGGAAGCGGCTTCTGCGACCTCATGTAGGCCTCCAAGCGCAACGACGGTGACATCGTCGTGTTCTGGAGAGGTGCCGTGTCCGGGAAAGGTCCTCGGACAGGCCACGTCGTGGGCAGCAGATCGAACTGGAGCCTGGCGCCACACGCTTGGCCGCCAGGGGACACGCGTCGGGGCACGTACAGGCGTCGCCGGATCAGCGCCCTCGCGATGCTGGAGGCGGCTGTTGCGGTGCTCACCGACCTGCCGATGACGTCCGAAGCCCTTTGGCGAGGTGAGACCAGTGAGTTCCGGGGCCACAGTTGTGGCCAAGGAGACCGCGACCCTCGACAGCGAGCAGCGATGTCGGGTCGACGAGGAGCCAGGCCCCACGGCTGCACGAGCTGGGTCATCGCAGGGTCGGGGCCGAGGCGCGTGGTTGGGCGTGCGGGCTCGATCCGGAGGCGGTGGTCAAGCGGGTGAGCAGGCACACCGCGACCGACAGGTCACTGCCCACCACAACCGCTGGCCGGACCCTCTTCCTCCCAGCGAAGGGCGAGAACAGACAGACAGAGGGAGACCCCGAGATCGGGATAGCCGCCGGCCGCCCTGGTTGTCCCTTCTTCCTGGTCGACTGAGAGCACCGGTGTCGAGGCGCAGCGCCCGCGAGATACAACCCCTCGACCAGGCGACGGGCAGGCAGTAGTCGCTGCACTCATTCGTTGAAGTCGACCCGCGGTGGCACCCGTGCCCGCTCTGCTTGTCACGCCGGAGCGGGAGAGCTCTGAGCCTTCTCGGCGATGACGCCGAACTTTCGGATCCGCTCCTCCCGCAGCCACGTGCTCCATAAGTGATGTGAGGCGAGGAGGTCTTCGACGGTGCCGTCGCCGGCAGCGGCCGCCACCTCTGGAGCAGCTGCGGTGTAGCTTCCGAGCAGCGCCCTCACCGTGACAAGGTGGGCTGAGGTGCACTCGCTGTGCCACACCACTCGCATCCCAGCACCCTCCACGGAGGAGAAGAGCTCAGCGAGGGGTACGGGCCACACCGTGCCGGACCCGGGCATCGCCTCTCGCTCTCTCGCGGTGAGGGGAGCGCCCTCCTCCACGGTGAAGGCGAAGCGTCCGCCCACGGGGAGCGCCGAGGAGATCGCCTGCAGGAGGGCAGCCTTGTCACGGAACGCGAGCAGGGTCTCCAGGAGGAGAACGACGTCGAAGAGACCCGCGGGGACGGGCGGCAAAGTCGCGACCTCGAAGCGGGCGGCGAGCCCTTGTGCCACGGCCCGCTGTCGCGCCTGAGCGATGGATCGCGGATCGGAGTCCACGCCCAGATACCGGCAGCCGAGCTCACTGACGACGTGCAGGCCCGGCCCTCCCACACCACAGCACAGATCCAGCACGCGGATGTCCGGGGCGATGCCGGCCCGACGTGCCAGGGACAGCACCTCGCTTGCGCGCACGAAGCTCTCCTGCCCCACGAACTCACCTGTGGGGAAGGCCGCCGCGCGCGCCCTCCAGAGCACTCGCTCCAGCGTGCCCGGTTCCTCCACCTTTACGGCTTCCCCCCCTCCGGAGCCGTGACACCGGTGTCGGGGCCGCTGAAGGCCGTGAGGAAGTGGTCGCGGAAGTCGGCCATGGGCCACACCGGGGCATCCTGGTCCGGAGTCAGGCCGGTCTGCCAACCCCAGCTCGAGATGCGCCCGAGCACTGCGGGGTCGCGGGCGATGATGCTGACGGGCACGTCGTGGTTTCCCCCGAAGCCGCTGACGATGGTCGACGGCTGGTGGTCGCCAAGCATGACGACCACGAGGTCGCCGTCACCGTGCTGCTCCACGAAGGCCAGCACGCTGCTGAGGGAGTAGGCGATTGACGTGCGGTACGCCGCCGGCACCTTGGCACGGTCGCTCCACAGCTGCGCGGAGGTGACGGCGTCCGCCTTGATGCGGTGGTAGGCCGACCCGTCTCCGAGGGCGGCCGGGTCGAGCAGCGC